>JANKMW010000054.1 GCA_024649985.1 Methanothrix sp.
GGAAGCAAAAATATACATTGAGGGTGCAGGAGCGTATCACAAAAAATTTTTTTTCCGATACTGTCTAGGCCCTCACTTTTCCTTCCATCTTCCGCTCTCTTCATCCTTCTCGTAAACCTTCTTCACCGCGGCCCAGGCGACCTTGTGGGCGGTCTCTTCGCGGGATGCATCACCCCGGCGTTCCTCGGGGTCGGCGTACTCATCCCAGGCGTTGTTGAAGGCCTTCATGTAGATCTCCTGGGCGTGTTTGGGCAGGTTATCTCTGACGCTTTTGGGAAGTTCGTCCAACTCTTCGTAGGGCATGGCACCATCACCAGAGTTATACCATCATCGCATACGTATTGGTCTTTTTCCCTCTCTACAGACGAGGTATTTCGAGAATCTGACCAGATCCGTCATGGCCTGTTATTAAATACCTTCAAGTCCCATAATATCTTCGAGAAGGCAAGGATGGTGTATGATGATGGTTTTAGGGCTGGACCTGGGCAAGCTCAAAGAGAGTTTGGATGCTCTGGAGATCGCCGACCTCTTGGAGATGGCGGAGGAGATGGACTGGACTGCTCTCTCGTCCTCTTCGGGGGGATCGGACCTGGAGGAGCTGAAGAGGAGTCTCAACGAGGACGACCTTGTGGAGACGCTCCTCCTCTTGAAGGAGATGGACCTCGACGCCCTCATCGAGAGCTCCAGGAGCTCCAGCATCGACGAGCTGAAGAGGGCGCTGAAAGGGGTCGACCTGAAGAAGGGGGTGGCGCTCCTCGGGCTGATATTGATGGCAAAGAGGGGGCTTGAGGAGCTCGGCCGGCGGGCCGAAGAGGGCGCGAGCGAAGTCGAGGGCGAGGACGTGGCCGGTCACCCCCCCTCCGCCAAGACAGAGATCGAGGTCGAGGTCGAAAGAGAGGCCGGCGGCGAGGGAGATGACGAGCTCGTCGGATCCGAGGGGTCTGATAAATACCACCGTTTGGACTGCCGACTGGCGGCGAGGATCTCGCCAAAGAATAAGGTGGTCTTCTCCGGGGTCGCCGAGGCAAAATCCCGGGGGTACAAGCCCTGCGCCCTCTGCAACCCCTGACTGCCCTTTTCGCAGAGTTCAGCCCTCTTCGCCCTCGGTGCCCGGCGTCGACCGACCCTTCGCCTCCTCTATCCTCGCCGAGAGTTCCAGCTCAAACCCCTCCACCAACTCGTCTTCCAGGAAGACGTCTTGGACCGCCCCGTCCTTCAGGTAGAAGAGCCGCGCCCCCAGGAGGGGGCAGAAGAGCTCCCGGGCGAGGTAGATGTAGAACTTCATCTGAAACTCGCTCCCCGGCGAGGCGGTGGCGGAGTCGGCGAACTTGAAGTCGACGATCCTCCAGCCCTCTTCATCTCGAACGAGCTTGTCGACCCTTCCCACCAGAAGGTCCTCGCCGAAGGGGCGGATGATCTGGTACTCGGTTCTGACCTCCTCGGCGGATTCTATCTCCCTCACCAGCTCGTGGTCTTTCAGCCGGTCCAGGACGGCCCACACCTCCCGGAGCTCGTCGTCGCCGAACCTCCCGGCGAGGAGGTGAGGGGGCCTCGTCGGCCGCTCCGCCGACCCGAGGCTGGCGAGGGTCCTTCCCCCCTCTCCCAGCCTCTCCAGGATCTGGTGGGCGAGCCGCCCCAGGTCCTTAGGCACCAGAGGCTCCTCCTCTTCTCCGGCGAGATCGTAATCCTCCACCGTCATCGATCCTGGAGGGCGGTCCTGATCCGTCCCCTCCTCCGAGAGCCAGGTCGGAGATATCCGGAGGCTCTCATGGGAGAGGCCGATGGGGTCGATGAGCCCCAGGTCTGGGATCACCGGCTCCCTTGGCTCCCTTTCTTCTCTCGTCGGGACGGCTCCCGAGGGGTCCATGGCGGAACAGTCGACCACCTCGACGATCCCCTCGAAGGCGGGATCTGCCTTCGGCGCCTCCGCCGGATCTTCGCCGGCTTCGACGAGACCGGAGAGGAGATCCCTCCAGGGCCTCGATCCCCTCGTCTTGGGGGTGGTGAGGGTTACGCCTAGGAGGTCTGTCGCCCTGGTGGAGGCGACGTAGAGGGTCCTCTTCTCCTCCTCCGCCTCCCTCATCTCCTCCTCCTCCACCATCTCGAAGAGGACCGTCCCCTCCTCTGCCTTCTCCTTTGGGATGAGGGTGAAGACGACCTCTCCCTTCCCGCCACCTTCCCTCCTTAAGTGGAAGGGGGGAGATCCGGCGGGCCTGCTCCAGGAGGTCTCGGCGACGATGACCACGGGAAACTCCAGCCCCTTAGCCTGGTGGACGGTCATCACCTTGACGGCGTCCGTCTCCTCGCTCTCTACGGAGGCGGGGGCGAGCTCCTCGAAGGACGAACCGTCGAGCCTGGAGACCACCTCCCGGAGGGTGGGGGCAGCCTCGTCGAGGGCTTCCGCCGCCTCGAAGAGCTTTCGGAAGTTTGCGGTCTTAGTCCTCAGGGGGTCGATCTTTGCGAGACGGACCTCATAGTCGAGCCCATCAGCCGCCTCCTTCAGGATCTCTGAAGGCTTCAGAAGGTCTCTTCTCTCCATCAGCCGGTCGAAGACCTCCCGATAGCGGAGGAGCCTCTTCATCCTCCCGGGGGCGATATCCCCCTCCTCCATCTGGGGTATACAGTCGATGAGGCCGACCCTCAGGCGGCCGCCGTCCTCACCGTCGGTGAAGTTCCCCCGAAACCTAAGACGAGCCAGGTCCTGCAGGTCGAGGCCCACGGCCGGGGAGAGGAGAGCCGTCGCCGCGGCGAGATCGTCTCCGGGATCTGCCAGGAGGCTCAAGATGGAGACGAGCCCCTTGATCTCCGGAAGATCGAAGAACCCCGACTCCCCGACGACGTAGCAGGGGATCCCCATATTCTGGAGGGCCTGCCGGTACCGGTCCCCTGTCCCTCCCCGGAGCTTCCTGATGAGGATGGCGAAATCCCTGAAATAGATCCGCCTCCTCCTTCCGGCGAGGAAGACGTGTCCATCGCCGTCTGACCTCCTCTCAACGAAGGAAAAATTCCTCCCGACGAGGCTCTTTATGAAGACGGCCGCGGCCATCGCCTCGTCCTCCCGGTGGAAGAGGAGCTTCGCCCTAGGTTCCCAGGCTTCGACCCCATCGGTGGGGAGGGGGATGACGGGGGCGCAGCCGAGAGGGCCGCCCCCCCGGAATATCCCGGAGAAGAAGAGGTTTGTGAAGTCGAGGAGACGTGGATGAGACCGATAGTTCTTATCGAGGGTCCGGACCACTCCGCAGCTCGACTCCACCTCTGTCCTGGCCCGTCCGAAGGCCTCCACCTCCGCCCCCCTGAACCGGTATATCGACTGCTTCGCATCCCCGACGTATACCACCCTCGTATCGGGGCCCCGGAGGAGGTCGACGATCTCCGTCTGGAGGTGGTCGGTATCCTGGAACTCGTCGATGATGATGTATCTGAACCGGCCCCGGAGGTGGCGCCTCGCCTCCGGCCTGGATACGAGAAGATCCCGGAGGGCGAGGAGGACCCCGGAGAAGTCCGTCACCCCCTCCCGCTCCATCTCTCCGAGACGGGCCGTGTCGACGGCGGAGAATAGCGAAAGGAAGGCCCCGTTCGCCTCTGCCAGGTCCGCCGCCACGCCCGGATCCTGGTGGAGGGGGACGCCGCCATCTGCCGGCCCCGCAGGCCTCGCCGCCAGGATCTTGTCCCGGTAGAGCTCTTCTCCGACCATGAGGGCTTCCAGGAGGCGGTCGAGGCCAGAGACCTTCAAAAGGGGCTCCAGAAGGTCCTCGTTCTCCACCATACCCCGGAGGGCCTCCCTCCGGGAGATGGGGCGATATATCGAAGCTGCAGCCACCCGAAGACCGGGATCGATCCCGGCGAAGGGGCCGACCTCCAGTAGGATCCTTCCGGCGAAGGAGTCGATCGTCCCGATCCAGGCGAAGGGGATCGATGAGAGGAGGTCTCTCCACCGGGGGTCGCCTCCGGCCCGATCTCCGATCATCCCCACGATCCTCTCTTTCATCTCCCCCGCCGCCTTTCTGGTGAAGGTTATAGCGGCGACGTCGCCGACGTCGATCTCCTCCCCAGACCTGAAGGCCTCCTCGAAGATCTCGACGTACCTCTCCGATATGGCGAAGGTCTTTCCGGTGCCGGCGCTCGCCGATATGAAGAGATCGCCCTTCATCTCGACCTCCCATCGGCCGCCATGATGCAGGGGCCGTCCTTGAAGGCGCAGGAGAAGCAGCTATTATTCGACCCATCCAGATCCGCGGATCTGCGAAACGACCTCTCGACGAATATCCGGTCCAGCACCTCCAGGAGGTCGCGGTCGAGGTCTGAGAAGGTGGGGTGGGGCTTCGACCTCTGCCTGACCATCCTCGCCTCCTTCGGCAAGACCTCCAGGACCCTGGAGATCCCGGGCTTTCTGATGATCCTGAAGAGGGCCCTCATCGAACCCGGCGAAGCCGGCAAGCCGGGGTGGCCCAGGGCGAGGAGGGCGAGGGAGTAGAGCTGAAGCTGCTCCCACTCGGCGGTGGAGGCTGTGGACTTGTAGTCCGAGAGGACGACCTCCACCTCCCCCTTCTTCGTGGGGACGGATAGATCGATCCTGTCGATCCTCCCTCTCAGGACCAGATCGGCGTACTTCTCTGCCGAAAGGGGGAGGATCTCCCTCATCTCCCCGAGGGGGAGGCGGAAGGGGACCTCCGTCAGGACCCTGGCGCCGACGGCGGCCTTCACGGGGTCCTCCGCCTCGAAGACGAGGTAGCCGAGAATCTCGGAGGCGACTTCCCCGACGATCCTCCGCCGGACAGCCCCCCTCCTCCTGATATCCTCGTCGACGAGGAACCTCGCCGCCATCCTCTCCACCACCTCCATCACATCTTCCTGCAAACCCTTCATCTCGGCCCCGATCTGAAGACGCCCCTCCGTCCCGCCCCCGGCGAAGAGGGCTTCGAGGACGCAGTGGCGGAGAAGCCCCCTCTCCATGGGGGAGAGGTCGAAGCTCTCGGCCTCCGGCTCGTCGATCTCCAGGGCCCGCTTGAGGAAGAACTTGAAGGGGCAGCTCTCGAACTCCCGGATCCTGGAGTAGCTATAGCTCCTCCCCAGGAGGGCGAGAGAGAGATCGGGGTCGTCGATCCTCCATCTGAACCCGTCACCCTCCTCCGAAAGGCCCAGGTCCTCGATCTTCTGATGATACTCCTCCGGGACGATGCTCCGGCCGCCGATCGCCAGGGCGTGGGCGCAGATGACCGCGAGATCCGTATTGCTCAAGGGCGCGGGCGGGGCTTTCGGGATCGGTTCGACAGCCCTGACCACTCCTTCCCTCCCCCGGACCGTCCCTACTATCCTCGAGAGCCAGAGGGAGGGTACGAGGGGCTCGCCCTCCCTCGAAGCCTCCGGAAGAGAGACGACGGACCGGGACGACTTCGAAAAGGCGCCCCGAAGCCTCACCCTCTCTTCTCGGTCCCTCATCAGGTGGCGGTTCTGAGCCCACCCCTCCCCACCGCAGGAGAAGTCCCGCAGGTTGTAGAGGGGGTTTGCCCTCCGGGTCGGAAAGAGGCCGTCGCTAAAGCCGGCGACGAACTTGACCCGGCGGTAACGTTCCCGGGAGAGGGCCGGGGAGAGGATCTCGACGGAGCCAGAGGGGGTGGGGCCGGAAGGCTCCGCCTCCGCCGAGATGGAGTCCCAGAGGAGGGTTAGGAAACGATCGAAGGTGAGATCGGTTCTTCCAAGCCCCTTCATCATCAGAACGAGCCTTTCCAGGTGGACCAAAAACTTCCGGAGCGCTGCCCTCTCCCCTTGCAGGTCTGGGAGGTCCGAGAGCATCTCATCCAGAACATCGGTCCAGCGCCGAAGCTCCTCCGCCCAGCCGTCGATGCCGCCCCGAATTATAGCGGCCTCCACCTCCTCGAGCCGATCGAAGAGGGGCTCTGACCGGATAAGGAGATCCATGCAGAGATTCGCCCTCCGTTCGACCTCCTCCACCTCGGCGTCGAAGGTTCTATCGTCGGCGGAGAGGAGGCGGACCGTATCCATGAGGGCTGCATGGTGGATTTTGAACCTCTCGCGCCATCCTCGCCTCAAGGCTGAAAGGTCCCCTTGGGGCGGTAGGAGGAGAAGCCCCGCCGATGAGGCCATCTTCGCCAGCACTGGCCCAGAGGTCTCCACCTCGCCGTCGAGGCCCAAGTCCAGGAGGGCGAGTATCGCCTCGGGGTCGCGGCGGGCCGCCGCCCTGAAGGGGAGGAGGAGGAGCTGGACCGCCCTCCTATCGATGAGCCTCTCCCCCGCCGCCAGCCTCGCAGGAACCCCCGCCCTCTCCAGGGCCCGGAGGATCTCGCGCCCCCGGCGGTGAGGGTCTGCGACGACGATGGATATCTCCCCGGGGCCGAGCCCCTCATCGACGATCAGCCTCTTCGTCTCCCGGCATATCTCATAGGTCTCCGCGTCGGGGTCGGGGTAGCTGACGACGGATACGAGGTCCGAAAGGTCCGATTCCCGCTGGGGAGGTACGTCCCGGAGAAAGGCGTCCAGGCCCATCGATAAGGGGCCGTTCTCAGGGAGGCACTCCTCGAAGGTGACGAAGACCCCCTCCGCCACCAGGAGGGCCAAAAGCGCTTCAAGACCCTCCTGCCTCCAGAGGGCAGGGTCGAGGGTCATCGTCCCCTCTTCGAATAAGGGGATGAGGCGGGCGAGAAAATTCATCTCCGCCCCGGTGAGGTCGGCGAGGCCGTCGACGAAGATCCGGGTTCCATACCTGCTTTTAACGTATCCCCTCACCGATTCCGGCTCGAATTTTAGGAAGGCGTCGGATATGTCGAAGGAGCCCCGCGGCCGGAGCCGATGGACCATCTCTTCGACCTTCAAAGCCAGGGCGATCGCCTCCTCGGAGGCGAGAGCCTGGGCCATCGCCACTTTCCCCTTCATCGAGAGGTCCCAGACCGCCTCGGCGACGTGGCGAGAGAACGCCGGAGAGGACCGGAGGGGTCCGAAGGGTCCCAGGTCCTCATCATCGAGGCCGGCCAGGGCCTCGGCGGCGAGGAGGTTCAAAGCCCCCCGGCTGAGGCGGATCTCGTCCGGATGGGCGGCCCGGTGGAGGTCATCGGCCACCTTCGAGAGGGGGACGAAGCTTCCCGCCGGGGCCGGCCCAGCCACCCGCCTGGCGAACCTCTCGGCGAACTGTGCCGCCTCCCCCGCGGAGGGTCCGATGAAGGTGTAGGAGAGGGGGCCGTCCCGGTGGGCTTCCTCCATCTCGGCCGCGAGCCTCTCGGTCTTCCCAGATAGGGCGGGGCCCCGCAGGATTTTGAGCATCAACTCTATCATAGCCTCCCTTCTCCGCCAGAAGCTCTGCCGTCGTTCTATATCCGGTTTGCCGGCCTGCACTGGAGGGCGAGGATGATGAGGTGGATCTGGAAAGGGCTTATGATCCGGAAGCTCCATGGGGAGGGGGATGACGACCTCCGAGGAGAGGGCGAGGGCGGCGGCGACGATAGACCCAGAGTCCCTGGCGGAGGCGAGGGCGGCGGTGGAGGCGCGGTGCCGTCTCTTCCTCAGAAGGCTCGACCTGCTGGAGGCGGGCATCGAGAACGTCAGGAGATCCGGGGATGTCCACCGCTTCTCCCTCGCCCTCTCGATGTTCCTCCTCGACTCCCTACCCCTCAAGCCCGAAGCCTGCCCCTTCTGCGTCCAAAACGCAGGCTGCAACCGCTGCCAGGGGTGCGGCTACGCCGAGGCCCACGGCGGGAGGTGCGACGCCGAAGCCTCCGCCTTCGGCCAGCTCATTGAAGCGGTCATAGATCTCGCCGGCCAGCTTCACGTGCTCCGAAACGATCTTCCTGCCCGGGCCATTGATCTACAGGATGCCGGAGAGGGGCTGAGATCGTCGATCGAGGGGTCGAGGGCTGCTGCGAAGGAGCTGATGGTGGAGGCAGAAGAAGCCGACGTCTCAGGGCTGATGGAGGCGAAGAGGGATTATGTCGGGGCGATCCTCGACGCCCTCCCGGCGGGTTGTATCGGATCTCAGCAGGTCGACGGATCCCTGAAAGAGGTGAGGGAGAAGCTCGTCTGGTACTGGTGAGATAAAAAGCCCCGAATATCTTTCAATCTGATTTCAGCAGATGGCAGTCGCCTCCATCGGGTGAGGTGGCCGGATTAGGCCTGCTTCAGCCAGCTATTTAAGCTCAGAGGTAGTAGACATCATCATGAAATGCAGCGAGCCTTGCCGCGGGTTCTGTCGGTGGATAGAGACGCTGCCCCATCACAAGAAGTACGTCCTCAAGAAGGAGGAGTACCCGACCCTCCCCAACTGCTTCAAGGAGACGATCCTCGGGGAGTCGGTGCCAGGATCGGTCCGGCAGCTCCGGGGGCCGGCGGGGTCCCACGTCCACGAGTTCCCCGACCGGTGGGTCCTCCACCGGGACGTCGCCGACGCCGAGGACGACCCCCTAGGCCACCTATTGAGCGACGCTCCCGAGTACCTGGTCTCGGCGATCGCGGGGCTCGCCACCGCCCTCCTCGCCAAACAGAAGAGGGACGGCAAGAACGCCCTCCTAGCCGGGTGGTCGATGACCGCCTTCCTCCTCCTCCTGGGGAAGATGGGAAAGACGATCGGCGAGGACGAGAGGGAGAACGAAGCCAAGGCGCCGCGCATATCCTGAGGTGCGAGGGGCTCGGTCTGGCCTTGGCCCTGCCCCTTCATCGGTATCTTCAGGTCCGTCCCTGGCCCCTTCGCCGCCCCTCCTCGCCCCATTTCGTCCCGGGGAGGGCCGTCCTGGAGGGGGTTGCTCGTCCGGGACGGAGAGGTTTGGGATCTTTTGGGGAGAACGTCGATGACCGGGGTCGAAAGCCATCTCGCTTACTTCTTCTTCGCCTTCGCCTCGATATTCATAATAGTCAACCCCGTAGAGGCTACCATCGTCTTCATCTCCCTCACACCGGAGGCCTCCGTCGAGGAGAGGGCGAGGATATCCCTCCGGGCCGCCTCCGTCGCCTACTTTGTCGCCGTCCTCTTCGCCCTCACAGGGGACCTGGTCCTCCGGTTCTTCGGGACGACGATCGACGCCCTCCGGGTCGCCGGAGGGATCCTCCTCTTCATCATGGCCATCGATATGCTGAAGGCGAGGCCCCGGAGGAAGGTGACGGAGGCGGAGCTCGCCGACGCCGGCGACCGCGAAGACGTATCGATCTTCCCCCTGGCTACGCCGCTATTGACCGGCCCTGGAGCGATCACCACCGTCATCGTCCTGATGGGGACGGCTCCAGGCCCCGCCGAGAAGGGGGCGGTATTCCTCGCCATAACGGCGACCTTCGCTGCCACCTACGTGATCCTCAGGTCCTCGGAGTACGTCGGCAAGATCCTGGGTCTGACGGGGATTCTGGTGATGACCAGGATCATGGGCCTCTTGCTCGGGGCGATCGCCGTCAACTTCGTCGCCGTCGGCGCCTGGAACATCTACGCCGGGATGGCGGGGATCTCCTGACGGCGCCGGATCCGGCCGGAGCCACCTGGGTCGTCGGCCCTCCCTCGCCGCCACCCTCGATGGGGTCGAGTTCAGGCAGGATCGATCGCCCTCGCCACGAGGTCGATGAGGTCGATCACCTCGATCCCGGCGCCGGCATCCCTGAGGTTCCTGATGCAGAGGGGGCAGCAGGATACGATGGCATCGACGCCATCGGGGACGTCCTGGAGCCTCCGTCTTGCGATATCGAGGGAGAGGTCGGGGTAGCCTGCCCGGACGCCGCCCCCGCCGCCGCAGCACCGGGCGTTCTCCCTGTTCGCCTTCATTTCCACAAGGTCGCAGATCGCCCTTATCACCTCCCGGGGAGGGTCGTAGATCCCACCGTGCCTTCCCAGGTGGCAGGGGTCGTGGTAGGTGACGGTGATGTCGAGCCTCTTGAGCTTGAGCTCAGGGAGACGATCGGCGAGGAACTCGGGGACGCTGACCACATCGAACTCCGGGGGGTAGTCTTTTTTGAGGGCGGAGAGGCAGCCAGCACATCCCGTGATCACGGTCTTCACTCCCATATCCCGGATCTGGCGGAGGTTTTTGTCGATGAGCTCTCCAGCATCGGAGCCGGTCCTGATGAGGGGGGAGCCGCAGCACTGCTCATCGGGGAGGAGAGCGACCCCGAACCGGCGGAGGATCTCGAAGGTCTTCGCCGCCACCTCGGGGTAGCGGTAGGAGTCGAGGCAGCCGACGAAGTAGACGCTGTCGGCCTTCTCTTTGATGGCGCCGGGGTCAGAGAGCCAGCCGAGCCGGTCCCCAAGCTCGCCGAAGGTGTTGCCGCTCCCCGCGACCTTCTTTCTGAACCCGGCCTGGGCCTCGGTCATGATCCCTTGGGATACGAGCCCCTTTCTCGCCGACTGGACGATCATAGGCGGGTTTGCCCCCGCGGGGCATTTTGCGGCGCAGATCCCGCAGGTGGTGCAGGTGTTGAGGCTGTCCAGAACATCGGTGTCGGGGGCGAGCCCTTCCCGGAGGGCTTTCGCCACCATGATCCTGCCCCGGGTGTTTCGCGACTCCCAGCCCAGGACCTCGAAGGCGGGGCAGACCGACCGGCAGGTGCCGCACCGGACGCAGAGCTCGATCGACCGGGAGTCGATCTTCATTTCGTCCTTCGCCCGGATTCCGGCCTCTCTCCTCTCCTCGCTCATTCTCATCCTTCGCCTCCCGAGGGCGGTCCATGGTCATCGTCGAGGCCGAGCTTTCCGGGGTTCATGATCCCTTTCGGGTCGAGGGCCCGTTTTATGGCCCTCATCACCGAAAGGGCGCCGGAGCCTACTTGTTCCATCATGTACTCCGCCCGGGCGGCGCCGATGCCGTGCTCGGAGCTGACCGTTCCCCCGAGGCGGATAGCCGCCCGGTGGATGGCGTCGGCGGCGGCGAGAAGTCTCGTACACTCGTCTTTGTCCAGAACGTCGATGAAGAGGGCGACGTGGAGGTTTCCGTCGCCGATGTGGCCGTACTTCATCGCCGGTAGACGGAACCTCTCGGAGATCTCGGCGACCTCCCTTATCAGCGCCGGGATCTCCTTTATCGGGACGCCGACGTCCTCGCCGACGTAGATCCGGCTCTTGGTCGGGTCGAGGCGAGAGACCGCCGCTCCGACGAGGCGGCGGGCGGCCCAGATCTCCTCCATCTCCTTCTCGCCGGAGGCCGTCATCACCGAGGATGCGGTGGGCGAGCAGACGGCGGCGATCTCCTCGGCCGCCTCCACCACGGCCCCCTCGGACCCGTCCACCTCGAAGAGGAGGACGT
>JANKMW010000055.1 GCA_024649985.1 Methanothrix sp.
CCGGAAACCCAGCCGTGGAAGAAGGGGTCACCGACAAGGATGGAGTCGTCGTACTCGCCGTCCCCGAGCCGGGTCTCTGGATCGCAGCAACGGAGCATAAAGACGGCGAGATGGTGGTTCTGCCACAACACGGACCCGACGCCGACGAGGAGAGCTTTGTAGGAACCGGCTACTTCTCCGTCCTGACCCTCCGGCCAGACTATATAAAGCCCGAGGCGGACTGAAGGTCCACCTCATCTTTTCTTTTTGACGGGAGGAGAAGGAAGATCGAGACGAGAGGTCTCGGGGGAGGCGATCGAGATCAGATCCCTCATCCGAGGATCTTCTTCAGACCCTCGACTGCCTCCTCTTTTGTGATGGGCGTCTCATGGAAGTGGTGGTGGCCGCAGCAGCCCCTCAGGGAGTGGAATAGGTCCACCAGGATCGGGACCTCCAGACCTAGGCCGTCGAGGACCTCCCTCCTGTCGAGGATCTCTCTCGCAGGGCCGTACCCCACCACCCTCTTATCCAGGAGGAGGATCTCGTCGGCCATCAGCGTCACTATGTTTACGTCGTGGGTGGCGGTGATGATCGTAGTCCCCGAATCTTGTAGCGCTCTTATTAGAGAGACGACCGCCCTCTTGGACTTGGGGTCGAGGTTTGAGGTCGGCTCGTCCATCACCAGGACCTCCGGCCTCATGGAGAGGACCGTCGCGAGGGCGGCCCTCTTCTTCTGGCCGAAGCTGAGGCGGTGGGGAGACTTGCCCTCCAGATCTTCCAGCCCCACCGCCTCCAGGGCCCAGGAGACGTCTTTCTCCATCTCAGGCCCGCTGCGGCCGAGGTTCAGCGGGCCGAAGGCTACGTCCTCCCGCAGGTTCGGCATGAAGAGCTGGTCGTCGGGGTCCTGGAAGACCATCCCCACCCGGCTCCTGACCCAGGGGAGGTTATCTTCTTCGACCTTCCGGCCGAGGATCTTGACCGCCCCGTCCCCCCTCAGCAGGCCGTTCATTGTGAGGAGGAGAGTCGACTTTCCGGCTCCGTTGGGGCCGAGGAGGGCTACCGACCGCCCCCTCTCGACGGAGAAGCTGACCCCGTCCAGGGCTCTGGTCCCGTCGGGGTAGCTGTAGCTGAGATCCTGGATCTCGATGGCATATTTCGTCAGATGATCACCCCCTGGGTTGAAGCGAAATCGATGATCTGGAGCATAAGGGCCGCCCCCGTCACGGCGAAGCTCTTCGCCCAGTCCCCCCCCTTCATCTCAAACTTCACCGTCGACGGCAGGGTCCCTTCGTATCCCCGGGATACCATCGCCCTGTATATCCTCTCCGACCGCTCGTAGCTTCTTACAAAGAGCATCCCCAGGGCGGTCCCTATCACCCTGGCCGTCCGCAGGTCGGTCTTCTTCGCGAAGCTCTTGGAGGCGAGGGACTTCTCGATGGAGATCATCTCCTCCCTGAGGAGGAAGAGGTAACGGTACGTGAAGAGGAATATCTGGGCTGTGACCTCCGGCATCTTCAGGCCCCTCATCGCCTGGACGGTGATGTTGAAGGGGGAGGTGGCGAATAGAGGGTAGGCGAGGATGACGGCGGCCACCCCCCTCGTCAGAATGAGGGAGCCGAGGAATATGCCGTCGAGGCTGAGGTCCACCGTCGATATGACGACGGTCCTCTCCCCCCCGCCAGTGAAGGGGAGGATGAAGAAGATGGGAAGAAGAAAGATCACCGGCCACCTCACCCTCCTGGCGACCTCTCTTAGGGGGAGCCTCGAGGCAAGGAGGATCGCCACGGAGAGGGCGAGGCCGAGGAGGGCGACGCTGATGCTCTCCACCATGACGACGGAGAAGATCAGGATGAGGATCGATGCGATCTTAGCCCGGGGGTCCCAGCGGTGGATCGGAGAGTCGATCCCTGCGTGACCGTCTATGTCGAGGCCGCTCATGACCCAATCCCCTCGGCGATGGCCTTCGATCCCGTCCCCATCCTCCCTCCTATCTCCTCTTCTTCGATGCGTAGATCATGGATATCCCGGCTATCCCTAGGAGGTAGCCGAACCCTGCGGCGACCTTCATTGCCACCGATACCTCCGGCTCGACGGAAACAACCCCATCCGCCCCTATCCTAGTCTCAGCCCGATGGCCGACGGAAGAGGTGACGAAGAGGAGGTCTTCGACCTTCCTCCCCTCAGGCCTGAAGGTGAAGATCCCCCGGGAGTCCGTCGACCCCTCGGCGACGAGGTCGCCCTCGTCGTAGGCCCTGACGGCGACGCCCCCCGCAGGGGTGCCGTCGTCGTAGAAGACGGATAAAGAGAGCTCTTCGATGCTGTAGCCCATCAGCATCCGGTGTCCGGCGGCGGTCCCGGCGAATACCAGGACCGCCAGTACCGCATATACCGCGACCTTCTTCATCTCTTCTTCACTCTCCACGCTATCAGAGCCAGGGGGAGGATGGCGAGGGTCAATAGCTTTCCGTCCGGGGATGAAGGCCTCTCGCTCGATATGCCGATGAACCCCTCTTCGGCGTGGCCGTGGCCAGAGATGGCATAACGCCACTGGCCGGTCCCCTTTCCGGGGAGGGTCATCATATAAATCCCCTGGGAGTCGGTCACCCCTGCCTCATAAAGGTCGTAGTCTTGCGTCGTCGCGTTCAGCCGGTATATCGCGATATCGGCGTTCCTCGCAGGCTCGCCGTCGTCGTAGATGGCGAAGATCTCAAGAGTCATCCGGTGGCCGACGAACATCCTGTGCGCCTCCGCCATCCCCGCTGTGAGGAGGAGAAGGAGGACCAAAATAAGAGCTCTTCTCAAAGTCAAGCACCTCCATGGCCAGAACCTCTGGCGCGGATCAGCATCTCCGGCTTGACGGACTGGAGGAAGCCTGCCGCCAGCCCTATCACCGCCGTCTCGATCAGCATTATCGGTACGTGGGCCGCGAGGACCAGGGCAGCGATCTCATTGAACGCCTCCCCGAGGATGAGCAGCTCCGCGGATAGGATCAGGGTTGCTCCAAGGACGGCAAACCCCCCGGCGACGGCTCCGAAGACCACCTCCCTCTTGGGCGAAGTGAGGCCGCGGCGCCCCTCGAAGATCTGCCAGGCGAGGAGGGCGGGGATCCCCATGTTGACGGCGTTGACCCCGATGACGCTGATCCCGCCGTGCTGGAAGAGGACCGCCTGGAGGGTGAGGGCGACGGCGACGCTGGCGAAGGCCCTCTTCCCCAGGAGGATCCCGGCAAGGCCGTTCATCACCAGGTGGACACTCGTCGGACCCACCGGGAAGTGGACGAGAGAGGCGACGAAGATCGCCGCCGTGATGAGGGATATCTTGGGGACCTCCTCCGCTTTGACGTCCCTCAAGGTCAGAAGGATCATCGCCCCGGCGAGGAGGAATCCCCCCGCCAGGATCGGCGGCGATAGGACGCCGTCGGATATGTGGACCAATCCATCACCTTCCTCCCTTCACCTGCCGCACCAGAAGGTGAGGTAGGCGGTGGGGGCGATCTGGTCGTAGTCTAGGCTGTCGCCATTCCGGTACCGGCCGCTCGGATCGTCGCTGGTGGCGGTCCAGGTCCCGGACTCGTCGATCGTCGCCTCGAAGGAGACGACCCAGAGGCCGGGCTTCGAGAGGGCGAACTCGATCGTCCCGTCGCCCGTGGTCCCTTCAACCTCGCTCTCGTAGGCGTGGAGGACCGTCAAGAGGTCCTCGGGGGTCTTCACCACCATGGCGGTGAAGTCTCCCTCCACCATTTCACCGTTCCAGAGGGCGGCGGCCCTGAACTGGTCGCCCCGACCGATGCCGGTCATATCGACCTGCGGAACGATCTCAAGCCCCTCGCCGGTGGATATCTCGCAATCCCTGCCGGCCCCCACCGGCATTATGGCCCGTCCATACTTCGGCAGGAACGACGACTCCCCGCTGAAGCCGATCCAGCCGGGGTCGAAGTAGGTGGGCTCCATCTCATAGTCCAGAATGTAGCAACCGGGGTCGCCGACCCCCACCGTCCCGGCGAGGCCGCCGTCCCTCTCGGCGAGGCTCAGCCCTTCCGTCCCGTCGGAGCTGATCACCACGGCTTTCGCGAGCTGGGGCGCCGTCTCCCCTTCGACGTCGTGGCTGTATGTGATCCATATATTCACGTCCGAGTCCTCACAGACGTCCTCGGGAAATACCGCAAAGAGCATATGACCCGACGCCAGGGCGACGAGCCCGGCGACCGCCAATGCCGAGATATAAAGCAGTCTCATATCTTATCGCCTCCTCTTCTTCTACCGTTCTATCCTTTTGGTCCTCTCGATTATGGCGAGGATGATCGTTATGGGATTTAAGGCTGGTTATATGATTTAAGGTTTTTTTAAGCCGCATAAGATACCTATTTGCTGTTTTATAATCCGTATTTATTAAAAAATCTGATTTCTTATGATGGCAGGTCGCCGGGAAGAAATATAGGCGGGGAGGGCTTAAGCCTTCACCCAGACCGACATGACGTTGGTGTACCTTACGACGTTGTAGTCCACCTCATCCCCGGCCTTGAACCTTCCAGCGCTGTGGTCGTAGGTGGCGGTCCACTTTCCGGGCTCGTTGATGTCGACGCTGGCCATAACCTGCCAGGGCCCCGCCTGGGTGAAGCTGACGGTGAACTGGCCGTCCTCCCCGGCGGGCCCGGTCTGAACGGCGTCTCCGCCGTGGGCGTCCCAGGTCCAGTAGTAGGCGGTGAAGGTGGCGTTGACGGGCTCGCCGTTCCAGAGGGCCTTGAAGGTGACGTCATCCTTGGCACCGATCTCGTAAGGGGCCTTCTCAGGGACGATCTCCAGGGGAACCCCCGCCTCCCAGCTCTCCATCCCCTCGTCACCGGCGTGGATCACCATGGTGGCGTAGCTGTAGCCGAGCCTCGGGTTGCTGGGCTGGGTTCCGCCCCATCCCGGATCGTAGACGGAAGGAGACCTCGCCACGGCGAAGACGTAGTCGCCGGAGCTGCTGAGGGCCACGTCACTATACCCATAGGGGACCCAGCCGTATCCCGGGACCCAGTCGCCCGTCTCCATCGCAAGGTCGATCCTCTCGCCCGCCGGGGTCAGGAGGTAGGCCGCATCCATCAGTGGGACGGAAAAGCCTGCAACGCTCCCGGCATGGCCGTAGAAGAAGTAGACGGTCTGAGAGTCTCCCACGTCGGCGATATCCTTCGATTCGACCCACAGGGCGTGGGCGCTGGCGTTCATCGTCATCCCTCCCAGGATCAGGAGGAGTAACAACGGAATTATGCTCTTCGTTTTAATCACCCCACCTGATAGTATCCCCAGTATGATAAATAGATTTTGGTATAACATTTAGTAACAATAATTTCGGATTTTCCTTTGGGAGACTCTATTCGACTCGCGATAAAATCAAACTGCACAGGTAGATCAGAACCCCAGAAGATCCAGATATCGTATTAAAAAAGGTGGAAAGGGGGAGGAGATCACCTCACCCAGAGGGTGAGGGAGGACCGGTGCCAGACCTTCTCGTAGGAGACGAGGTCCCCCTCCTTGTAGTAGGGGTTGCTGTAGGTGGCGGTCCACTCTCCCGCCTCGTCCGTCGTCGTCTCCACCTCGATCACCCAGGGGCCCGCCTTGTCGAAGACGACGGTGAAGCTCCCTCCATCGCCGGCGGTCCCCCTCTGGGCATCGGGGGAGGTGTGGGCGTCGACGGTCCAGTACCAGGCGGTGTAGTTGGCGGCGACGGACTCGCCGTTGGAGGTGGCGACGGCGTTGAAACTATCCCCCGACTTGACACCGTAAGGGGCGCTGTCGAACTCGATCTCCAGAGGGAAGCCTCCGTCCCAGGTCTTCTCGCCCCCTTCCCCGGCAGAGATGATCGCCTTTGCGTAATCCATGACCAGCATCGGATCGCTCTCTCCGCCGTGCCATCCCGTATCGTAGACCCCTGGCGCCCTCACCGAGGCGAGGACGTAGTCTCCGGGCCAGTAGAAGGCGGCCTTGCCGGAGAGGTAGCCGATCCTTCCGAAGCCTGGAATCCAGCCGCCCTCCTCCGCCGCGAGGTCGAGCCTCTCTCCGGCGGGGGAGACGAGATAGAAGGCTTCCATCAAGGGTACGTACATCCCCGCCGAACTTCCGGGGTGGCCAAAGAAGGAGTAGACATCCTTAACCGCGCCGACCTCCACCGCGTCCTCGGCCTCCACCCAGAGGCTGTGGGCAGCGGCGGGGGCCATCAGAAGGCTCAGGAGAGCCATGGCGATGACGATATTCCATTTCATCATATAACACCGCGGAATAAAGCATTATTTTTCATATAAATGTTTCTCTTTGTAACAAATAAAGCTATGAAATCTGGAATACGATGCACGAGCCCATGATGGACCGGCCGCCCCATGAAAGAGGGGCGATAGGGAAGTGTATTCTAGAAAACCGGTCCTCCTAGACCACAATGAAATTGTGGTCAAACGGATCAAACTCCCCAGGTCCGACCTCTCAGGTGAGTCGGCGGAGCGCTCGATACATTAAAGCATTTCCCGTACCATAGATATGCTGGTGTTGCCATGAGCCATCAAAAGAGTACCCCAGAAAATATGAGAATATCTGAAAGGACGCCAAAACGATTGGTCATGACTGCTTTGGCCGCAGCCCTCACCGCCATCGCCCTCCTCGCCCCTGCCGCATCAGCCCAGGAGGCGGGACCCGAGGACGACTCCGCCCGGGGGGACCTGTTCTGGAGCTTCGTTGTAGCAGTCAATGAGGTGAACGCGAAACTGGCCGAGATCGATGGTGCCCTCTGCAGCGCCAGCCTCGCCCTATCCGAGACGGGGATAGAAGGAGAGGAGGCGCGGGGAGTCCTCCACGATCTGGCGGAGCTCGGTCCCTTTGTGATAGATGCTATAACCGTCGACATAGACGGCGTCATCTCAGAGGTGATGCCCGAGGAGTACCAGCACGTCCGGGGGGTCAGCATAAGTGACCAGGCCCATATCGAACGGCTCCTCACCACCAGACGGCCCGTCGGCCTCGCCTACATCGAGAGCGTCGAGGGGGTTTATGCCATGGACTTCGCCTCGCCGATCTTCGATGAGGGGGGGAGGTTCGCGGGAGCTGTTACCGTCCTCGTCAATTCGACGGTCCTCTTCGGCGAGATCCTGGCGCCGTATCAGGCCGGCGGCTCTGCCAAGATCTGGGCGATGACCCCCGAAGGTACGGTCATCTACGATCCCGACGCCGACCAGATCGGAAAAAACACCTTCTATGACCCCCTATTTGCAGATCTCCAGGAGCTTTTGGCGGTGGGGAGGAGGGTCCAAAAGGAGAGGTCGGGGACCGGATATTACGAAATATTTGGGGAGACAAGAGAGGTCTTCTGGACGACGGCTGATTACCAGGGTGGAGAGATCAGGGTCCTTCTCAGCGTCGATCGGGGTGGTGTTTAAATAAGCCCCTCAGAAAAAAAGCGTATCAACGGGTGAAGACGGAAGCGACAGGAAGGATAATATGGCGGACGGCCCAGCTGCCTGCCTCTTCCCCACCTCGGGCCTTCCGCCTCCGGCCCGAAGCGGCCGCCACAGATCCCAGGCCTCGAATGGCCGCCCGCAAACGTTCCAGGGACGAGATCTTCAGATCGTCTCCAGCTTCTCTATGCCCACCTTCTTTACGTTCGGCTTCCAGATCTCTTTCGGCATCCAGTCGGGGGCGTTGGAGGGCTTTATCACCAGCTTCCTCTCGCCTTCGAAGATGTGAACCTTCTTCGTTCCCCTCTCCCTCAGCCTGATGTCGGTGTATCCCCGGTTTGCAGCCTTCAAAGCCGCCTGCCTGGGCTGTTTTCCCGTAAAAACGCCGATCTCGTTGCCGTCTTTGTCTCTCAACGCGAAGTTTCTTTTATTGGTCATATTTTTATACCTCTCATTATCCCTATGCAGAGAAGGATATGTCCCGTTGCATCTCTATATATCAAGAACACTTATATTAATCTTTTGTCTGATCGAATATTTTCTTTGAAGTACCCGGTGCGGAATATCCCGGATAGCCGGGCCCATGCCGCCCATATACACCTCGAAGCCCACCCCTTCAGGCGAAGTCGTCGAGCCCTGCGAATCGTCGCCATCCGGGGGAATGATATTTATCCGCCGGAACGGCTATCTTCCTCAATGTCTTGGGTTGTCTGGTTCACAGGCCTTCCAGGTTGCGGAAAGACCACCATTGCCCAGAGGGTGAAGGCGAGGCTAGAAGAGGAGGGCGTCGACGTGAAGGTCCTGGAGCTCGACGAGATCCGCCGGGTCATAACCCCAGAGCCCACCTATACCGACCAGGAGAGGGAGGTGGTATACGCCAGCCTCGCCTACATGGCGATGCTCCTCTCGGAGGCGGGGACGAACGTCATCGTCGACGCTACAGCCAACAAACGAAGATATCGGGACCTTGCTAGGAGGCTCATCCCCAACTTCGCCGAGGTTTACGTCAAGGCGTCCCTGGAAGCCTGCATCGAGCGGGAGCGGGGGCGGAAGGCAGCCTACTCCCCCAAGGGGATATACGCCAGGGCGGGGGAGAGGGGTGCGACGGTTCCGGGGGTAGACGTCGCCTACGAGGAGCCCGTCGACCCCGGGGTGGTGGTGGACGCCGAAAGGTTCGGTCCCGACCAGAACGCCGAAGCTGTGGCCGCCTGGATCCTCGACGCCTTCGGCGTGTCTTAGATCCAGAATTTTGCAGGAAAGGTTAATATCAGCACACTTCTTTAACCTCACAAGGAGGAATCTGATTGAAATTAGACGCCGGCTTCGTTGGATTTGACGGCACGGAGAACAAGAGAACCATTCTGGCCATCGACGCTGTGAAGAAGGCCGGAGGCATCGAGGGAGATATAAACCTCCTCTTGCGCCAGCCCCACGGCAGGGCTAAGAGCATCCTATCCAAGATGGTCAGGCTCTGCGACGCCAAGGCCTACGTCTCGGACGACGCCGATAAGGGCAGGTGGGAGGGTGCGGGCTTCACGATCCAGGGGGGTTATGAAGAGTTCTTCGAGGACTCCGACTTCATCATGGTCGGGACCCCGGGAGACCAGGAGACGCCCTACGTAGAGGCGGGGCTGGCCCACGGCTGTACCGTCTCCCTGATGGGAGGAGCCCACAGAAACAAGATCCAAAAAGCCCTGGTGGATAAGGGGGTCGAGATCACAGACGACCTCCGGGCAGACTTCGAGCGGGAGTTCTTCTTCGGCCTCGAGAACTACGAGCGATTTCTCAAGGAGAAGCCGAAGGTGATACAGTGCACCAGCTGCAACACCACCGGGATCTGCAGGGCATCTCTCGCCGCCCGGCCCCTGGGGCTGAAGATGGTCTTCGGAAACATCGATCGAAGACACGGCGACCCCCACACCGTCGTCAGAGCCTCTCCATCCGCCGTCTCCATCGGCAAGGGCGTCGGCCACCAGGGAACCGATGCGGGAACCGTCTTCGAAGAGGTCTCCTACAGCATCAGGGCGTCGAAGATCCCTACGACGATGCCCCATACCAGCTTCCTGGAGTTCGTCTTCGAGGGGGACGTGGCGCCTGAGGAGCTGGTGGAGAGCCTCGCGGCGACTAGAGAAGTAGTGGTCATCCCCTACGATGACGAGGGCGGAAAGAAGCACGAGTGGACGAGCGAGATCATGGAGGCGTTCCTCTCAGGGTTTGAGCGGCCCATCTCCCCCGAGATCTTCGAGCTCCTCGTATCAGACGCCATAATCCCCGTCAAGCTCGGGGACTACACCATCCTCCAGACGGTCTTGATGGTCGAGCAGATGTCCATCGCAGTCCCAAACCACGTCGAGTCTTACCTCCTGAGCGGTGGCTACTCGGCTGAGAAGGTTCACAGCACCGTCGACGAGGCCCTCTCTTGCGTCCACGGCGTCTGGCCCGACAGCCTCTCCACTTGATGGTCCCATTTTTTATGTCCAACGGCGTGATCGAAGGCGACCTCTCCGGAAAGAAGGTCATCCTGGGAGGAGAGGCGACGGAGGAGCTCTACCACCAGGGGTCCTTCGGGAGGCCCGGGGAGGGGGGCCTAGAGCTCTCCCTGGTGGAGGCTGCCTACCTCCTGGACCGGGGGAGGATAAAAGTCAGCCTCGACGGGGCCGACCTCGACTTCCGATCCTTCTTCGAGGCGGCGACGTCCATCGAGACGGGGTTTGAGTTTCGGTACGTCGTCTACAAGGACCTCCGGGAGAGGGGATACTACGTCCAGCCTGGGGTCACCGACTTTCGGGTCTATCCCCGGGGCGGAAGGCCTGGGAAGACCCCCGCCGAGTTCTACGTCCAGGTGATCTCTGAGAGGCATCCGGTATCCCTAAAAGAGCTGGTGGAGCCGATGAAGGTCTCAAGACAGATGAGAAAGAGGCTGATGCTGGCGGTCGTCGATGAGGAGAGCGACATAACCTTCTACGAGGCGAGGGAGAGGGAGCTTCGAGGGGATATGAAAGTGGAGGCCCGGGGAGGGACCGCCACCCTCCTGGAGGATAGGGTGATGCTCTGGGACCCGGAGGCCTCCGAAGACCTCCATGAGGGGGGGTTCTACGGAAAGCCCGGTGGCGGAAGGCTCCAGCTCTCCCTGGTGGAGTCAGCGTACCTCCTGGAGAGGCAGGTCCTCGATATCGTCGACCGCTCTGGCGCCCACCTCTCACCAGAGGAGTTCGCAAGGAGGGCGAAGGAGATCGAGGAAGACTTCGAGATGAAGCGGCAGGTATACCGGGATCTCCGGGACCGAAACCTGGTGGTCAAGACCGGGTTCAAGTTCGGAAGCCACTTCCGGGTCTACAAAAGGGTGGAAGGTTCAAAGAAAGTCCCCCATTCAGAGTACCTCGTCCACGCCGTCCCCGACGACCACGTATTCCACCTCCCCGTCGTCTCCAGGGCCGTGAGGCTCGCCCATAGCGTGAGAAAGGTGATGATCTTCGCCCGGCAGGAAGAGGGCGAAGTGAGGTATCTGGAGATAAGCAGGCTCAAGCCCTGAAGGCCGAGAAGACCCATCGATCTTATGATCAGATCAGGTGTAGGAATCAGGCGGCTCTTTTCTTCCTTTCAGCCCCCCTCATCATCAGAACGGAAACCTCCATCATCATCGAAAGATGATCGAGATCTCCTCCGCGATGGAGACGGCCACCTGAAAGAGGGGATGCTAGACCTCGCCCTCCGGTCCTACCAGAGGGCAGCCGGGACGGGCG
>JANKMW010000056.1 GCA_024649985.1 Methanothrix sp.
GGGCGAGGCCGGGGAGCATGTCGGACCCCAGGTCTATAGATAGGATCTGGATCACCGAGAGGGGGAGGGGGATTCTGAAGAAGAAATGGAGGATGTAGGGGACGATCTCCGGGACGTTCGAGGAGAGTATGTAGGTTACGAACTTTTTTATGTTGAAGTAGACGGTCCTCCCCTCCTCTACGGCGGCGACGATGGATGCGAAGTTGTCATCCAGAAGGATCATGTCCGCCGCCTCCTTGGCCACCTCCGTCCCCTTCATCCCCATGGAGATCCCGATGTCCGCCTTCCTGAGGGCGGGAGCGTCG
The DNA here is from genome assembly GCA_024649985.1 of Methanothrix sp. Taxonomy (GTDB): domain Archaea; phylum Halobacteriota; class Methanosarcinia; order Methanotrichales; family Methanotrichaceae; genus Methanocrinis; species Methanocrinis alkalitolerans. The sequence continues at coordinate 306 of JANKMW010000056.1, forward strand.
TTGACGCCGTCGCCGGTCATCGCCACCACCTCCCCGTTCTCCTGGAGGATGGAGGCGATCCGCAGCTTCTGCTCAGACCTCATCCGGGCGAAGAGGACGTTATCTTCGGCGAGGATCTTCGCAAGATCCTCGTCCGGGATCTTCCTGATCTCATCTCCCGTAAGGACGACGTCGACCTCGAGCCCCACCATCTCGGCGATCGCCTTGGCTGTGAGGGGGTTGTCCCCGGTGAGGATCATGACCCTTATGGAGGCTCTCTGGCACTTTTTTATGGCGTCGCGTACCTCCTCTCTCGGAAGGTCCATGATCCCCAATAGCCCCAGAAATATGAGGTCCTTCTCCTCATCCCCCTCGTTGTAGGCGACGGCAATGAGCCTGTAGGCCTTCCGCTCCAGCTCCTGAGCCTCCGCCTCTATCCTCCTCCGTTCCTCCTCCCCCAGGGGGCGGACCCGCCCTCTTCCGTCGACGAGCCGGTCGGAGAGCGGGATCAGGACCTCCGGTGCCCCCTTGGAGAAGATCATCCTCCTGCCCCCCTTCTCACAGACCGTCGACATCATCTTCCGGTCGCTGGAGAAGGGAATCTCACCGGCCTTTTCGTAACCCTCGCCAGAAACTCCGGCCTTCCTGGCGGCGGCGACGATGGCCAGCTCCGTCGGGTCGCCGTAGACCGACCCCTCGCATATCTTCGCCCTGGAGTTCAGGGCAGACGCTTCAAGGAGGAAGTTCAGCCGATCGAGAGAACCCGGCGCCTCATCTTGGAAGGAGAACTCGCCGTCTTCGAAGTAGCCCTCGCCGGAGACCCTCGCCCCCTCGCCGCCGGCGAGGCGGACCTCCTTCACCGTCATCTCGTTTCGGGTGATCGTCCCGGTCTTGTCGGTGCATATCACCGTGGCGCTCCCCAGGGTCTGGGCTGATTCGAGGTTCTTTATCAGGGCGTTCCTCCGCGCCATGTTCCGGCTGGCCATCGATAAAGAGAGGGTTATGGTGGGGAGCATCCCCTCAGGAACGTTGGCCACTATGAGGGAGAGGGCGAAGATGGCGGCGATGGGCCACCCCTGGCCGGATAGGACCCCCAGGACGAAGAAGAGGCCGCCCACCAGGAGGGCGGCGAGGGTCAGGATCCTGGTGATCCAGATGATCTCAAGCTCCATCGGCGTAGGCCTCTTCTCTACATCTTTCGAGAGGGAGGCCATCTTTCCAAACTCCGTCTCCCCGCCGGTGGCAAAGATGACGGCGAGGCCGTTACCTGAGGTTACGGTCGTCCCGGCGAAGAGGACGTTCTTCGCGTCCAGGATCTCCTCGCTGGCGTCGGCCTCGGCGACCCTCCGCGCCGGCTCCGCCTCGCCGGTGAGAGCCGCCATGTTGACCCGGAGAGAGTTTCCCTCCAGGAGGACTCCGTCGGCCCCTATCCTGTCGCCCTCTTCGACGACCAAGATGTCTCCGGGGACTAGCTCTTTTGCCTCCACCTCCTGGACCTCGCCGCCCCTCCGGACGACCGCCTTCGATGGTACCAGCATTAGGAGCGCCTCCACCGTCTTGTCCGCCCTGTACTCCTGCCAGAAGGCGAAGGTGGCGTTGATGAAGACGGCTCCGAGGATGGCGAAGGAGAGGATGTCATACCCCTCGCCGGGAGAATGGTGGTCCGCCACGAAGGAGAGGACGGCCGCCACCTCCAGGAGGATGGCAAAGAAAGCGAGGTACTGCCGGAGGTACTCCTTCAGGTAGTTCTTCCTCCGCCTCCTCTCAAGCTCGTTGGGCCCGAACTCCTTCAGCCGTCTTCTCGCCTCTGAGATCTCCAGGCCTGAGAGGCTGCTGTTGAGGCGGGCCAGCACCATGTCGCTGGGGAAAGAGCGGAGGCTCTTCTGGCCGCTCATAAAATCTTCTTGATGTTATCTCTCAAAGGTTTAAATAATTATCCAAAAAAAGGCTGCAGACTCCCTGGAGCTTGGGAGGAGATGGAAGAAGAGGAAGAAGAGGAAGAAGAGGAAGAAGAGGAAGAAGAGGGGAGCTGCCCGGACCCCTCTTATCATGCTTTGGGGGATCGTCCAAAAGACGGACGGCGACCGTTCTCGGGAGTCGTCCCGGCCGTCAGATCTCGGACTCCAGGGTGTGCTCGATCAGCGCCCAGAGGAGATCGGAGTCCTTCAGCATACCCGCCAGCTTCTGGTGAGCCGTCACCACCGGGAGCTGGTCGATCTTCTCCCTCTTCATAACCCGAGCACACTCGGAGACCTCGCTGCTCTTGATGGCGGTGACGGCGGGGACCATCGCCTGCTTGACGGGAATTTTGCGCAGCGCGATCCGGGAGACGCCGTAGTAGAAGTTGAGGGTGTCTCTGGTGCTCTCCCAAGTCCACTCGTCCTCGTCCGTCGCCGAAGACATGTCCGACATCTCGACGGAGTCCTCGATGACTGACGCGTTTATCAGATCTCTATCGGAGACTATCCCCACCAGGTTCAGATCGGAGTCTATCACCGGGGATGCCTGGACGTCGGCGTACTCCATCACGGCTCCCGCCACCGGGAGTGGCATCTCGTCCCAGATGGCGACGGCGGTCTTCTCAAAGTACCTCTCGATCGTCCTATTTATATCCAGGTCTGCGATCATCCGGATTATGTCGGCGACGCTGACGATCCCCGATAGGGTGGCGTCCTCCACCACGGGAAGACGCCTGATATCGTTCTCTGCCAGGAGCTTCGCCGCCTCGACGACGCTGTCTTCGGGCTTCACCACCAGCGGGTCCCGGGTCATCAGGAGGGCGGTCTGGTCCTCTTCGGGATTTCTAAGAAGGTCGGTCCTGGTGACCATCCCCACCAGCTCCCCGCCCTTGACCACCGGGACCCCAGAGACGTGCCTCTCCTTGAGAGCCTTCAATACCATGTCCCTGGAGCCGGGGATAGAGACGAAGGCGACGTCCTCCACCATCACATCCTTGATCAGAATTCCGTTCAAACCTTCTCCCCCGGCACTGTCAGGACCGGCAACTTGGAGTTACGGACGACCTTCTCGGCGACGGACCCCAAAAGGAACTTGTCGAGGCCGGTCCGCCCAACGCTCCCCATCACCACCACATCGAACCCGGACTCCGAGGAGAGCTTCAGAAGCTCCTCGCCGGGGTTCCCCTCGACGACCATCTTGGTTGAGGGGACCGCTGCCCTCTTGGCCATCTCGTCGATGTAAGAGGTGGCGTCCTCCCCCTCTCTGATCAGAAGGTCCCTGATGCTCGCAAGAGCCATATCCTCGGGCAGGTGGCTCAGCCTTCCAGTATCGGCGACATAGACTATGGTGATGGCCCCTCCAGAAAGCCTGGCGAGCTCAATTCCCACCTCTGCCGCCCGCTCGCTATGCTTCGAGCCGTCGGTTGCTATCATTATCCTCTCAAACATGGAAAAACCTCTAATAGACCGCAAGAACGTCCGAGGGGGCGGCCCTCCTGACGACGCTCGCCAGGGGATCTCTCACCCCCCACATCTTATCCGACCGTCTATCGATGACCATGATTCTGCATCTCTTCCCGGGGCGGATGGCGCCAGCTTCATCGTCGGCGCCCAAGATCCGAGCACCGTTTAGAGTGCAGATCATAAATACCTGTCTATCGTTATGCAGCAGCGCCTTGGATAGAAACTCCATCTCGGTGAAGAGGTCTGGCGAGTTGAGCATGACGTTGTCGGTCCCAAGGCCCACGACCATACCCATCTGGAGCATCCGGCGGACGTCGGGAAGCCCCACCCCGGTGACGAGGTTAGACCGGGGGCAGACGACGACGGGAACCCCCGCCTCCGCCACCATCTTCAAGTCCCGCTCTTCGGCGCGGGTGAGGTGAACGAGGAGGTCGGGCGATAGGCTGAGGGCGTCCTCGATGTCCCCTCTCCCCGCCTCCCCGGCGTGGAGGGCGACTCGCTTCCCCTCTGACCTCGCCTTCTCCACCATCTCCTCGACGAGGGACCTCGGATGATCTCTGGTGCTGCTGATCCCCACCCCCCAGCACCTTCGATGGACCCGGACCGATCCGGGATCGGGCCTCCCAAAGATTCTTCCTATCATGCCGGAGCCCTCCATCGCCTCCAAGAGCATATCGACGCCTTCGATCCCCCCCTCCCGGAAGTCGGCGAAGGCGCAGGTCCCAGATCTGGCCATATAAGATAGGGACCTTTTCATCCCCTCCACCTGATCTCTCCGGGAGGCCCTTTCAAGGATCCGGTGCTTAAGCCCTCCCGGCCCCACCAGCTCCTCAAGGGGGAGGTACGGCGGGTCCTTGAGGACGGAGTCGCCGAGGTGAACGTGGCCGTTCACCAGGGCCGGGCATATTATCCCCTCCAGATCCGAGTCGATCTTCTCTGATCCGACCTCCGCCACGACCCCCTTCCGGAGAGAGAGGTACCCCTCGAAGGGCTCAAAATCCTCGCCGAGGAGGATCGTTCCGGAGAGGAGGATCTCATCTATCGCCTTTTCCATCGAGCTGAGATGGGAGAGGTAAAATATTTAGCTTTCCACCCCTCCACGAGGAGATCATGGAAAGGCCCTTCGTCTTCATCAACGCCGCCATGAGCGCCGACGGAAAGATCAGCTCGTTTCACCGCGAACAGGTGAGGATATCCGGGCCCGAGGATATGGACCGGGTGAGCCTCTTGCGGGCTGGCAGTGACGCCGTCATGGTGGGGGTGGGGACGGTCCTCGCCGACGATCCCGGGCTGAGGATAAAATCTGCGGACCACAAAAAGATGAGGTCTGACCGGGGCCAATCCAACCAACCCCTCCGGGTCGTCGTCGACAGCCGGGCGAGGACCCCCCCCGGATCTGAGGTGCTGGGGGAGGGGTCCATCCTCGCCGTCTCCGAAGCTGCGCCGGAGGAGCGGCTCGCCTTCTTAAGGGAGAAGTGCGAGATCGTCGTCTCCGGCGAGGAAAAAGTCGACCTTGGGGAGCTTCTGTCGATTTTGAAGAAAAAAGGGGTCGAGAGGCTGATGGTGGAGGGGGGGGCCACCCTCAACTGGTCCCTCATCGAGGCGGGGCTCGTCGACGAGATCTCCGTCTACATCGGCCCGATGATCATCGGTGGGGAGGGGGCGCCGACCCTCGTCGACGGCCCCGGCTTCTCCGCCGATTACCCAAAGCTCTCCCTCATATCCGCCGACCTCCTGGACGGCGGCGTACTTCTGCGGTGGCGGGTCCTCCGGTGAAGATAAGGATCTAGCTTCAGGCCATCATATCAGGATCTCGTATCAAGATCTAACATCAAGATCTCATCCAGTCGTCCCAGACCTTCCCCTTCTCTGCCAGAATCGGTGCGATCTTCTCCGCCATGTCGAAGGGGATCCCCACCACCACGAAGTCGTCCTCCAATCCGGCGTTCTTCGCGGCGCCGTCGCAGCCGAGGGAGACGTTCACGTCCCCTTTCAGGATCGGGGAGGAGGTGGCGTCGACGCAGAAGGACTGGATCCCGGAGGTGTCGAAGTTCACCCTCCCTCCCTCCTGGTAGAGGGCGGCCTGGACTATCCTCCTCGCCTGGAAGGGCTTTCCGACGAAGATGACGACGTCCGGCTTCACCAACATCTTCTCCAGGGGTCCGACGAGGGTGGCGACGGTCCTCCCCGGCTCCTGGGCCGGGAAGGAGGAGACGATATTGGATCCCGCCTCCTTCGTCACCACCTTGTTCAGCTTTGAGAAGTAGAGGTTTCCGGAGGAGATGTTCTCGGGAAACTCCATCAGCCCTAATCCCGCAGCGCCTCCCTTGCAGGAGTGCATATCGACCTTCGCCAGGGTCGTCTCGCCCCGGAGCCTAGCCGCCTGGACCATCTCGCAGTAGCGCAGCGGCTCGGGGATCATCTTCGTGTTCTTGGGGATATCTTCTTCCTTTTTGATCAGCTTCACGCCCACAGGGTTAGTTTCCAGGTGGAGTGTCTCGACCAGGGTCTTTGCCATCTCATCAAGTTCCATGGAGAATACCTCGCTAGTTTATGCCTGGAGACGGGTTTGCTCCGGGCCTACATCTCTCTTGCGCTCAAGAGCACGATCGATTTGGGTATTTCAGGTCGGCGCTGCCCCGGAAAGAACAGTCATAAAAAGGATACTTCAGCCGGGCCAGCCTCGACAGGGCGGTAGCTTTCATATGGTATATCCCCCTATAGGCCGATATATGGCTGAGACCACGACGATCGTGATCCGCCGGGAGACGAAGGCGCGGTTAGACGAGCTGAAGCGGCACCCTCGGGAGAGTTACAACGATGTCGTCGATCGGCTTGCCACCATGGCAACGGACGATGAGCCCCTCAGCGAGGATACGCTCAAGAGCGATGAAGAGATCGAGGCCGAGCTGGGGCGGGGTTGATGCTAGACAGCAATCTCTTCAAAGACCGCCCAGATATTCGAAGATGCCGCAGAAGCCCTGAAAAGCTGAAACCTCATCACTTCTCCTCCAAAGCATCGCGATAGCACCCTTTTGCCCTCTCGCTGAAGCAGACCAAAAGCACCTTCTCGATCGTGCCGTTCTTCTCCAGAAAATCCCTGATCTCGGCGACGGCTATCCTTGATGCCCTCTCCATCGGAAACCCGTAGGCTCCGGCGCTGATGGCCGGAAAGGCGATCGTCTCGATCCCGTTCTCTTCGGCGAGCAAGAGAGAGCTCCGGTAGGCCTTCGCCAGAAGCTCCTCCTCGCCCCGGCCTCCGCCCCGCCAGATCGGCCCCACGGTGTGGATCACAAATTTTGCGGGAAGGCGGTACCCTCTCGTGATCCTCGCCTCGCCGGGAGGACAGCCGCCGAGGGTTCGGCACTCCTCCAGAAGGCCCGGGCCCGCCGCCCCATGTATCGCGCCGTCGACGCCCCCGCCGCCCAGAAGGGAGGGATTGGCGGCGTTGACGATGGCGTCGACCTCCAATTTTGTGATGTCGCCGAGGGCGACAGCGATCCGCTCGTTCATCTTTTTCATCCTATCTATCCGATGCCTTTCTCCTGCCCAGATGCTCTTCTCTCGTGATGTCGAAGAGGATGTCGTCGAGGCAGAGATCTCCCTGCCGAGAGCAGGCCCGCCTCGTCCCGATCCTCCGAAAGCCCGCTCCTTCAAGGGCCCTTACCGAGGACTGGTTCTCGACGGTGGCCGAGGCGAAGATCGATTTGAGCCCGAGGCGCAAAAAGCCGTGGTACAGGAGCGCCTCCACGATCTTTCTCCCCAGGCCCCTCCCCCTGTACTCGGGGTCTCCGATCAGGTACGAGATTTCGCCGGTGCAGGAGGTTCTCTCATAGAGGGAGGCAAAACCGATTGCTGCATCACCCCAATAAATCATGAAGTCCTCGTCCTTAGAGCAGAGGATGCTCACTTCGAGCTGGTCTATGGTCAGGGAAGAGGAGGGCTCCATGTAACGGGTCAGATCCTGGTCCTCAAACCAACCGAAGAGGAGGGGGGCGTCTTCTGCCCTCACCCGCCTGAAGTATATTTCGCCCGCCGAGAAGCCCTCTCCATCGCCTTCCCCGCCCTTCTTTCCTTCATCCCCCTCTCCCTCCGACCAGAGGTGACCCCTCCCGAAGCGGTCCAGGGCGGACCTCGCTATCCTCTCGACGAGCTTTGGGTAGTCCATCCCGGCGGCGGCGGCGGCCCGGGCAAAGCCGCTCCCCGAAGGGTTTATGCAGGGGTTGGGGTTCACCTCGATGACGAAGGGCTCGCCGTCCTCCTCCCGGATTCGGAAGTCGACCCGAGCGTACCCCTCGATCCCCAGGGCGGAGCAGGCCCCCTTTGCCAGGGCCTCTATTCGATCTTTAAGCTCCGGATCCAGGGGGGCGGGGCAGATGGGGACCGTCTTCTGGAAGAAGGGGCTATCCTCCAGCCACTTCGCCTCAAAGCCCAGGATCCTCGGCACGCCCTCAGGAAGGTTGAATACGATCTCCGAGATCGGAAGAACCTCGGAGCCGTCGGGTCCGATGAAGAGGGCGGCGTTCACCTCTCTGCCCTCGATGTACTCCTCGACCAGGGCGGGCTGGCTGTAGGTCTCTATAACTCTCGATACCTTGACCCTCAGATCCATCTCGTCCTTCGCGATGGAGTCGGCGGTGATCCCGATGGACGCATCCTCCAGGACGGGCTTTACGATCACGGGAAAGTCGAGGCTGAATTTGTCGTCGGAGGTCCGAAAGATCGAGAACCTGGGGGTGGGTATCCCCTCCCTCTCCAGGACGAGCTTGGAGAGCCCCTTGTCCCTCGCCACCTCCAGGGCTCCGGGAGGGGAGCCGGTGTAGGGGACGCCGAGAAGCTCGATGAAACCCGCCACCTTCGGCTCGGCCCGGAGGTCGTCGCCGAAGCCCTCGGCCAGGTTGAATATCAGGTCGAAGTTCTTGAGGGAAAAGAGCGCCTCCAGGCTGCACCGCAGGGTGACGGCTTCGTGGCCCGCGGCTTCGAGGCTCCGTTTCGCCTCCTCCACCGTCTCCAGGACTTCGATCTCCGCCTCCATCTCGATCTCGCTTCTGGACCCCTCGCCTGGGATGTTGTATAGGATCGCCGCCTTCATCTCGAAATTCCCTCGCGTCTGAGGGCTGCATTGAAGACCCTGCCTATAAGCTCTTCGTACGAGTATCCGGCAGCGTAGGCGGCCTTGGGGAAACGAGAGTTCTCGGCCGGGTCGGGGATGAGGCCGGGGAGGGCGTTGACGTCGAAGACCGACGGTTCGCCGTCGCCATCGAGGCGGAGGTCGAGCCTGCAGAGGTCCCTCACCTCCAGGGCCTCAAAGGTCCTCTTGGCCACGTCTTCGATCCGGGAACGGAGGTCGTCGTCCAGATGGGCCGGGCAGACGGTGGTGTCGTAACCGACGTCCAGGGAGTCGTAGATCCACTTCACCTCGTAGCAGTCGAACTTGGGGGCGCCCTCGGGGAGCGCCTCGAAGCCGACCTCGACGACGGGAAGGACCTCCGGCGGGTTTCCCAGAAGCCCCACGGTGAACTCCCTTCCGGTCAGGTACTCCTCGACTAGAACCGGCTGGCGGTACGTTGCCACCATCTCGGAGGCGACCTCCTCCAGCTCCTCTTTCGAGTTCACCAGAGATCTGGCGGTGATCCCCCGGCTAGACCCCTCGCAGTTGGGCTTCAAAAAGAGGGGAAATTTCAGGTCTATGGAGAGGTCCCCGCCTCGGGTCAGAAGCTGGAACCTCGGGGTCCTTATGCCGTTGGCCACCAGGACCTCCTTCGTCCTCCTCTTGTCCAGGGTGATGGCGAGGGTGGTGACCCCGGATCCGGAGTAGGGTATCCCCAGCATCTCCAGCATCGCCGGAATCTGGGCCTCCCTCGCCTCCCCTCGGATCCCCTCGGCGATATTGAAGGCGAGGTCGAAATTTCCCTTCTTCAGCTTCTCATAGGCGTCCTCGTCCGCCTCGACGACCTCGACGGAGTCGCAGTATCTGAGAAGGGCGGACCTGATCGCCAGAACCGTCGAAGGGGCGTCGAACTCGGCGAAGGTGTCGTCCCCCGACTCCTGGGAGTAGCCGGGGGGGAGGGTGTTGCAGGTGAGGGCGACCTTCATCTCAGAGCCTCGGGTTGGGGTACTCGTATACCTCGCCCTTGTAGTTGGATATGACCGCCTTCTCTTCATCCGAGGCAAGGAGGTAGTCCGGCGGGAGGATCGGGATCTTCCCCCCCCCCGGCGAGTCTATGATCAGGTGGGGGACACAGAGCCCCGAGGTGTGGCCCTGGAGGTGACCGATGACGTCGAAGCCCGCCTGGAGGGGGGTTCTGAAGTGCTCGACGCCCTTGACGAGGTCGCAGAGGTAGATGTAGTAGGGCCTCACCCGATTTTTGACGAGCTTTCGCATCAGCTCCTTCATCACCTCGGGGTCGTCGTTGACGCCCCGGAGGAGGACCGTCTGGCTCCCCAGGGGGATGCCGGCGTCGGCGAGGAGCTTCAGCGCCCGCTCGCTCTCGGGGTTTATCTCCCTCGGGTGCTCGAAGTGGATGTTCATGTAGAGGGGATGGTACTTCTTGAGGACCTTGACGAGCCGCGGAGTGACCCTTTCGGGCATCACCGAGGGTACCCGAGTCCCTATCCTGATGATCTCGACGGAGGGTATCGACCGTAGCTCCCGGAGGATTATATCCAGCTCCCGGTTGGACCGGAGGAGCGGATCGCCGCCGCTGAGGAGGACGTCTCTGACTTCGGGATGGCTTCTGATGTACTCTATCCCGGCGAAGATCTGCTGCATCGGGGTCTGCTCGACCCTGCCTACGGATCGTTTCCGGGTACAGAACCTGCAGTACATGGCGCACTTGGAGCTGACCATCAGGAGGACCCGGTCGGGGTACCGGTGGATTAGCCCGGGCACCTTCGTATCCCTCCCCTCTGATAGCGGGTCGGCGACGTTGCGTAAGTCCGAGAGCTCCTCGGCGGACGGCACCGCCTGTCTCCAGATGGGGTCGCCCTTCTCCTGGATGAGGGAGAGGAAGTGGCTGCTGATCTTCATGGGGTAGACCCTCTTTACCCGCTCGATCTCTGCCATGTCGGCGCCGAGGCGGGCCAGAAGCTCGTGGACGGTTTCGGCCGTTTGTGGAGGCTTATCGTCGGAGGATTCGGCTATAAAATCGGTTTCGCCGCTGGAGGCGCACGCTGAATCAAACAATGCCCTCACCTCTCTGATAGAGAGGTGTAATTCTCATGATGGCAGACTCCATCATCTTAAATGCTCCGAAAGATCCTTTAACGTGACTATGGCTCCTTAAATCTGGTTTAGATAGTTCCAATCCAGATAAAACCCTTGAAATATAACCCTCAAGGTGGTTTGCGAAGTTATTCGCGGTCATGTGTTTACCAAGCCGCCATTATCCA
>JANKMW010000057.1 GCA_024649985.1 Methanothrix sp.
CTCACCAGGTTTTTCATCCTCGCCGATCCGCCCCAGATCTCGGCGTACATCCCGATCATCAGGCTGTTCGTCTCCCGGGCCTCGCCCGGCTTCAGCTCCTTAGCCGAGAAGGGGGGGACGAGCTCGCTTCCCGTGGGGATTATGGCGACCTTCGGCCTCTCGAAGACCCGGACCGTCGAGAGGCCCAGGGACGCCAGGAGGGCGATGTCGGGGGGCCTGAGGCGGTGGCCTTCATTCAATATCTTCTCCCCCCGGCCGACGTCCTCGCCGACGGCTGCCATGTTCTTGTAAGGGTGGAGCTCCGCCGTCGCCTCTACCTCCCGTCCCCTGACGATGGCGTCCTCCTTCATCAAAACGGCGTCGGCCCCCTGAGGCGCCGCCATTCCCGTCCGCACGGGAACGCACCTTCCCCCTCCTGCCACCTCGTCTATATTGAGGAGGACGGGGGCGAGGGGAGTTGCCCCCCTCGTATCCGCCGCACTTACGGCGTAGCCGTCCATCGCCGCCCTCTCGAAGGCGGGGTGGTTCACCGGAGATGTCAAATCCTCCGAAAGAACCCTCCCCCGGGCGGCGGCGAGATGGACAGCCTCCGATATCGTCACAGGTCCGGACCTATCCAGGAGGGCTTTCAGGGCCCCGGAGGCGGCGGCAAGCTCTTTGAACATGGTGGACGCTATATTGATCCCCTTCTCTTTAGCCTTCCGTCGGGAGGGTGCCTTCATTCCAGGGATCGGCGGTCTGATCTGTATACTGCCCCTTCCCGTGAAAACAGATATATACGGTCCCGCCGCCATTTCTCCGCAACAAGATCGTGCATTATAGATCGAAATTTCGCTTCCTAGAAAGAAGGTGGATATCCCATGGATGCTGTTGTTTGGCTGGAAGAAGTCGGTAAAGACGACGTCGCCGTCGTCGGCGGTAAGGGCGCAAGCCTCGGCGAGATGATAAACGTGGGCGCTCCCGTACCAGGGGGGTTTGCGGTCACCGCGCAGGCTTATAGAGATTTCATTACCCGATCGGGGATCTCTGACGGGATCTTCGAGGCGCTGAATGTGGACGTCCACGATCCGGCGGCCCTCAACGGGGCGGCGGATAAGGCCAAGAGCCTCGTGCTGGAGGCGAAGGTCCCCGAGGATATCGAAGAGGCGATCCGGAGCAGATACCGGGAGATGTGCGAGCGGGAGGGCGAAGAGGTCTTCGTCGCCGTCAGGTCGAGCGCCACCGCCGAGGACCTCCCCGACGCCAGCTTCGCGGGGCAGCAGGAGACCTTCCTGAACATGAGGGGTGAGGACCAGGTCTTCGAGGCGGTCCGGAAGTGCTGGGCCTCCCTCTACGGGGCGAGGGCGATCTTCTACCGGGTAGACAGGGGTTTTGAACACGAAAAGGTGAACATCTCCGTCACCGTCCAGAAGATGGTGGATGCTGAAAAGTCGGGGGTTATGTTCAGCTCTCATCCCACCACCGGAGAGCCTGAGGTGATCATCGAGGCTGCCTGGGGGCTCGGCGAGTCCGTCGTTTCCGGGTCGGTATCCCCGGACCATTACGTCGTCGACAGGAAGGGATCGAGGATAGTCTCCAAGTCGATCGCCGCAAAGGAGACGATGATCTTCCGGGACAAGAAGACCGGTGAGACGGTGACGGAAAACACCCCCCCTGACCTGAGGGAGAAGCTCGTCCTCTCCGACGAGGAGATCCTGGAGCTTGCAGCCCAGGGGGACCTCCTGGAGAGGCACTACGGCATCCCCCAGGATATCGAGTGGGCTTACGAGAAGGGGAAGATGTACATCCTCCAGTCGAGGCCCATCACCACGATAACGAAGGGTGCAAAGGGCGAAGATGAGGAGGCGATGGGGAGCGGAGAGGTCATCCTCACGGGCCTTGCGGCATCTCCCGGGGTAGCCACCGGCGAGGTGAAGGTCGTATCGGGGTTGGGGGATCTTGATAAGATCAAAGAGGGGGACATCCTCGTCACGGTGATGACGGAGCCGGATATGGTCCCGGCGATGAAGAGGGCCGGGGCGATCGTCACCGACGAGGGCGGCCTCACGTGCCACGCCGCCATAGTCAGCCGGGAGCTGGGGTTTCCGGCCGTCGTAGGAACCAAGCAGGGGACGAAGGTCCTCTCCGACGGGATGATTATAACCGTCGACGGAGGAAAGGGGAAGGTCTACGAGGGGCGGCTTAAGAGGGCGAAGTCGGCGGAATCGGCGGGCACCACCGTCTCCTTCGCCTACAAGCCGATAACTGCGACGGAGGTTAAGGTGAACGTCAGCATGCCCGAGGCGGCGGAGGCTGCGGCCGCGACCCTCGCCGACGGCGTCGGCCTTCTCCGGATCGAGCATATGATCCTGGGGCTCGGCAAGACCCCCCGGTACTACATCAAGGCAGGAAAGGAGGATGAGTACATCGACGAGCTCGTCGGCGGCGTCAGGACGGTCGCCGAGGCCTTCTACCCCAAGCCCGTCTGGGTCAGGACCCTCGACGCCCCCACCGACGAGTTCCGGGGGATGGAGGGGGGAGAGGAGGAGCCTTCCGAGCACAACCCGATGCTCGGATGGCGGGGGATCAGAAGGGATCTCACGGAGACGGACCACTTCCGGCTGGAGATGAAGGCCTTCAAGAAGCTCCACGATATGGGCCTCTCCAACGTCGGGATCATGCTCCCCCTCGTCCAACATGTCAGCGAATTCAGAAGAGCCAAGGCCCTCATGGTGGAGGAGGGACTGGACCTCGAGAAGATCGACGTCGGGATCATGGTGGAGACCCCGGCGGCCGCCCTCACCATCGAAGATTTCATCGAGGACGGCATCGACTTCGTCTCCTTCGGGACCAACGACCTCACCCAGTACACCCTCGCCGTCGACAGGAACAATGAGAACGTCGCCGACCTCTACTCCGAGCTCCATCCAGCGGTCTTGACCCTCATCGAGTACGTCGTCGAGCGGTGCAACGCGGCGGGGGTCAAAAGCTCCATCTGCGGTCAGGCCGGGTCCTACCCCGAGATGGCCAAGAGGCTGGTGGAGATAGGGATCACCAGCATCTCCGCCAACATCGACGCCGTCGCCACCGTCCGGGAGACGGTGGCCAGGGCCGAGCAGATCATCATGCTGAGGGCGGCTAGAGAGGAGTGATCTTTGGCGCAGATCATCCCATAGAGGGATAACCTTTGAGAGATCAGGGCAAGTCCGAAGAGGAGGTCATGGAAGGCCTCCAAAGGATGAGGGAGAAGGACCTCTCCTACCATAGGATCTTCTCCTCCATGTGCACCCCACCCCACCCGATAGCGCTCCTCGCCCACGAGAGGTTCCAGGAGACGAACCTCGGCGATCCGGGTCTATTCCCTGGCTCCGCCGAGCTGGAGGCGGAGGCTGTGAGGATGATGGCGGAGCTGTTGGGATATCCCGATGCGTGTGGCTACCTATCTACGGGGGGGACGGAGTCGAACATCCAGGCGATCAGGGCGGCGAGGAACGCCCACAGCTTTCGGGACGGAAACATCGTCGTCCCAAAGTCCGCCCATTTCTCCTTCGACAAGATCGGCGACCTTCTATCCATAGAGATCAGAAAGGCGGATCTCGACGACGATCTCAAGGCGGACCTCGCCTCCGTGGAGTCCCTCATCGACGATAAGACAGTATCTCTTGTGGGGATCGCGGGGACGACGGAGTTCGGTCAGGTCGACCCCATCGGCGAGATGGGAGAGATCGCCCTCGACTCCGGGATACACCTCCACGTCGACGCAGCCTTCGGGGGTTTCGTCCTCCCCTTCTTGGAGGGGGAATGGAGGTGGGACTTCACGGTGGAGGCCGTCACCTCCATCACCATCGACCCTCACAAGATGGGGATGGCGACGATCCCCGGGGGCGGCCTCCTCTTCAGACGTCCCGAAGATCTGGAGCGGCTCGCCGCCTACGCACCGTACCTGACGGTGGCGAGGCCCAAGGCCCTGACGGGGACGAGGAGCGGGGCCGCCGCCGCCGCCATATGGGCTGTTATGAACCATCTCGGAAGGGAGGGGTTTAAGAAGGTCATCGATCGATGCATGGACCTGTCGAGGCGGATGGTGGCGGGGGCGAGAGAGATCGGGGTCGAGCCGGCGATCGAGCCGGTGATGAACGTCGTCACCCTGAGGATGGACGATCCGGAGGGGGTCAGAGCCGACCTCCTGGAACGGCGGTGGAGGGTATCGACGACGAGGTGCCCGAAGGCTTTGAGGCTGATCCTGATGCCCCATTCGACGGCCGAGAGCGTCGACCTGTTCCTAGAAGATCTCCGAGATGTGTTGAAGAGACGCGGCTGAGACCGCCCCCTCCGATCGATTTTAAATCCGAAAATAAAAGGGGTTTCAGCCCACCGGGGCTGAACCTTTTTATCAATAGGAGTCCGTCGCCTTCAGACCTTATGGCCTATGGCGAACCTTCGCATCACACGGTCGATGGCGATGGTGACGTGGTCGCCGACCTTCGTCTCGGGGACGAATATGACGAAACCCTCGACCCTGGCGATCCCGTCGCCCTGCTTTGCGATATCCTCAATCTCCACGTCGTACTCTCTTCCGACCTCAACGGGAGCTGTCGTCTCGAAGCTCTCGTCTCGGAAAGAACCTCTATCACTTCTGTACAAAAGACTTCACCGTCCTCATTAAAAGAGATATGATGATCTGAAAGCTCAGGCCTTATGGCCGATGGCGAACCTCTGCATAACCCGATCTACCACGATCGTCACCTGGTCGCCGACCTTTGTCTCCGGGACGAATATTACGAAACCTTCTACCCTGGCGATTCCGTCCCCTTTCTCGGCGACGTCCTCGATCTCAACATCATACTCCTTTCCGGCCTCAACGGGTGCTGAGGGTGCGAAGCTATCGCCTCGGAAAGAACCTCTATCATTGCCGTACAAACAACTCACCGTCCTTAGCGAAAAACTGCCGAACAGTCTGCCGCATCGCCCACAGATCCTTACGACTATTAAACCCTTGTGCTCATGAGGTCGGTGCAGTCGGGGTTTATTTCGCAGGATCGCCGTTCGAGGTGAGACCTCTGGGGTCTTGAGCCGGAGAAGTCGACGGCGCCGGCGGGTCGCAGCTCTCCATCCCCCCGACGGCTGGGAATATATCCTATTAACGCGGATTGCGCCGTCATGGACGGCCTTGCGAGGTACGGGGATGATATCCCGGAGTTCGACCGGTTCATGGAGGCGATCTATCGACCCCTTCCGGCCACCGCCAGGATCAACACCCTCAAGACCGACCGGGATCGGCTTTTATGCCGGCTGGAGGTGGCTGGGGTGGCCTGCCGCCCCTTCACCTGGTATCCCTTCGGCATCATGCTCCAGACTGAGAAGCCCGGAAACCTCGTCGAGAACCTGATGGGCCATATCCATCTCCAGGAGGAGATATCGATGGTCTCTGCCGTCGTCCTGGACCCGAGGCCAGGAGAGCGGGTTCTGGACCTCTGCGCCGCCCCCGGGTCCAAGACGACCCAGATCGCCATGATGATGGAGAACCGGGGGCTTGTGGTGGCGAACGATCCCGCCAACGGCAGGGTGGCGTCCCTCCGTTCCAACTGCGAGAGAGCGGGGGCGATCAACGTCGCGGTGACCAGGTACGACGGCCGCCGCTTTCCAGCCCAAAAGTTCGACCGGGTCCTCGTCGACGGACCCTGCACCGGCCAGGGGATGGCGAGGAAAGACCCAAAAGTCCTGGACCGGTGGAGCCTCAAACGCTCCCTCGGCCTCCAGCGGCTCCAGGTCGCCCTTTTAAAAAGGGGGGTGGAGGTCGCAAAGGCCGGTGGGACGGTCGTATACTCCACCTGCACCTTCGCCCCCGAGGAGAACGAGGGAGTAGTATCTCGGGTCCTGGACCAGGTCCGGGGTTTGAGCCTCCAGGAGGTCTCCGTCCCGAACCTCGAGGGCTCACCAGGCCTATCTATTTGGGGGGCGTCTCTCTTCGGAGACGAGATGAAACGATGCGCCAGGTACTATCCCCATAAAAACGATACGGGAGGATTCTTTGTCGCAAAGCTCGTTAAGGAATAGGCCGCCCTTCTCGCCGATGGACGGGGGCGAGGTGGCGGAGATGATGGGGTCTCGTTTCGGGATGCCCCCCGAGGCCTTCGAAGGCGTCAGCTTCTTTCTGAGGGGGCGCAACGTCTGGGCCTTCAGCCTCCCCCAGGTCCCGGACCTGGATTTCGAGGCGGTGGGCCTCCGGTTCCTCTCCGTCCGGGGGCGGGTCCCAAAGCCCACGACCTACGCCCTCCAGCTCTTTGGCCGCTTCGCAACTAAGAACGCCGTCGACCTCTCCGACGGAGAGGCGAGAAGGTTCATAGCCGGGAAGAGGCAGAGCCTTGTGGCGGATCTGGAGGACGGGTACGTGGTGGTATCTCATCGGGGGGATGTCCTGGGATGCGGTCTATATTCTCGAGGCGAGCTGATCAGCCAGCTTCCCAAGGAGCGGAGGATCGAGGGAAAGGAGATCGAGAGCTCTCCGGAGGGCTGCGGCCGATGATCTCGTCTGGGGTGGCGGAGGTTTCCTCTTCCGACGACCGCCTCCTCTCCCCGGGGAGGCCTCTCGATGGACCCGCTCTCCTCGCCCTCTGGAAGGAGCCGGTGAGGCTATTTCGGCTCGCTAACCTCCTTCGGGAAGAGCGGTGCGGCGACGTCGTCACCTACGTCGTCAACAGAAACGTCAACTTCACAAACCGGTGCGTCGGAAGCTGCAGGTTCTGTGCCTTTCGGCGGGACGACGGCTACCTCCTCTCCGAGGAGGAGATCCTGGCCCGGGTGGAGGAGGCGGAGAGATTTTCGGCCACGGAGATCTGCATCCAGGGGGGGCTGGCCCCCGGCCTCGTCCTGGAGGACTACTGCCGGATCCTGGAGGCGGTGAGGGAGAACTATCCCCGGATGCACCTTCACGCCTACTCCCCCATGGAGGTCTTCTACATGTCGGAGAACTCCGGGACGACGGTGGAGGAGTCGGTAAGGGAGCTCCAGGCCTCTGGCCTCGGATCGATGCCGGGAACCGCCGCCGAGATCCTGGTGGACCGGGTGAGGGAGGAGATCTGCCCTTCGAAGCTCTCGACGGCGGAGTGGCGGGACGTGATAGTCACCGCCCATCGGCTGGGGGTCCCCACCACCTCCACCATCCTCTACGGCCACCTGGAGAGGCTGGAGGATCGGATCAGCCACCTCCTCCTCCTCCGGGAGATCCAGGCCGAGACCGGCGGCTTCACCGAGTTCGTCCTCCTCCCCTTCATGCCGGGAAACAACGAATTGGGGCCGTCGTCCCGGAGGATCGACCCCTTCGAGAACCTGAAGATGCACGCCCTGGCGAGGGTCGCCCTCCACCCCCTCATCGGGAACATCCAGGCGAGCTGGGTGAAGCTGGGACGGGAGATGGCGGGGAAGGCGACCTTCTGGGGGGTGAACGACCTGGGGGGGACCCTGATGGAGGAGAATATATCCCGGACCGCGGGGGCGGTGGAAGGGGAGTGGATGACCCCCCGCCAGTTCTGCGACTTGATCGAGAGGAACGGGAGGGTCCCCGTCGAGAGGACCACCCTCTACCGCCGGGTGAGGTGACCTCCTCCAACCCTCTCCCCTCTTTTCCCAGAGCATGTCGTAACTTTGGAAGATCTCCGGTTATCTTTCTCCCACTCCCACAACAAATATCATATAGTACGAGCAGTTCTACTGAAGGGAGTGATCTATTGAACAAACCGTCCTCTTTGGCGCTCGTCTGCACAGTGGTGGTACTATTCGCCCTGGCGGAGACCTCCTGGGCCATCGGCTTTGAGACGGTCACCGTCACCGGGTCGACTACGGTGATGCCCCTGGTGGAGGTCTCCGCCGAGGAGTTCAACATTCTTCATAGCGATATCATGGTGACCGTCAGCGGCGTCGGCGGTTCCGGGGTGGGGATAAAGAACGTGGCCAGCGGCTTCTCCGACATCGGGATGTCCTCCCGGGAGGTGAGGGAAGAGGAGGTCGCCCTCTACGGCGACAACTTCAGGGAATATCTGATAGGCTACGACGCCATATGCATCGCCGTCAGCCGATCGATATACGATGGAGGCGTTACGAACCTGACGAGGGAACAGCTCCGGGGGATATACGACGGGAACGTTACGAACTGGAAGGATCTGGGGGGGCCCGATCTGGAGATCTACGCCGTCGCCCGGATGGTCGGCTCGGGGACCGGCGACCTCTTCAACGAGATGGTGATGGGGAACCTGGCGACGGAGACCCTGGGAGCCGACACATACACCCAGAACAACGCCGAGATGAAGACCGCCATAACCAAGAGCGATAAGGCCATCGGCTACCTCGGCTTCAACTACGTCCAGGACGGCCCCCTCCGGGCGGTCGCCTACGATGGGGTCGTCCCCACCGCCGAGAGCATCAGGAACGGGACCTATCCCCTCACCCGTCCCCTTTACGTCATCACCTGGGACGAGCCCGACGCCGGCGAGAAGGTCTTCATAGACTTCCTCCTGGGGGAAGTCGGCCAGTTTCTGGTGGAGGAGATAGGTTTCCTCCCCGCGGCAGCTCTATCCTCGGGCTAAAAATTGAAGACAAAAATAAGTTGGAGGGAGCGGCGCTTGGGCCATCGGCGTCAAGCGCCTCTCGTTTACCATCGTGATCTTTGATCAACAGGTTCTGCAGTGCTGGGCCTGGGATGTGTCGTTCCAGGCGTCTTCCCAGGCGACGTCCCGACATGTGCAGTCGAAGACCTCCTCCTCGCCCCAGAGCTTGTCGCCATCGTCCATCCCGTCGTAGCCGCCGAAGCAGCAGGAGAGCCAGTCAGCCCTCGGTTTGGAGCCCGTGCAGCTGGTGCTGATCTCCATATCTTTGGTGATCCTGAAGGTCCCGATGTAGTTCTCGTCGATCTCGATGAGGGGTTTCTTCCATCCCTCGCTATCTTTCGTCATGAGCTGACCGATATGCACAGCTCCTTCGATCACTTCCTCCTCGATCTTCATGCTGGTGCTGGTGAGTCCATTTTTGGGACTTGAGCTGTATCCGGAGCTCTTTTCTTCGTTCTTTAGTTCGACTCCTATGTCCTTCTTGAACGCCGAAGCGTACTCGATCTGGTGGAGCATCGAGACACCTAGACTATTAGTACTACTGCAAGCGCTGCCGTCATAGTTCTTGGCCTCGGTCCTCTCCTTCAGCTTGGAATTGTAGACTATAGGGTTCTTCTCGTAATACCCCGTCCCGTAGACCATCGCAATCGGCGAGTAGGTCATCTCGTTCTGCTCGACGAAGGATATATCGCTCATTTCGGGATACTTCGCGGCCAAATACCTGAGGGTATCCCGGTCTTGGGGGTAATACATACCCTTGCTCTGATTCGAGCTCAACAGGATCGCAGCGTCCATATTCCCGCTGCCGTGCATGTAGTTTTTCAGCTGGAGTGTATTGGTGTTCACCTTCTGATACACCATGGCATAACCCTCTCCCTCCACGTCCTGCTCCAGAGTCTGTGTGTTCTTCATGTAGTAACCCGCCGGATTTCCCGCTGCCCATGCCGGGGCTGTGGCCGCCAGCATCACCAGGAGCGCCGCCGTGATCCTCATAATCGTCCCTGTACTTACCGTCTTCATCCCTCCTCCGATTCTTTCTGCTATAATTTGGGGCATACATGGCATTTTTTGCTATATATGTTTTTCTAAGTCTGATTTATCCTTAAAATTAGGAAATTGTTCATATCTTCTCTTAAATCAGTTACAATTAACTCGAAAAAAGTCCCTCAGAGGCCGGCGCCCCGATCCCATCCCAGAGGACGAGGGCTCAGGATCCGGTCTTGCAGGATCGAGACGCATTGACCAGATGCCATCGGGCGGAAAAGGTCGGAAGGCTCGGAGATCCCACCGCTTAATCAATTTATCTTTACTTATAGCAAACATTTTTGGTACAAATATTTTGTTCTTATTTAAGTTTACTTGTTCTTTGGGTGTGGGTGGGGGGTGGGGGTGGGGTCGGCGAGCCGCCATGCGGAGATCCGAAGACGGGGGGTATCCCGACCGGCGGCACCGAATCCAGGAGCTGCGTTTTTGAGACGACTCGGGGAAGGTGCCAGTCTTCCGTCATTTTCTATGGAAAGAGATTTATTCAAGCTAAGCTCTGATAATTCTGATAAAGGGAGATGAGTTCGATATGTATAGAGAGTTATTTCGCATCATGATCGTCCTTTCGGTCTTTGCCGCCTCATCGATGGCGTCGGCAGAAGGGGACGATCTCCCCGAGACGGATCTGTTGGAAGGCGTTGAAGGGGATGAGAACGATATCTCATCCCTCGTAGATGAAGCTTCTTCGGTGGATGGCGCCAACGCGACCGTCAGCATCGAGGATGATGCTGCCGAAATGGAGTCTGACGAGATAGAAGAGGCGGGCGCTTTAGCCATCCAGAACGGCGAAGGCGAGACGGCTCCCGAAGAGCTTTCCCCTGAGGCCGAACCCCTGCCCCTGGCTTCCCCGGTCGGGGGGGCTGACGTCGGGGCGCCCTCCTCCTTCTCGACCTCCATGAAGGTCCTTGCCGCCACCGCCGACCTCTACGTCGACCTGACGGCAGGGAAGGCCTACAACGACGATCGGCTGGTATCGATGTACCTTGTGGGCGGCGATGGACTGGAAGAGGAATTCCCCGGGATGGTGATGATCCAGTTCGATCTATCTGGCCTTGAGGTCGGGGCCGACGACGTCGCCGTCCTCGTCCTCAAGGCGGAGTCGGTGGAGAAGATCGGCGACGAGATGGCCGGGATATTCATGGCGCCGGTCACCTCCGAATGGTCCGAGAGCTCCAGCCCTACGGCCCTGGCGTTGAACATCCTCGCCACCTTCTTCTTGATCACCGGCGGCGAGGACGTCGACCTCGCTCAGGTGGGGATGAACTTCGGCAGCGATGAGGTATTCACCTTCGACGTCTCCGAGCAGCTCAAGGGGGCTGAGGGCGGGAAG
>JANKMW010000058.1 GCA_024649985.1 Methanothrix sp.
AAAATATCTACCCACCGTTGCACTCTTTACACCTGATGTGGTCTCCCAGGTGGAGGAGCTGGTCTCGCGAGCCATACCGGTAGACGGTGATCCCTTTACAGCCGAGCTCGTCGGCGAGGGTGAAGATCTCCATGACCTCCTCGACGGTCGCCTCCGGGGGGAGGTTGACGGTCTTGGAGACGCCGTTGTCGGTGAACCTCTGGAAGGCCGCCTGGATTTTGACGTGCTGGGCCGGTGCGACCTCCATCGCCGTGACGAACAATTCCCGCAGGTCGTCGGGGACTCCTGGGGCCCCGGCCAGGGTCCCCCGCGCCGCGACGTGGCGGATCAGGCCGTCGGTGTAAAGCCCCCTATCTTTTGCCATCCTCTCGAAGAGGGGATTCATTGCCACCATCTCTTCGCCGAGGAGGTCCCGGGAGTAGGATTGTCCGAAGAGGGGCTCGATCCCGGGGCTCGTCCCGGCGATGAGGCTGATCGACCCCGTCGGCGCGACCGTGGTGACGGTGGCGTTTCTCATAGCGTCCCAGTCGAGGCTGCTCTCCTCCAGGAGCGGAAAGGAGCCGCGCTCCTCGCCGAGGAGGCGAGACTCGTCCCTGGCGACGGCGGCGATGAATTTCATCGTCTCCTCCGCCGTCCTGACGGCCTCTTCTGAGGCGTAGGATATGCCCAGCTCGATGAGCATCTCGGCAAAGCCCATCACCCCCAGGCCGATCTTCCTGCTCTTCAGGGTCGCCTCCCGGATCCTCCGGAGGGGGAATCGGTTCACCTCGATGACGTCGTCCAAAAAGCGGATGGCGAGGCGGGCCGTTCCTTCGAGGCCGTCCCAGTCGACCTCGCCCCCTCCGGCGAAGCGGGAGAGGTTGACAGAGCCGAGGTTGCAGGACTCGTAGGGGAGAAGCGGCTGCTCGCCGCAGGGGTTTGTCGCCTCGATCGTCCCGGGGAGGGGGTGGGAGTCGTTGATCCTGTCGAGGAAGAGGACCCCGGGGTCGCCCCGCCTCCAGGCGTTGGCGGCGACCTCCCGGAGGAGGCCGGCGGCGTCGATCGTCTCTGCCACCTGGCAGGTCCTGGGGTTTCTGAGGTCGAAGTCCTTCCCCGACCGGGCTTTGGCCATCAGGTCGCGGCTGGCCCCCACCGAGAGGTTGAAGTTCTGAAGCCTTCCAGGCCTCTCCTTGGCGCGGACGAAGTCGAGGATGTCGGGGTGGTCGGCCCGCAGGACCGCCATATTCGCCCCGCGCCTGCGGCCCCCCTGCTTGATCACCTCGGTTGCGGCGTCGAAGACCTCCATGAAGGAGACGGGGCCGCTGGCGACGCCTCCGGTCGCCCTGACGGGGTCGCCCTTCGGCCGCAGGCGAGAGAAGGAGAAGCCCGTACCCCCGCCGCTCTGGTGGATCTTCGCCATCTCCTTCAGGGCGCCGAAGATCCCGTCCATGGAGTCGTCCACCGGGAGGACGAAGCAGGCGGAGAGCTGCCCCAGGGAGAGGCCCGCGTTCATCAGGGTCGGGGAGTTGGGGAGGAAGAGCCCCTCCGTCATGGCGTCCCTGAACTTCGATGCCGCTTTGGTGCGATCTGCGCCGAACCTCCCCTCGGCTCTGGCTACGGTCCGGGCGACCCGGCTGAACATCTCCCCGGCCGTCTCGGCGACGTTCCCTGTGAGGTCCCGCCGAAGGTACCTCTTCCTGAGAAGCTCCGGGGCGAAGGGGCCGAGGCCGCTGGCCGGACAATCCGGGGGCCGGGATGTAGAAGGCGTCTCTTTTGCCCCCCCTGCCCGACGGCTCCCTTCAATGTCCCTGCTATCCATCCTTTCTTCGGTATTCATCCCCATCGTCCTTCTTCATCCCCATCGTTCCCCTATTCTCCGATCCGCCCCCGGCCGGCGGCCCATCCAGAAGCGATATAAACTGTGATCCTCCCATATATATCAGGAGATCTGAGCTGGGAAGATCCAAGCCGAGATCCAATCTGAGATGATATTCAACTTCCTGGAGGTCTTACCATCAAGATAGCCATAACTGGAAAGGGGGGCGTCGGGAAGACGACCCTCGCCGGAACCCTAGCCCGCCTCTTCGCCCGGGACGGGTACAACGTCATCGCGATAGACGCTGACCCCGACATGAACCTGGCTTCCGCCCTGGGGGTCGCCAAAAATCCGCGGCCCATCACCGACTACAAGGAGATGGTCCAGGAGAGGGCGAGCGCCGAGTTTGGGATGTTCAAGCTCAACCCCAAAGTAGACGACGTCATCGAGAAGTGCGGCTGCATCGGCCCCGACGGGGTAAAGCTGGCCGTCATGGGGACGATCGACACCGGCGGAAGCGGCTGCATGTGCCCCGAGACCGCCTTCCTCCGGGCCCTCCTCAGACACGTCATCCTCCGGGAGAAGGACCTGGTCATCCTGGACATGGAGGCGGGGATAGAGCACCTGGGACGCGGGACGACGAAGGGGGTCGACGTCATGATCGCCGTCGTGGAGCCGGGCCTTCGTTCCGTCGAGACCCTGGAGAGGATCAAGAAGCTCGCAAAGGACCTGGGAATCGAGAGGGTGATGGCGGTCATCAGCAAGGCCCCCGAGGAGCAGACGAAGATAAAAGAGAAGCTCGCTGAGATGAACGTCCCCGTCCTGGGGACGGTCCCCTTCGACAGAAACTTCATGGAGGCGGACCTCGCCGGAGAGTCGCCCCTGGACGTCGGGGGTCCGGGCATCGATGCGATTAAGGAGATTAAGGTGAAGCTGGAGGAGCTCTTCGGGACGATGGCTAAGGAGGCGGCGGAGAAGGGCGAAAAGGCCGCTTAGGCCGCCTCGGAGTTTCTTCCATTTTGCAGTTATCTTTTCTTGATCAGGATGGCTTGAGAACCCAACTGTGGTCCTATAACAGTTCCAAGAGCTCTTCTCTGGTTATGCCCGCCTGCTTCAGGATCTCGTTCAAGACGCCCTTGGGTAGATCCCTTCCGTGGAACGGGATTACCACAGTCTTATTGGTCTGGGGATTGAAGTAGACGTGATGGCTTCCCTTAACCCTCTCCAGTAGGAAGCCGGACCTCTCCAGCGCCCTGGCCAGTTTTTCAGGAGAAATGGCGGGCAGCTTAGGCATGGGCCTCAATCGTCAAGGTGCATTCGAGAGTTCCCTCCTCGGTGGGGACCTCTTCGCCCCGGGCTGCGAGGCTTTCGACGTAGGCCTCGATCGCCTCTTTTGCCATCTGGATCGCCTCGTCTATCGTCTCCCCAAAGGTGACGCATCCGGGAAGGGTAGGGACGATGGCGCTGTAACATCCTTCCGGCTCTTTTTTGAGCAGGACTCGATAGCTCAAGGACTTCATTGAGGTTAACTTAGGTCGGTTTTAGTATATATCGGCTCTGGGGCAGGCGGCTCGTATACCGAGTATCGGGTCGTGTCCGGTCCCTTTCGGCGCGGGCCCTTTCTGAGGCGTCGAGGTTTGCAATCCCCACACCATCTCGCCTTTCTCGCACCTGATGATGACGTCGTCCTCGGTGTTGTCGACATGGCTTGACCGTTTGATGCTGAAGTACAGGACGCCTGCCTCTTCGTCGTAATCGACCCAGAAGATCTTCTTGTGAGGGGTGCCCAGAAGGTGGGGTACAAGCTCGGAGAACCTCTCTAACTCTGCCACCCCCATATCTTCGATCTCCTTTCAAGCTGGTTCTTCTTTCGAGTGATAAATGCCGTAATCAAAAATCCATCCTGTTCAGTGGCTTTTGATGCGACATTAATGCGACATTATTAGGCTCCTCGCTGTTTTGTGTGGGTGGATTTAAGGGATCACTAATCCTGTAGCTTGGTCCCAATAACTTCATGACTGCCGGAATTTGGGATGATCTTGAGGTGTATCGCCACCTACTGACCCACGAACAGGAATCCGTGACAATAATTGGCATGATCTAATCCGCTCACCGCTATCCTGAAGTTACCAACACGGAATAGCGGAGAGCCGATTATAAATATGGAGGCCTCTGAAACTGGCCCCCGTTTTTCCGCCCTACTTCAGCTCCATATCCCCTAGCCGCAGCCCCTCGTCCACGATCTCCCCCACGACCTTCCCGTCGGTCATTTTGAGGACGGTGTCGGCGTCGTCCTCCGGCAGGACGAAGACCCAGCCCATCCCCATGTTGAAGGTCCGGTACATCTCGTCCTCGGCGACCCCCCCCTCCTCCTGGAGGAACCGGAATATCGGCTGGGGCTCCAGGGGGTCAAAGATCTCAAATCCGAAGCCGCTGATCCGGTGGAGCTTGAGAAGGCCGCTACCCGTTATGTGGGCCATCCCGTGGACATCGGCCTTCCTTATTACTTCCAGCGCCTCCATGTAGATCCTCGTAGGCTCTAAGAGGAGCTCGCCGATCGTCTTCTCCGAGCCGGGCATCTTATCGAAGTAGGTGTAGCTAGACTCGGCGACGATCTTTCTAGCGAGGGAGAAGCCGTTGCTGTGAAGGCCGGAGCTTGGAAGCCCCACCACGACGTCGCCTTTTTTTATCTTCTCGCCGGTGATGACTTCCTCTTTTTTGATCATCCCGATGCAGGTTCCCGCGAGGTCGAAGCCCCGGATGATCTCGGGCAGGGAGGCGGTCTCGCCTCCGACGATGCTGAGGTTTGCGATCTGTGCCCCCCTCTCAAGGCCGATGGCGATCGCGGCGGTCATCTCCGGGTCGACCTTCTCCAGGGCGAGGTAGTCGACGAAGGCGAGGGGCTCGGCCCCGATGGCGAGGAGGTCGTTGACGTTCATCGCCATGCAGTCGATCCCCACCGTGTCCCACTTCTTCATGGCGTTTGCGATCAGGACCTTTGATCCGACGCCGTCAGTGGTCATGGCCAGGGCGTACTCGCCCATATCGATGAGCCCGGCGTAGTGGCCGATATCGGTGATGGGGGCGCCGATACCCTTGCGCCTGCCGGTCATCACCCTCTTCATGGCGGAGATCGCCCTCTCCTCCGCCCGGATGTCGACGCCGGAGTCGGCGTATGTCAGCCTCTTCATCTCTTCGCCCCGCTCTCAAGTCCGAACTCCCTGTGGAGCTCCAGGACCGCCCTCTCCGCCTCCCCGGTGCTGACGACGAAGGAGATGTTGTGCTCGCTCGACCCCTGGCTGATCATCAGGACGTTGATCTTCGATCTGCCCATGGCGCCGAAGACCCTCCCGGCGACTCCGGGGGTCCCCACCATGCCGGCCCCCACCACGGCGACGACGGCCACGTCCCTATTTCTTGAGATCTCCCTGACGATAGTCGTCGGAAACTCCGCCCGCAGGGAGATCTCTGCCGCCTCGGCCTGGGGCTCGTCGACGACGACGGATATGTTCGCCTCGCTGGATCCCTGGCTGATCATGATGATGTTCACCCCGGCGTTGGCGAGGGCGGTGAAGGCCCGGGCGGCGATGCCGGGGGTCCCGATCATCCCGGCGCCGGAGATGGTGAGAAGGGCCACGTTCCTCGATAGGGTGACCGCCTTTATGACGTCCTCTTTGGCGGCTCCCTCCTTCACGATAAGGGTGCCGGGGTCCTGGGGGTCGAAGGTGCACTTAACCCTGACGGGGATTCCCTTCCTGATGGCGGGCTCGATCGCCCTGGGGTGGAGGACCTTCGCCCCGAAGTAGGACATCTCCATGGCCTCCCGGTAGGATATTATGGGGATGTTCTTAGCCTCCGAGACGATTCGCGGGTCGGTGGTCAACACCCCTGTAGTATCCTTCCAGAACCATATCTCGTCCGCCCCGATGGCCGCCCCAATGAGGGAGGCCGAGAAGTCCGAGCCGCCTCTGCCCAATGTGGTGATGTTCCCCCTCTCGTCCTCGGCGATGAACCCCGTCACCACCGGGACGCCGTCTAGGGGGGTGAGCCTCGAGGCGAGGAGGTCGTAGGTCTTCTCCAGGGGCTTCCCGTTCCCGTAGTCGCTGTTGGTGATTATCCCCGCCTCGCCCCCGGTGTAGCATCTGGACTTCAGCCCCAGGTCCCTCAGGACGCCGGAGAGGATGGGGGCTGCGAGCCTCTCGCCGTAGCTCGATATCCTGTCGATGGACCTCGGCGATAGCTCCCCCAGGTAGCAGATCCCGATGTAGGCCTTCTCCAGCTCGCCGAGCCTCTGGATGATCACCTCCTTGACCTCTCTTACGATCTCTGGGTCCCTCACCGCCTCCATCAGGGCCTGGATATGCCTTTTGCTCAGCCTGTCTACGAAGGTCACTATCTCTTCAGTCTTCCCTCCATCCGCCGACGCCCTGGCGCACTGGAGGAGGTCGTCGGTTACGCCTCCCAGGGCTGAGGTGACGACGACTATCTCGTTATCTTCGCTGATGCCCTTTACCAGCTCTCCGACGTTTCGAAGCTTCGCCCCGTCGGCGATCGAGGATCCGCCAAACTTCATTACCAAGCGTGCCATCTTGAAAACCCTGTGAAGGTCCCATCTCACCGATATAAGCTTTACTCACCGTTTTATAATAGCGATCGTATATCAGGAATCTTCGCCCCTGGAGTCCTCCAACCACCACCTCCGGGACGCTCTATTCTCTTTTGATTCCTGTTCTCCTTCGACTCCTGTTCTCCTTGTACGCTTGTTCTTCTCCGCCGATCGCCTCCTCCATCTTATATCTCCAGGGTGGGTTTTTTCCCAAACGGCATCAGGTGGCGAAAAATCGATGGTGGCTACCCCTCGAAAGCCGCCATCGACGGCCGAAGGCTTATATAGGTGTACGAAAATGGAACCGAGACTCCAAGATTCAGAGCTTTATCTCAAATTTCGCGAGGCTTGATATGGGCAAGAGGAAGAAGATGGCTGAGCGCGTAACCGCGCTGATGGACAAGCCAGAGAGGATCAGAAATATCGGTATTGTTGCGCATATTGATCACGGCAAGACCACATTATCTGATAATCTGCTTGCAGGGGCTGGCATGATATCCATGGAGCTGGCGGGCAAGCAGCTATTCATGGACTTCGATCCGCTGGAGCAGGCTAGGGGTATCACCATAGACTCCGCCAACGTCTCCATGGTCCACGAGTTCAAGGGTGAGGAGTACCTCATCAACATGATCGACACCCCCGGCCACGTCGACTTCGGCGGCGACGTCACGAGGGCGATGCGGGCCGTAGACGGCGCCGTCGTCGTCGTCGATGCCGTGGAGGGGGCGATGCCCCAGACCGAGACGGTCCTCCGGCAGGCGCTCAAAGAGAACGTCCATCCGGTCCTATTCGTCAACAAGGTCGACCGGCTCCTCAACGAGCTGAAGGTCGACAAGCAGGAGATGCAGCTGCGGCTGGGAAAATTGATCGATAACATAAACAAGCTCATCCGGGGGATGAACGAGGAGAAGTACAAGGCGGGCTGGAGGGTCGACGCCTCCGAGGGGAGCGTAGCCTTCGGCTCTGCCCTCTACAACTGGGCGATCAGCGTCCCCCAGATGAAGAGCACCGGGATCGGCTTCGGCGAGGTCTACGACTACTGCCAGGCGGGAGATATGAAGACCCTCGCCGAGAGATGCCCTCTTTACGTCGCGGTCAACGACATGGTCATCCGCTTCCTTCCAAGCCCCTTGAAGGCTCAGAAGGAGAGGGTCGGGGTAATCTGGCACGGCGACAAGAAGAGCAAGCTCTACCAGTCGATGGAGTCCTGTGACCCCTCGGGGCCCGTCGCCTTCATGGTCACCGACATCTCCGTCGACCCCCACGCCGGCGAGGTGGCGACGGGGAGGCTCTTCTCCGGAACCCTGGAGAGGGGGATGGAGCTGTCCATATCCGGGGTCGCAAAGCCCAACCGGGTCCAGCAGACGGGTATATTCATGGGGGCCGACAGGATCGAGGTGGAACATATCCCCGCCGGGAACATCGCGGCGGTCACAGGCCTGCGGGACGCCTTCGTCGGGTCCACCGTATCCTCGGACCGGGACGCCACCCCCTTCGAGGACATAAAGCACGTCAGCGAGCCGGTGGTCACCGTGGCCGTCGAGGCGAAGAACACCCGGGACCTTCCCAAGCTGGTAGAGGTTCTCCGGCAGGTGGCAAAGGAGGACCCGACCCTCAACATCAACATCAACGAGGAGACCGGCGAGCACCTGATGGCCGGGATGGGGGAGCTCCATCTGGAGATCGTCGCCTACAGGATCCAGAGGGACAAGGGCGTCGAGATCACCACCTCGCCTCCCATCGTCGTCTATCGGGAGTCCATCACCGGAAAGACCTCCGGTGCCGTCGAGGGGAAGTCTCCCAACCACCACAACCGGTTCTACATCGAGATCGAGCCTCTGGAGCTGGATGTCGTTGACGCCATCAAGTCGGGCGAGGTATCCATGAAGATGGAGGAGCTGGAGAGGAGGAACATCCTCATCAGCAAGGGGATGGATAAAGAGGAGGCTAGGAACATATCCGGCATCTTCGAGTCCAACGTCTTCATCAACATGACCAAGGGCGTCCAGTATCTGAGAGAGACGATGGAGCTGATGTTGGAGGGGTTCGTCGAGGCGACGAAGAACGGCCCCATATGCAGAGAGCCGGTCCAGGGTGTAAAGGCGAAGCTGATGGATATCAAGCTCCACGAGGACGCCATCCACCGGGGTCCCGCCCAGGTCATCCCCGCCGTCAGGCAGGCAGTCCAGGCCGGGATCCTCATGGCGACCCCCACCCTCCTGGAGCCCTTCCAGAACGTCTTTATACAGGTTCCACAGGATCAGATGGGGGGTGCCATGTCCGAGATCCAGGGCCGAAGAGGCATGATCCTGAGCATGGAGACCGAGGGCGACATGATCATAATCAAGGCGAAGGCGCCGGTCTCTGAGCTCTTCGGGTTTGCGGGAGCGATCCGGGGAGCCACCGAGGGCAGGTCCCTATGGAGCACGGAGTTTGCCGGCTTTGAGCCGATCCCACCGGCGGCGATGGTGGAGACGGTACGCCAGATCCGGGGCCGGAAGGGTTTAAAGACCGAGATGCCTAAGCCCAGCGATTACCTGAAGGCTTGAAGCCTTCTCTGAAAAGATTTAAACGGAATAGACGTAAATACGGAGTTGAAAGTTAACCGGAGGAGATAAAGATGGCAGCACAGAAGCCACACATGAACCTGGCGTTCATCGGACACGTCGACCACGGGAAGTCCACCCTCGTAGGGAGGCTGATGTTCGAGTCCGGCGCCGTTTCTCCACATATCATCGAGCAGTACAAGAAAGAGGCCGAGTCCAAGGGTAAGGGGTCCTTCGAGTTCGCCTGGGTGATGGACAGCCTGAAAGAGGAGCGAGAGAGGGGCGTCACCATCGACATCGGCCATCAGAGGTTCGACACCGACAAGTACTACTTCACGATCGTGGACTGTCCCGGACATAGAGATTTCATCAAGAACATGATCACCGGCGCGAGCCAGGCAGACGCCGCAGTTCTGGTGATCGCAGCCCCCGACGGCGTCATGGCCCAGACGAGAGAGCACGTCTTCCTCGCCAGGACCCTGGGGATCAACCAGCTCGTCATAGCCATCAACAAGATCGACGCCGCCAAGTACAGCGAGGAGAGGTTCAAAGAGGTGAAGGAGGAGGTCGGAAAGCTCCTGCAGATGGTCGGATACAAGGTTGCAGATATTCCCTTCCTGCCCGTATCCGCCTTCGTCGGCGACAACGTCATCGCTCGCGGCGACAACCTCACCTGGTACACTGGGCCCACCCTTCTTGAGGCGCTCAACAACCTGAAGGAGCCAGAAAAGCCGACGAACCTGCCTCTCAGGCTCCCCGTCCAGGACGTCTACACCATCTCCGGCGTAGGGACCGTCCCCGTGGGGAGGGTCGAGACCGGGATCATCAAGAAGGGCGACAAGATCATCTTCGAGCCCGCCAGCGTCGTCGGCGAGGTAAAGACGATCGAGATGCACCACGAGGAGGCAGACCAGGCCCTCCCCGGCGACAACATCGGCTGGAACGTGAGGGGCGTCGGAAGAAAGGACATTCGGAGAGGCGACGTCTGCGGACACGTCGATTCGCCGCCCTCCGTCGCCAAGGAGTTCACAGCCCAGCTCGTGGTCTTGCAGCACCCGAGCGCCATCTCTGCGGGTTACACCCCCGTCTTCCACTGCCATACCGCCCAGATCGCCTGTACTCTGACGGAGATCAAGGCGAAGCTGGACCCCAGGACCGGCGCGGTAAAGGAGCAGAACCCTGCCTTCATCAAGGCCGGCGACGCCGCCATAGTCACCGTCGTCCCCACAAAGCCGATGGTGATCGAGAAGGTCAAGGAGATCCCCCAGCTGGGCAGGTTCGCCATCAGGGATATGGGCCAGACGATAGCAGCGGGCATGTGCATGAACATCACACCCCGCTAACTCAAATTTTTATGGTGTTTGAGTTATGCAGAAGGCAAGGATAAGGCTATCTGGGACCGACCCCCGCTCCCTGGACGAGATATGCAGCCAGGTGAGGGGGATCGCCCAGAGGACGGGCGTGCACATGGCGGGACCTATCCCGCTCCCGACGAAGAGGATGGTAGTTCCCACGAGAAAGAGCCCCGATGGGGAGGGGACCGCCACCTGGGACCACTGGGAGATGAGGGTCCACAAGCGGATGATCGACCTGGACGCCGACGAGCGGGCTTTACGTCAGCTGATGCGGATTCAGGTTCCCAAGAACGTCAACATCGAGATAGTGCTGGAATCTTAGCTGGACTCGTAGTATAGTCTGGATAACACGGAGGCCTCCGGAGCCTCAGTCCCGGGTTCAAATCCCGGCGAGTCCGCTACGACCCTTTTTTCTTTTGTTCGGCTTTTTTTCAGGCTGGCCTTAGGCTATCCTCTCGTCGTCTCTTCGTCGCACTTCGTCTCGTGGACTCGTCGTCCCGTCGTCACCCCTCGGCCGTTGCGTCCTCCTCTGGTCGCGTACCCAGATTACTGAATAGCGCTAACTGGTGACGTCATGGTTATTTGG
>JANKMW010000059.1:0-8390 GCA_024649985.1 Methanothrix sp.
TGAGGAGCTGGCGGAGATAGAGCATATCCACGAGAACTATCCCAGGACGATAGTCGACACCGCAGGCCGAGAGGTCGTCTTCTACAAGCCCGTAGAGAGGATCATCACCCGGGAGCCCGACACCGCCCGGATAGTCATAGCCCTGGGGGAGGGGGATAAGATCGTCGCCTCGGAGCAGGCGGTCAAGTCCTGCCTCTGCCCCACCACCTTCGGCACCTTCGAAGATGGATGTCTCGAATGCTACTATTCGATCCTTGACGGACGGATGCCGGACCTACCCGAGACGAGCACCCGGTACGACATCTACTACGAGCTGATGGCCTCCCTCACCCCCGACGTCATCATCACCTCGGGGACGACGAACGTCCAGGACTTCGAGAATAAGATCGGCTGTCCCGTAGTCGTCGCCGGAGGAGACGGCTGGATATACAGCCGCGAAAGCGGCCTCTACGGGATGATCGAGGTGATAGGCTCCGTCCTGGAGAGGGAGGACGAGGCCGAAGAGCTCATCGGCTCCGTCGAGGCGAAGATCGATATGATAAGCTCCGTCACCGACTCCCTCGACGACGGCGAGAAGCCGCGGGTATACTTCGCCCCGAGGGGCGCTAAGCTCGGCTTCTACGACCCCAAGGAGGGCCGGGACTTCACCAGGACCTTCACATCCTATCCTCCTCTGGAGATCGCCGGAGGAAGAAACGTCGCTGAGGGGGCCGAAGGTTACGAGATCAACGTCGCCATCGAGCAGATCATCGCCTGGAATCCCGACTACATCTTCGTCGCCTGCAGCACTCCACAGGACGCTGAGGTGATCGAGTGGATCAAGAGCTCTCCAGACCTGCAGTCCATAGCCGCTGTTCAGAACGGAAACGTCTACAACAGCGTATATCCCCACTGCAGGGGGAGGCCCGCCGATAGAAGCCTCATCAACATGATCTACATGGCGAAGGTCCTCCATCCCGAGAAGTTCCAGCACATTGACCTGGAGGAAGAGGCAAACGAGATCTTCAAGGCCTTCCTGGGGGTCGACGGCGTCTTCACCGAGTACGCGGACTTCCTCATCTGGCCGAGGGAGTGGATCAATGCTCAGGGAGCTTGAGAATAGGTGCGTAAAATGAAGTGGAATTTGTCTCTGACGATGGCGCTTTTCGCATCGATGTTTCTGCTTGCGGCATCCCCTGCAGCTGCAGATGAGGGTTACCCGAAGACGATCACCGACATGGCTGGCAGGGTTGTGACGATAGATGGGCCGATCGAACGGATCATCACCACAAACCCCGACAACTCCAGAACGATCATCGCTTTGGGCGACGGTGAAAAGATCGTTGGAACCGACGAGGCCACAATCGGAAGCTGCATCTGCCCCAAACATGGTAGCGAAGAGATCTGTCCCAGCTGCTGGGAGAACGTCTGCGGCGGTGGACTTGCAGCTATCCCTCAGACGAGCACCAGGTATGAAGTAAACTACGAGCTGATGGTGTCCCTGGAACCCGACGTCATATTCGAGACGATGTTCTGGTCTGATAGGGCTGACGATATGCAAAATAAGGTGGGCTGTCCGGTGGTATGCGTCGGAACCGACTTCGACTTCGATGTAGTCTCAAGTCAGATCAGGCTCGTAGCGGAAGTTCTGGACAGGCAAGATGAGGCAGAGGATCTGATCGATTTCATCGACTCCGAGGTGGAGATGGTGAGGTCCGTCACTTTAGGTTTAGATGAAAGTGAAAAGCCTACGGTTTACTTTGCGCCAAGGGGCGCCAAGCTTGGCTTCTATGACCCGAAAGAAGGGCGCGACTTCACCCGTACGGTGAACTTTTACGAGCCTCTGGAGGTGGCTGGCGGAAGAAACGTGGCTGAAGATTCTGAAGGCGGTGAGATCAACGTCGGAATTGAGCAGATCATCGCCTGGGACCCGGATTACATCCTCGTCGCCTGCAGCACTCCGGATGATAAAGAGGCGGTAGAATGGATCAAGACCTCCGCCGACCTCCAGTCGATAGCTGCCGTCCGAAACGGAGACGTCCACAACTGTTTCTACCCCTACTGCAGGGGCATGCCCATCGACAGAAGCCTGCTGAACATGATCTACATGGCCAAGATGCTCCATCCTGACAAATTCGAAGACCTGGACCTGGAGGAGGAGGGCAACAAGATCATGAAGGCCTTCCTGGGGGTCGACGGCGTCTTCACCGAGTATGCAGACTACCTGGTATGGCCGAGGGAGTACCTGGACACCCTCTGAGGGTCGATGATTCGGGACGGGGCGGACGGCGACAGCCCCCGTTCTCATATTTATATATTTTATATGATGGAGGGAAAGGAGCTGACGGGATTTATAAACTGGAACGAGCTTCGAAAGGCGATCATCTCCGAGGGTCGGAGGGGGAGGGGTCGCGAAAGCTCCGAAGATATGTGGGACAAGAGGGCGAAAGAGTTCAACAAGTCGACGAGAGAGAAAAGCGACCGGACCGAGGAGCAGGTGGCAAGCTTCCGGCTCTATCCGGAATGGTCGGTCCTGGACGTCGGCGCCGGGACGGGGCGGCTCTCGGTCCCCATAGCAAAGAGGGTGAGGACGGTCACCGCTGTCGATCAGTCGAGGGGGATGCTCGACTACCTCCGGGAGAACATCGCCAAAGAGCGGCTGGCGAACGTAACGTGCCTTCAGAAGAGGTGGGAGGACGTCCAGCTTGGGGTTGACATAGAGCCTCACGACGTCGTCATCGCCTCCCACTCCCTGGGGATGTTCGACCTGCAGGAGGCGGTGGCGAAGATGGACGCCGCGGCGAAGAGGCGCGTCTACATCCTCACAGCCGCCGGGAAGTGGTTCTTCGACGATCTGGAAGAGGAGCTCTGGGAGAGGGAGTTCGACGGGCATACCCGGCGGGGAGGATGGCGTTCGGATTACATGCTCCTCTACAACATCCTCCACGATATGGGGATCTACGCCAACGTCGAGATCAGGGACGCCGAGCACGTCCAGCGGTACGAAAGCCTCGATGAGGCGGTCGGCCGGTGGAGGGAGATGAGGGATATCCCCGAGGAGAAGGTGGAGGATCTGAGGGAGTATCTATCCAAAAAACTGATTGAAGGAGAGGGCGGGCTGGTATCCAAGCGGAGGGCGAAGAGCGCCATGATATGGTGGCCCAAGGATGAAGGCTCTTGATACCGAAGATGACTGCGAAGTTTTATGGTGATTTTTACATGAGGGGTGAAGATTAGTGATGGATATCGGGATCCTGGCCGGCCTTCTGGCGATAGGCCTGATACTGGTTTCGTCGTTGAAGATCACAAGACAGTACGAGCG
Source organism: Methanothrix sp. (assembly GCA_024649985.1). Classification (GTDB taxonomy): domain Archaea; phylum Halobacteriota; class Methanosarcinia; order Methanotrichales; family Methanotrichaceae; genus Methanocrinis; species Methanocrinis alkalitolerans. Next base: position 3,302 of record JANKMW010000059.1, read on the forward strand.
GGCCGTAGTCTTTCGGTTCGGAAAGCTCATCGGCGAGAGGGGCCCAGGCCTCTTTGTCATAATACCGGTCGTCGACAGGATAGTCAAGGTGGACCTGAGGGTCCGGGAGCTGGACGTCCCGAGACAGACGGTGATCTCCAGCGACAACGTCAGCGTCGAGGTCGACGCAGTCATCTACTTCAAAGTGACGGACTCGACGAGGGCGATAGTCGAGGTGGAAGACTACGAGGCTGCGACGGCGCTCCTCGCCCAGACGACCTTGAGGGACGTACTAGGCCAAAACGAGCTCGACACCATCCTATCCAACAGAGACGAACTGAACAGGGAAGTTAAGATAATACTGGACGAGATGACCGACCCCTGGGGGATCAAGGTCGTCACCGCCACCCTGAGGGACGTCGCCCTCCCCGAGAATATGCTCCGGGCGATAGCAAGGCAGGCGGAGGCGGAGCGGGAGAAGAGGGCGAGGATCATCCTCGCCGAGGGGGAGTTCCAGGCCTCCCAGAGGATGAACGACGCCGCCACCTTCTACGAGGAGAAGCCCTCGGCCATGAAGCTGAGGGAGTTTCAGACCCTCACCGAGATCGCAAAAGAGAAGAACCTCATCGTCGTATCGACCGGCTCCGACGCCCCCCGCCCCTCGGCGGGGGAGATCTCAACCACGGCAGGCCTCGCAAAGGCCGTCGTCGAGAGGTAAGGTGGGAGGGCTAGCATGGCAAAGACGGTGAGGCGGTCCTCGAACCGGTCGGGAAAGAGGAGCAAGATGCAGGAGGCTCACGACTCCTTCGTATTCGCACGATACTTCTTCATGGTGGCGATCGTCGCCTTCATCGTCCTTCTGACGGGGTTCATCATAACCCTGGGTCCCCTGGACATCTCCGTCGCCGAAGCCTACCGCGCCCTATTGTCGAGGGCGTATCCGAGCTCCTTCCAGGTGGACCCCCTGACGGAGCGGGTCGTATGGAACATAAGGTTTCCGAGGATCGTCGGCGGGATCCTCGCGGGCTTCGGCCTTGGGGTATGCGGATGCGTCATGCAGGCGGTCCTGAAGAACCCCCTCGCCAGCCCCTTCACCCTGGGGATCTCATCGGGGGCCCAGTTCGGAATAGCCGTGGCGGCGGTCCTGGGGGTCTCGGTCTTCGGCGGCCCGTACCTTCTCATAGGAAACGCCTTCCTATTCGCCCTCCTCTGCTCCGCCTTCATCATAGGCCTCGCCTCCGTCAAGGGCGCCACCTCGGAGACGCTGATCCTAGCGGGGATCGCCATCAACTACTTCTTTTCCGCCATGAGCCAGCTCTTCAGGTACTTCGCCGACGACGAGCAGCTCCGGCTGATGGTCTCCTGGGGGATGGGGGACCTCGCCGCCTTCTCCTGGAGCAAGATCACGATCCTCTTCGGTGTCTTTGCGGTATGCATACCCCTTCTGATGCTCAAAGCCTGGGACCTGAACATCATGACCTCGGGGGACGAGACGGCAAAGAGCATCGGCGTCAACGCCGAGCGGGTAAGGGTATACGTACTTCTGATTTCAAGCCTGGTGGTGGCGACGGTCGTCTGCTTCACGGGGACGATCGCCTTCATAGGCCTCGTGGCGCCTCACATGGCGAGGATGATCCTCGGCGGAGATCACCGGTTCCTGATCCCGGCTTCGGGGATCCTGGGGGCTTCGGTCCTCGTAGCCGCCGACGGCGTCGCCATGAACCTCATCGCCCCGACGGTGATACCCACAGGTATCATGACATCGGTGGTCGGGGTTCCGTTCTTCATGTATCTTATGCTGAAAGGGAGAAGGAAGGAGTTTTGGACATGATGATCCAGCTTCAGGCTAAGGGGATAGTATTCGGCTACAACAGCTCGCCGATACTAAAAGACGTAAGCTTCGAGATCGGACCCTCGAGGCTCGTGACGATAGTGGGGCCCAACGGCTCCGGCAAGTCTACCCTCATCAAGTGCATCGACCGGATCCTGGCGCCGGAGAGGGGGAGCATCCTCATCGATCGGAAGGAGGTAACGAAGATGGACCGGCTGGAGATCGCCAAAAACCTCTCCTACGTTCCCCAGAGCTCGGCCCGGACCTTCTCCTCCAACGTCTTCGACACCGTCCTGATGGGCAGAAGGCCCCACATCGGCTGGCTTTCCAGCTCCGACGACGAGGAGAGGGTCTGGGAGGTCTTGAGGCTTCTGGGGATCGAGGAGCTCGCCATGAGCGGCTTCGCCGAGCTGAGCGGCGGCCAGCAGCAGAAGGTCCTCATCGCTAGAGCCCTCGTCCAGGAGACGAAGGTGATGCTCCTCGACGAGCCGACGAGCAACCTCGACATCTGGCACCAGCTCGACGTCATGAACATAGTGAGCGACCTGGTGAAGAAGAGGAGGATGACCGTCCTGATGGCCCTCCACGACCTGAACCTCGCTTCGAAGTACTCCCACGGGATCATCATGATGAAGAGGGGGAGGATCATGGCAGCGGGAGACCCCGCCTCCGTCCTCACCCCCGAGAATATCGAGGCGATCTACAACGTCGAGGTGGCGGTCCGGTCCCAGTCGGAGGAGCCCTTCATCGTCCCCATAAGGCAGATAAAGCCGAACGGCTCGGGCTCGAAACCCGGGGGGAGGTTCTTTACGTCCGGGAAGAGGAGGTCCAGGCTGCCTCGGTCCATCGCCGAGATCAAGGAGATCAGGCTATCGTGACCCATCGGATATCGGCAGAGAATCCTCTCGATTATCTGAGTCTGGGATACTATCTGAACGCCGGAGAACCCATGGGCCCTGAAGGCCCTCTGGAGGCGGGACGATCGCTGATAACGCCATCGAGATGGTGAATCTGACGAAGACCTTCGCCGCGCCTAGGGGCATCGCCGACCTTCTCCGTCGGCGCCCCTCCGCCGATGGGGTCACCCCCGTCGACGGGGTCGACCTCGCCGTCGAGAAGGGGGAGGTCTTCGGGGTCCTCGGCCCCAACGGGGCGGGGAAGACGACCCTGATAAAGATCCTCTGCACCCTGATCCTCCCCACGGCTGGCAGAGCCAAAGTCAACGGATACGACGTCGAGAGAGAGAGCGGGCGGGTCCGGGAGTCGATCGGCCTTGTCACCACCGATGAGCGGTCCTTCTACTGGAGGCTCACGGGAAGGCAGAACCTTGAGTTCTTCGCGTCACTACACGACTTCTATTCCGACGACGCCCGGGAGATGGTCGACGACCTCCTCGGGGTCGTGGACCTGAAGGACGCCGCTGACGTCCGGTTCCTCAACTACTCCGCCGGGATGAAGCAGAGGATGGCCATCGCCCGGGGGCTCCTCAACGACCCCACCGTCCTCTTCATGGACGAGCCGACGAGGAGCCTCGACCCCGGCGCCGCCCAGGGCCTCCGGGATTTCATCAAGGGAGAGATCGTGAGGAAGCGGGGGAAGACGATATTCGTATCGACCCACAACCTGGAGGAGGCGGAGGAGCTCTGCGACAGGGTTGCGATCTTCGACGATGGGAAGATAAAGGTCGTCGGCCGCCCCGTCGACTTGAAGGCCGCCCTCGGCGAAGGCTCCACCCTATCCGACGTCTTCGTCCACCACACAGGAAAGAGGTTTGAGGAGAGGGGCGGGGCCGGTGCAACGGCGCCGGGCTTCCGCCATGACCGGAGGGGCTCTCCCCACCGGGGCGGCGGCCTCGGCCGGAGGAGGGGCGGGGTATGATTATTATCTTCCGCAAGGCCTTATCCTTCATAAAGAGGAGCTACCTCCTCCAGATGAGCTACAAGTTCGAGTTCTTCCTGCGGCTCTTCTTCATGTTCTTCAACATCCTCACCTACTACTTCGTCGCCAAGCTGATCGGGACGGCGGGGCAGGCGTACCTAGCCCCCTACGGCGGCGACTACTTCTCCTTCGTCCTCATCGGGATCGCCTTCTCGGGGTACCTGATGGTCTCGCTGCGGGGCTTCTCCGAGAGCGTCAGAGACGAGCAGATGATGGGGACCCTGGAGGCGATGCTGGTGACCCCGACGGACGCCTCGGCGATCATCACCCTATCGACCCTCTGGAACTTCATCTTCGCATCCTTCCGGGTACTCCTCTACCTCGCCATCGGCGTCCTCCTGGGGGTCAGCCTCATCGGCGCCAACGTCCTTGCGGCGCTGATCATCCTCGGCCTCACCATCGTATGTTTCAGCAGCATCGGGATCCTCTCGGCGAGCTTCATCATGATCTTCAAGAGGGGCGACCCGATAAACATGCTCTTCATGAGCACGTCGGAGCTATTCGGGGGGGTCTACTTCCCCGTCGCCGTCCTCCCAACGTGGCTCCAGACCGTCTCCCACCTCCTTCCCATCACCTACTCCCTCAACGGTATGAGACACGCCCTCCTCCAGGGCTACAGCTTGCGGGAGCTGGCGCCGGAGATCGGGGCCCTGGTCATCTTCTCGGCGGTCCTGGTGCCGGCGAGCCTCCTCGCCTTCCGGTATGCGGTCAGGAAGGCGAAGATGGAGGGGACGCTGGTGCACTACTGAGAGAAAGAGAAGATGCAAAGTTTGGAAGTCTGAAGGCCTCGCTGCGCAGCGGCCTATTTCCTTTTTTGTATGTGTTTAGCTCATATCAATCAGCATCACCAAAGCCATTTCGTTATGTCTCTTGTGGCAAGTTCCAGTGAATTGAAATCAGTTAACTGCGGCGATAGATGTTGTTTTTCTGCCTGACACGAGTTCTTGGTCGGGGTATGATCATCAACTAAAACCCGCATCAAGCAATCGATTCAGGGGGAGCTAAACACGTACCCTTTTTTTACCCAACCCGCCAACTTGCCCAAGGCAGCGCTCAGGTTCACGCCTTTCTCAAGCGTGATTTCGTGCTCGTATTGGAAAATTATGAGAGGCAGTATGAATTTCAGCTTGTCTGCGGCCTTGAGCCTTGTGTCGTCAACTACCTTCAATGACTGTTCGACATCGTCTGAAGTTATAGGATCTCGAAGCTCTAGATTCTGAATCTCCGATAATACCTGCTTTACCAGGTCCAGCATCTCGTCCATTTGCTTCTCGCTGCTATGATCTAGAATTGTGGAGATGATCGCTTTTTCATTTTCATCCAGACGATCGAAGATCTTTT
>JANKMW010000059.1:8400-10855 GCA_024649985.1 Methanothrix sp.
TTTGTTCGAGCGCCATCATTCCGCGCTTAATCTCGTTCAATTCGGGTTTTATGTCTTTAACCTCGGATTTTATCTCCTTCACTTCAGATTTTATATACTCGAACTGCTTCCCATATCTCTCTATGTCGATCTTAGGCTGAATGTAGTTTATCGCAGCTTCAAGCCTGATTATTCGATCCTCAAGGTTGCAACATTTTTGTATTTCCTCAACGAGCTCGCAAGCATGTTCTCTTTTTTTGGGTGGAAGCAAGTCGCACATGTCTCCTAGAATCTCAGCAATTCTGAGAATGCTCTTATCAGATCTCAGATAATCTTCGGGCGATATCTCTCTCGCTTGTTGGTTGACTTCTCGGCCCAGAGGTTCGACTTCGGTGCCGACCGTCATTTTGCATAGCTCTTTTGCAATCTCTTGAATCTCGGCTACAGTCCCTTTTATCTGCTTATCAACCAATTTTCCTCCAATTCTTAGCAACTTTACCGCTTTTGGTGCCTGAACTTCATTTTTATCAAGTAGATCCGCAAAATGGTTGCAGTATTGGCTGTAAACTATGAGATCACGTTTTAAATCATGCAGGCTCTTTTCCTGGAGGCTTTGAGCCTCTTTCAGAGCATTTGCTAGATTCTCCACCGCCTCCAGCAGGTCATCTTTTCTCTTAGATCCCTCAGATGCATCTCTCGCCTCTTTCAGGTATCTCTCTACTTCTGCTTCGGAGATCTCATCCTTGCAGGTCAAGGCGAAGAAGGACTTGTAGAAGGGAAGACAAAATTTGGCCGGATTGAATGTTGAATAAGCTTCTGCTGCGGATCTTTCGAAATATTGGAGTGCGTTTTTCAGCTCTTTTCTAAACTCCTTCTCGCTCTTTGTTTCCGTCGCCTTGAATATCGAGGCCCTGCCCAGAGAATGGTTTGCGGACACTCGCACATTGCTTTCCTCGTCGCCAGTCAAGCGATGAAGATCTTGCCGGGCGGACTCTTTATAGGGAACGGCTGAGAACGCGGAGCCAAGAGCGTTGGAAGCCCAAATACGCGTAAGGCTGTCCTCGTCGAAGGTCAAGTGATGAAGATCTTGCCAAGCAGACTCTTTGTCTGGAACGTCGGAGAACGCGACGCCAAGAGATTTGGCAGCCCCTTCTCGCACAAGGCTGTCCTTGTCGCCTGTCAAACGAATCAGATCTTGCCAAGCAGACTCTTTGTCGGGAACGGAGGAGAACGCCGAGCCGAGAGCGTTGGCAACCCAAAATCGCACATAGACGTTCTCGTCGCCAGTCAAGCGAATCAGATCTTGCCAGGCGGACTCTTTGTCGGGAACAGCGGAGAACGCGACGCCAAGAGCGTAGGCAGCCCCTATTCGCACAGAGCTGTTCTCGTCTCCGGTCAGGCGAATCAGATCTTGCCAGGCGGACTCTTTGTCGGGAACGGAGGAGAACGCGGCACCAAGAGCGTCGGCAGCCCAAAATGGCACAAAGATGTCCTTGACGCCTGTCAAGCGTATCAGATCGTGCCAGGCGGACTCTTTGTCGGGAACGGCGGAGAACACGGCGCCAAAAGCGTCGGCAGCCCCACTTCGCACTTCGCGGTTCTCGTCACCTGTCAATCGAATAAGATCTCTCCAGGCGGCCTCTTTGTCGGGAAGAATGGCAAAGTTATTGCGTAATTGATTAACTGCCTCTATGCGATCTTCGACTTTGTCGCTTAAGGACTTTCGATGTATCTCCGCCTGGTCGACCAAATCCCTACACCACAGACCCTATAGCATCTCGCACTTAAAATTGTTTGTAACTATTCAGCCACCATGGCCATATAACGCAATTCCTTCAGAGACGCCCTCACAATAGGGTTCGGTTAAGTGGCAGCTGAAGGAGGAACATAGGGCTTTCCCTCAAACGCACCTTGAATTGCATCGAGAACTGCAACGGAGTTCTTCCTGGCAGTAGAAATGTAACCTCTGATACGACAGAACGAATCAGCACCCCTTTTGCTCCGGAACGTGCCTGATACCTTCTGCTGAACTTTCACCATTCTGATATCCCTCTCTGCCAGGTTGTTGTCGAATGGAACCCTCGGATCGTGCATGAACGCCAACACTTCCCGTTGGTACTCCGACAACCTATCCAGTAGGTTTTTAGCTGCAGTCTGTTTCTTTCGGCCACGTTTCTTGTGAAGAACTGGCCGTTCAGGTGGTGGATTTTCGAGCAGACCCTTCTTGATTATCCGGTCGTACCTCACTTCGAACTTCTCAATCTCATCGGGATCAAACCACGAATCTATCGATCGTCTCTCTTCCGCCGTTCTTTTGATTTCAAGCAACAGATCGATCATATCACAAGGCCACTCTTGGCCATCCTCCTCTGCTATGCCAGTTAGCTCTCTCAGATGATGAGCATTGCAGAGGGCATGTAGCCGGCATTTCGCATTAACGGTTTGAACGCTCATTAATTTTCCTGCTATCGATTTT
>JANKMW010000005.1:0-23037 GCA_024649985.1 Methanothrix sp.
ACCGATTGGTGTTATCGGCGCCGATCTCGGGATCAAGAACATTGCCGTTGATTCGACCGACGAAGAGTTCTCCGGTGACGGCATCGAGAACCTTCAATCCAAGATAGATAACCTCAAGGCCGATCTTCAAAGCTGTGGGACCGATAGCGCCAAACGTCATCTCAAGAAACTCTCGGGTCGAGAGGCTAGGTTTCGTCGGGACGTGAACCACTGCATCTCCAAAAAGATGGTTGCGAAAGCCAAAGACACCTCTTCTGTGATCGCCCTCGAAGATCTTCAGGGTATCCGGGAGGGGATGACGGTTTCGAAGGCTCAGAGACGCAAACAGCATAGCTGGGGATTCTATCAGCTCAGGCAGTTCCTCGAGTACAAGGCAGCGATCGCTGGAGTTCCAGTGGTCTACATCGACCCTGCCTATACGTCCCAGGAATGCCCCGTTTGTCATCATATATCCCGGTCAAACCGACCTACTCGGGATCAGTTTGCCTGTGTCTGCTGTGGTTTCTCTGGCCCTGCTGACACCGTCGCAGCTCGAAACATAGCTGCAAGGGTGGCCGTCAACCTGCCCATCGTGGCCCGATTTTTTGCGGAGCCGCAAGCCCCCAATACTGGCGAGCATCATGCCCGCCAATTCATTGGCGGGTAGTTGACGGAAAATTAGTTGGTGAATGATCTTATAAAGAGCTCGGTCCCCGTCTCTGAGGGTCGCCTCAAAAGGCGAGGAGATCGATCTGGCGTACTCCTCCTCTCCTGTCGCCCGGGGGAGACGGTAGCGTCCGCCTCTTCTCCAGCTACGAGACGAGATCCTGGATGTGGGTCATCTCCCCGATCTCGGTGAGGCTGCTTATAGACTCGGTCTTCAAACCTATCCCATGGCTCATGGCGGCGGCGACGATGTTGGTACCTCCGACGAGGGACAGGCCCACGTGGTCCCGCTCCACCGATACCCCCAGGACGTTCATGTTCGGCTCACCCAGGTCCAAGACCCCAGAAAATCCGGCCTCCGCCAAGACCTCGAGCCTCTCCTCGATCCTCTCGACGGCCAGCATCGGAGCCTCCTGGAGGTTCCCGAGGATCCTTCCGCTCCCCGTCTGCATCATCTCCAGAACCGATGTAAGCTCCTGGCTGATGAGGACGTCGATGGGGTCGATCGTCGTCGCCCAGTACATCAGCATGTCGGTGAACCGAACAGGCTCGCGGTCGATCACCTCGATCACCCCCCCGCCCCGGGGCCTCACAGGGACCCCCGCCTTGAGGAGGACGGCGCTGACGGTGATGCTGCAGGCGGATAGTATCTTGGCCCTGCTCCCGAACGTCTCCACCTTCAGGTAGGGGCTGACGGCGAGGCCGCTCTCCATGACGTCCCGAAATATCCGCAAGGTAGAGTCCAGCATCTTCAGGTCCACCATGGTGGTGTTGGTGATGATAGCGCCTTCCATCCTCTGGGGGTCGAAGCTCACCTTCTGCATCAGGTTCTCGATTCTGCTCAGGCAAAAGACCAGGGGTTTCAAAGATACCACCGCATCCATCCCGCCGGAAGGCCGACCCCTTCTTCGGGGATGGGACGCGACCTCGGCGCAAGGTCCGCCATGGCGCTCATCCTTTAAATACGGTGGAGATGGGACGGGAAAGCGGTCTTATATCACGACGTACATACTTGGCCAAGATGTTGCGCCAGAGGTTCGTGCTAGATACCACAGCCCTCACCGACTCCCTCGCCTGGGAGGGGGAGGGTTGTACCGACATTTGCGAGGGGATGAACGCCATCCTCGACTGCATAGCCGAGGCGAGGCTCCACCTCGGAATAAGCTGCTACATCCCCTACCCCTCCGTCTACAACGAGATCAGGGACTTCGTCAAGCACAACGACTGCGACGAGGCGGTTCTCATCAAGGTCGACACCTGGCTCGTCAAGATGACCCCGGACCGGTACGAGGTGAAGATCCCCTCCAAGGTCTTCTACGAGTACGTCTACTACATGAGGAGCAGGATTAACAAGGGGATGAACGTCGCCGAGGGGGCGATCTGGGAGGCGGTGGCCAGGTGCATCGCCCTCAGCGCCACAGAAGGAGACCTTTCGTCGATGAAAGACGAGATCGAGAGGGAGGCGGTGGGAGGGATAGTGAGAAAGTTCCGGGAGAAGTACAGGAACGCCCTCCGCTACGGCATCCTCGACAGCGGACCGGACATAGACCTCCTCCTCCTGGCAAAGGAGCTGAACGCTGCGGTCATATCGCAGGATCTGGGGGTCCAGAAGTGGGCGGAGCAGCTGGGCCTGAGGTACCTGGAGGCGAGGACCTTCCCCGTCATGATAAAGGAGTACTTGAGCCGGGCGAGGGCGATCCAGAAGAGCGCCGGCCTGCCCCTTTACGTCCCCTTATCGGGGGAGGACGATACCCTCTGAATTCCAAAGAAAGATATTTTGGGGCTGAAAGCCCCCTTCATGACCCCAGGAGCCGATCCAGGAGCCAGTCAGGCTCGAACTTCACCAGGTCTGGATAATCCTGGCCGACCCCCAGGAAGAGGACCGGCTTTCCTGTGATGTGAGATATGGATATGGCGGCGCCCCCTTTGGCGTCGGCGTCGGTCTTGGTGAGGATCGTTCCGTCGATGGGCACCGCCTCGTTGAAGAGCCTCGCCCTCTCGACGGCGTCGTTTCCGGCGATCGCCTCGTCGACGAATATCAGAAGGTCGGGGTCCACCACCCTCACGATCTTCTTCATCTGGTCCATCAGGTTGATGTTGGTGTGAAGCCTCCCTGCGGTGTCCGCGAGGACGACGTCCCTGTGGTGGGCTTTTGCGTACTCCACGGCGTCGAAGATGACGGCTGCGGGATCTTTGCCGTCCTTGTGCTTGACGAGCTTCACCTCCAGGTTCTTCGCGTGGACCTCGATCTGCTCCACAGCCCCGGCCCGGAAGGTGTCCCCGGCGGCGAGGACGACGGAGTAGCCCCGATCTCTCAGGTACCTCGCCACCTTGGCGATGGATGTGGTCTTGCCGGTCCCATTCACCCCGACGAAGACGATCTTCACCGGTTTATCGGCCCGCGCGATGAACTCGTCGACGTCGAAATAGTTCTCAGAGAGGACCTTGAAGAGGGCTGACCTGAGCGCCTCCTCGACTATCTCGCCGGTGTCGGCCCGGATCTTCTTCTTTCGCCCGACGAGCTCGTCTCTCACTGTGGCGACGATCGTCTCGGCGACGGGGAGGGCGACGTCGCTCTCCATGAGGGCCATCTCCAGCTCCCAGAGGGGGTCGGCGAGGTCCTTTTCGTCCAGGACCACCTCCTGCTCAAATATGAGGGACTTTGCCCTGGAGGTGAAGGACTGCTTCGCCTTCGCGCCGTTATTCTGGACTTGTCCCGCCTCTTCCTCTCCCGCCTTGCCCTCTTTTGCGGCGACTGCTCCGCCCTTATCTTGGGTGGGCCTCTTCTCTTCGGCGTTGGACTTGTCGGCGGCTTTCGCCTCGGCCTTCTTGGCTTCGGCCTCCCCCTTCTCCTGGATCTTGGTGGAGACGGCCTCTTTGAACCCCTTAAGCCTCTCCTTGAACCTGTTGAACAACTCTTTCGCCCCTACTCTGAAAACTGCCTCTCGTACTGGGCGGCGATCGACTGGATCTTCCCCATCTCCTCCTCGATCCTGGAGAGGGTCTGGCTGAGCTTACCTGAGGCCTCCGATAGCTGAGCCTTCCTCTTGCTGAGATCCTCTTTGGCGTCGGCGGCGCTCTTCTCGATGCTCACCCCGGCGCCCACCCCCACGATCACCTTATCCTTGGTGGAGAGCTTTGCGTGGACGAAGGAGTCCTGGCCGATGGGCACCAGCATATCCTGTCCATCTTCGGCCGCCTCCATCGCCTCCACCGCCTTGAGGGCCTTCTCGCACCCCTCCATCGAGAGCTGGAAGAGCCCCAGCTGCCGGACTATCGCCTCGGCCTCGGCCTGGCGCTGCTGATAAACCATCAGGAGTCTCCTGACCTCCTCCTCGCTGGGAACAGCCGGGGACTCAGCCAAGCGCCTTCACCTCTTCTATCTTCACCAGGTTTCTCTTGACTCCCTGCTTGCTCCCCAGGAGGGAGTAGGCCTTCTCCACGGCGTTCTTCTCGCTGTTGCTCTCGATCACCTTGGAGAAGGACTGCCAGCTGTTCTTCACCTTGAACTTCCCTTTGATCTCAAAATCGACCATAAGATTACCCCATAAAACCCAAAGCATCTTCGATCCGGCCCAGCTCCGGACCCGTCGTCTCGTCTCCGGCGACGTACCCTTTGCCGTTGGCGAGGATCGCCGACCCCACCAGAGGAGACCCGAAGTTCACCGTCCCCACGTCGACGGGGAGGCCGAAGAGGTCCTCCAGATCCGCCAGTTCCGCCTCCGATAGCCTCGGATGGGTGAGAACGCCCCGGTTGGTGACGGCGGAGGTCATCCCGACGGTCTTGAGGCCGCCGATGGTACCCCGCCGGACCTCGACGCCCAGGGTCCTTTTTATGCTCTCGCATGCCCGGTCCGATAGCCCCGGATGGACCAGGGCGGCGGTGTCGTTGGCGAGGATTACGTTTCCTGCGGCGCTGATCTTTCCGGGGAGCCTGGCCACCCTGCCGAGGGGAGATAGCCTCGCCATATCCTCTTCGCTGGCGTGAGGCGTAAGGATGAAACCGCGGCTGTTGGCGCAGACGAGGGACCCCACGACGGAGCTGTCCGCCACCGTCATCTTCAGCGGGACGAGCCCCAGGTGCCTCTCGATCGCCCTCATCGCCCCATCGACCGTCTCGGGAGGGACCAGCACCGCCTCTTCGGTGCAGCAGCCGAAGACCCCCAGAAGGGAGCTTCCCGCTATCTTCAGCCGTTTATCTGATCCGTTCGCCTGCAAACTCCGCCTCAACCCCGCCATCATCGAACTTGACCGCTTTCACCCTCACCCTGGCAGGTGGCTTCTCTGAGCCCCTCGCCCAGATCGCCTCGTTGAGGCCAGCGCCAATCTTCACCTCATCGACGGGCGTCTTCATATGTTTCGCCAGGTACTTTCTCACCTCGTCCACAGCCCTCTTGCTCCTCTTCCACCTCGGAGCCTTCTTCACTTCCCTCAAAGGAATCGTATAAACTCGTTCTGTCTCCGCCATCATCAACCCTCACTCTATGCTGCTCCGTCTCCAGTGACGTCTCTTGGGGTGGCTCACAACGTTTCGCATCGTCTTTATGATCACCCAGCCGGGCACTCGCCTGTTCTGGCCGAAGGCCTTGGCGTGTCTGATCTTCTTCCCTTTGGTTCTCCTGCTCAAATCCTCTTCCTCCTGACTACTCTCGTGTGCATGTGGTGAGCGGGAAATATCCTCGATACCGCCTCCCGCCCAAACCTCTCCTCCAGCGCCAGCCTCAGCCCTACCTCGAAGTCGGAGGCGGGCCGGTCCTCGCTGGGGAGCGTCTCGAAGTCCAAATAGCGAGATGCCAGGTCGTTGATCGTCTTGGACCCGTACCCCGCCAGAGGCCTGATGTAATGGACTTTGCGCCTGTCCTCCAGGCTCCTGACCCCGTCAGGGGTCATCATGGGAGCCCGATCTTCTCTCTTGGTCCCGTCGGCCAGAAACTCCCGTTCCTTGGAGAGGACCTCGAGGGCGTTTCTGTGGAGGTGGTTGAGTCCGTCCCTCGGATATCCCGCCCGGAGGAGAATCTCCAGGGCCTCCTCCACAACTCCGTCCTCGAAGACGATCGTCCTGTGGGGGAGGTCCAAAACCTCTGCCGCCCCCTTCGCCGCCTCGTCCGTATCGTGGCGACCGAAGGCGAAGGTCGCGAGCTCCACATCAAAGAACGGTTCCAGAAGAATCGAGGCTAAGGCGCTGTCCTTGCCGCCGCTGAAGAGAACTACGACCTTCATCGCCTGGTGATGTTGATCTCCCTCTTCTTGGGCTGAATCTGTTTGAGTATGGCTTTGAGCTGCTCGTCTGTTATGGCGCTCTGGAGCCGGCCGCTCTGGGCCAGGACCACCAGCTGAGACTCGATCTGGGATGCAAACTCGGGGCGGGCCATCCTAATGCTGCTGAGCCTCTCCCTCGCCTCGGGGGTGAGGATCGCCCTCAGAATCGCCTGCTTTCGGGCCTCCATCTCCTGCTGCATCTGCTCCTGCTGGGCCTGCTGGGCGGCGTACATCTGGGAGCCGGCCTGCTGCCTCTGGAGCTCTTCTATCCTCTTGCGCTTCAGCTCTGCGAGCTCATCATCCATATCCATGGATCAATACCTCTCCAGCTCCGGGATCGATTTCTGTACCTCTATTTTGACCTGATGAGATATGTTGTCCAGGAAAGACTGGCCCAGGGGGGTGAGCTGCCGTCCTGTCTTCATCTTCTTTACGTAACCCGCCTTCTCCAGCTGCTGGAGCGCCACCCTCAAGACAGACCCGCTCCCCTTGGCGAAGCTGCCGGTGACGGTCTTCCTTCTGTGTTTTCCGCCGTAGTAGGACCGGAGCCTCGATACGCCCACGGGCCCGTCGATGTATAGGCGGCGGAGGACCGATGCGCACCGCACGTACCACCAGTCCGGGTTTACTGGGGGCATCTCCTTGTTCACTCCAGTCTTCACATAAGCCGACCACTCAGGCGGCTCGATCTTCCCGCTGGTCTTCAGCTCTTCTGCCACAGCATCTATCAGGTTGTTGGGAGGCACGTCATAAACAGTCGTCAAATCATTCAATCCTCCGATACTAGATAATCAACGAATCAGAGTCATTAAAATCCGTCAAGTATAAATGCTTTTTCCGGATCCGGCGGACAGCCCCTCCGGGGGGCAGTGGAGTGCGCTAGCCCTAGAGGAGATCCCCGCCCTTGTCTGCGAGCCCCAGGACGTTCAATAGGCCTATGAGGTTCTCCTTGGAGAGGCTCCCGTCAGATACCTTCTTGAGGATCTCCTTGGCGTTGAAGGCGACCCCGAGGCCGGCGTTCTGGATCATCAGGCAGTCGTTGGCCCCGTCGCCGACGGCTACAACCCCGTCGGAGCTGATCCCTTCGAGGCCGGCGAGGTCATTTACGATCCTCCCCTTGGCGGCTCCGTCTATGATCTCACCCTCGATCTCGCCGGTGAGGACCCCGTCCCTGATCTCCAGGACGTTGGCGAAGGTGTAGTCGAAGCCGAGCCTCTCCTTGAGGATGTCGGTAAAGTAGGTGAAGCCGCCGCTGATCAGGGCGGTCTTGTACCCCACCTCTTTGAGGTGGTGGATCAGCTCTTCGGAACCGGGGGTTAGCTGTATGTTCTTTGCGATCTCCTCCAGCGCCCCCTCGGGCGTCCCCTTCAGGAGGCGGACCCTGCTCCTCAGGGCCTCCTCGAAGTCCAGCTCTCCGTTCATGGCCCGCATGGTGATCTCCTCCACCTCCCGGTCGACCCCCGCAAAAGATGCCATCTGATTTATCGTCTCGAAGTCGACTATCGTCGAGTCCATGTCGAATACGATGAGCCGCCTCTCCTTTCTGGACTTGTCCAGGCTCTGGACGACGACGTCGAGGCCCAGCTTCTCGCACTCGGCCTTCAGATCCCCCCGGAGCCTCTCGGCATCGAGGGGGCCGAAGTCCATAACGAACTCGATGGATATCAACTCGCCTCTCGCGGTGACGAGGGCCTTCTCGATGTTGACCCCCCTCTCGGCGGCGAGGGTCGCGACGTCGTAGATTATCCCCACCCTGTCCCTCGCGAGGATCGTCACCACATGGAGGTTCTTTCTCCCCATCCGCTTACCCCGGTATTGATCTATGGGTAGGAAGCTGACCTCGACTCCGAGATCCGCCGCCGTTCTTTGGAGGGCGGCCTCAAGCTCCTTCGGTGTCGCGTCGGCCTTTCCGAAGTCCGCCACCATTGACATCACCAGGCGACCCTGGAGGATCCTCTGGTCGAGGTCGACGATGTTGACCTTCATCTTCGCCGGAGCCTCCAGAAGGTCGCAGATTATCCCCGGCCGGTCCTTTCCCAGGACTGAGATCACCCATAGGTCAAAGTCGCAAGCCGGTTCCGCCATCGATCCCATCTCTTTCTCCAATCTGACCGAGGGGGTGACGACATCCCAGACTAAATACTTTTTCAGCCCCGCCCGTAGGGCTTCTGGGCGTCCCCTCAAACGAAAGGCGACCGGCCAGTAGATAAGCCTTAAAAGTAAGTGTTAAAAGGATTCGGAAACGAAGGCCATACATAGGCTGGAAGTCGGGGAGAAGCGGGCTTTCTATGCTGAGAGGGGCGAGGCAGAGGTTGATGGATCGAAGAAAGTCGTACGAGGCTTGGGGGGTTTTTGGGGCCTTGGTTTTGGGGCTACTGATGAGGCTGATCCCGGCGAAGAATTCGATCGTCGATGGTGACGTCCTCTTCTTCGGGTACGATTCCTTCTACCACCTCCGCCGGATCTTCTTCACCGCGGAGAACTTCCCCACCACCCTCTGGTTCGACTCTTACCTCAACCATCCCCTGGGGCTCGATCTCACCTGGCCGCCCCTATTCGACCAGGCGGTGGCGGCCGTCGCCATCCTCTTCGGAGGCGGCATCCGGGCGGTCGAGATGACGGCGGCCCTCGCCCCACCAATCCTGGGAGCTGGGATGATCCTGACGGTCTACATCCTGGCGAAGAAGCTCTTCGGCACGAGGGTGGCGATCCTCTCCGCCTTCATCCTCGCCATAGATCCGAAACATATCGGACGAACCCATTTCGGGGTGGCAGACCACGACGTACTGGAGTCGCTCCTCATCTTCTCTGCGCTCGTCCTCCTGACGTACGCCCTATCCGAAAGAGATGGGAGGGTCTGGTTTGGGGCCGCGGCGGGGGCTCTCCTGGCCGCCGTCGCCTATACCTGGCTTGGGGCGCCGATTTACATGGGCGCGATCCTGATCTACGCGACGATACAAGTCGCCCTCGACCTCCGGGGCGGCGCCCGCACCCAGGAGACGATCGTCCCCCTGGCGGCGACCTTCGGGACGGCTCTCCTCCTCATCCTGCCCTTCTGGGACGAGCCCTGGCTCGTACCCTCCTTCTTCGGAGCCCTGGGGTCTCTTGCCGCCCTGGGCGTTCTCTGCCTTCTATCCCGCCTCTTCGCCGAAAAGAAGGTGACATGGATCGCCTTCATCCCAGCGGTGGCGGTATCCGGCTACGCCGCCATCCTCCTGGGCTACGTCACCGGCGCTACCCCAAAAGCTCAGATTCTCCTCTCGTCGGGGCTGGACTACTTCTTCTTGGGCGGCGCGGCGGGGCAGAGGATCGCCGAGGCAGCGCCGCTCCATCGGACCCTCGACTTCCCATCCCTGCCCTTCCTCGGCTTCGCCGTCGCCCTTCTGGGCCTTGGGGTAGCGATATCGTCGGCATCCCGTCCCCGCCTTCCAAGAGACCGGGCGCTTTTTCTGATCTATGCAGCCTTCACCCTCGTCTTGGCGATCTTTCAGGTCCGATTTCTCTACCTCTTCTCCATCTCCGGATCGATCCTCGTCGCTCTCCTCTTCTTCTGGGCCTCCGACAGGTTGAAGGCCTCCGGAAGGGCGGGACCCTCGACGACCAAAGCCCTCTCCATCGCCCTCCTGGCCCTCCTCCTTCTTCCCAGCTTCGTCGGGGTCGGAGAGATAGGACGGTATCGACCGGAGGTTTCTGGAGACTGGATGGAGACCCTCGACTGGATGGAGAAGAACACGCCAGCTACGGCGGGGTACGAGGCGCCCTTCCGGGCCGCGGAGTATGGAATTTTGAGCTGGTGGGATTACGGCAACTGGATCCTTTACCTATCGGAAAGGCCGGTGGTGGCTAACAACTTCCAGGCTGGGGCGAGGGACGCCGCCCTCTTCTTCCTCTCCGAAGACGAAGTGGAGGCGGTGGCCATAGCAGAGGGAAGGGACGCTCGATACGTGGCGACCGATGCGAAGATGGTATACAGCAAGCTTCCGGCCATCGCCAGCTGGGCGGACGAAGATCCAGAGAGCTACATCACCATATACACCCACTGGGACCTCGTCACCTACGACCACAAAAAAAGGTTCATGGGCACCATCCTGGCGAGGCTTCACCTCCTGGACTGCTCGAACCTCGGCCACTTCCGTCTCGTCTTCGAGTCGAATAACTCGGTGGGGCTCATCTTCCCGACGAGGGAGGTGAAGGTCTTCGAGAGGGTCAGTGGCGCTACGATCTCCGGCACCACCTCTTACGAGAAGCCGATGGGGGCCATATTGGAGATGACGTCAAACCAGGGGAGGAGGTTTCAGTACTACAACTCGGCGATACCTGTGGATGGCCGCTACGAGATCACCGTACCCTACTCCACCGACGCAACGACCGGAACGAGGGCCATGGGCCCCTACATTGTGGGGCCGGTGGAAGATTTCGTAGGTGGAGATTTCCGGGAAGTAGAGGTGACCGAGGAGGACGTCCTCTCCGGGAGGGTCGTGGAGGCGAACTTCTGACCTTCAGAGATCGATGAGCTATCCTCTCCACCCCCCCCACTCTCGCCACCACCTCTCTCGCCGCACCTTATCCGGCCAAGATCCTCCTCATACCCGCGGGCCAGCCTCAAAGGAGAAGCTGGCAGCACGTCTTGATGCAGATCCCCGCAACGACGGACCTCCCCTCCCGGTGGAGGGCAGAGATGACCTCCTGGTTCTCTGTGCCGGGCTGGAGCCAGAAGGTCTCAAACCCCACCTCTCGGGCCTCTTCTGCGAGATCGTAGACCGCCTCGGGCCGCCTGAAGACGTCCAGTATATCTATCTTCTCCGGGACGTCCTTTATGGACCCTAGGACCGCCTCACCCAGGATCTCCTCACCCTGGTGCTGGGGGTTTATGAGGTAGATCTTGAAGCCGTACCTCTTCACCGTTTCAGAGACGAAGTAGCTGGGCCTGTATCTGTCGGGGGATATCCCGACGACGGCTACGGTTCTGCTCTTTTCGAGGACCTCTCGGAGCCCTTCTTCGTCTTCTATTATCGGCAGAGCCGGTCACCCCCATCGCCGAACTCTCCGGGCGCATCTCCGCAAGTCATCTGGCCCTCCATGTAAGAGGGTCCGGTGATGCCGGCCCCCATCATCATCCCATCGACGAGGGCGAGGTTCTCGGAGTAATTGGCCGACATGGGATCATCGGCGCCCCGGGACTCCATCGATATCCTAAAAGCCCGCTCAAAGGAGGCCTTCGCCCCAGGAAGGTCCCCCATCTTCAGGAGGACGAGCCCCAGGTTGTTGACTGTCGTCGCCACCATGGGGTCGTCGGGACCGCGGGCCGCCTCACATATCAGAAGAGCCCGCTCGAAGGAGGCCTTCGCCCCAGGAAGGTCCCCCAGCTCCACCAGGAGGCCCCCGAAGTTGTTGACGTCGGCGGCGAGGTTGGGGTGGTGGGGACCGAAGGCGTTCTCGTCGATATCTATCGCCCTCTCAAAGCAGGCCCTCGCCCCCTCCAGATCTCCCATCTCCTGGAGGACTAGCCCCAGATTGTTGACGTTTATGGCGACGTTGGGGTGGTCTGGGCCGTAAGCCCCCTCTTCGATCAGAAGCGCCCGCTCAAAATAGGCTCTCGCGGCCGGGAGATCCCCCATATCCCGGAGGGCAAGCCCCAGGTTGTTCATGTATGTGGCCACCATGGGGCCGTCGGGGCCGTATCTCATCTCCCCGATGCCGAGGGCCCTCTCAAAGCAGCGCTTCGCCCCAGGAAGGTCCCCCTGGTCTCGGAGGACGAGCCCCAGGTTATTTACGACGATGGCGACGCTGGGGTCGTCGTCCCCCAGGACCCGCTCCGCCCTCTCTAAAGATGCGCGAAAGCTAAATTCTGCCTCCTGGAGGTCTCCGGAGGCGTAGAGGACCATCCCCCGGTTGTTCAGATCCGCGGCCTCTGCTACATCAGCGCCATCTGGGCGAAACTCGGTCGCCGTCCCCGAAAAGGGGAGGGAGAAGAAGATCATTCCGATGAATAGGGCCCGGAAGAGTATCGATCTCATTGAATTCAGATCGAATTTATACCTTGGATGCGATATGAAATTTTCGGAACTATGGACCCCCCCTTTCGCCGTCGATCTTTGAGACCCTCCGATTTGAGACCCTCCGATAGTAATTAATACAACCTCGGCCCATCTCACCGTCAACTGGCTGAACATGCTGAGGTGAGGATAATCATGGGAGATAATGGATTGGCAATCGTGATGATGGTCGTCGGGTTCTTGATCGCTTTTATAGTGCCGATTTACGCCATGGCAGCGATATTCTGAGGAAGGCCGCGGTCGGAAGGTCCGCGACAGCCCCCTCCGATATCCTCTTTTTGTCCGGAGTCTTCTCCGGTGATGCTCTTCTTTTTTTATCCCGGGTGATGGGTCTCTCTCAGGAAGGCCCCTCGCCTCCGCCATCGGCATGACGACCTATCTTCCCTGGGCTGCCCACGCCTCCGCCATCGGCATGACGACCTATCTTCTCCGGGCTGCCCTCTCCTCGTCAGATATCTATCCTCACCCCGAAGAGCCTCTCGAACTTATCGTACTTGGCCCGGGCACGGTAGAGGTTCTGCCGGGTGTAGGCTTCGCCCCTCTCACACCGCTCCATATCCCTCAGCTCCGCGGGGGTGAAGACCGTCTCCAGCTCCTCTCGAGAGAGGGCCAGGATGCCGGAGGCTTTGCGGATCTCTTCTGCGGGCTTCTCCGGCGCCGCCACCCCCAGATCGAACTCCCCCTTCCAGGACCAGCTCGAATCATACTCCAGGAGGAGGGGCTTCTCACAACCCCGGCAGCGGGCCGCCACCATCCAGCCTCCGGATATCCGGTAGTAGGCTATGGAGGCGAGCTCACCGTCGCAGAGAGGGCAGAACCCAACAGCGTTCCCCTCCACAGAGGTGGGCACCACCTTCCGTCCCTCAAAAAAGAGGCATCTATCGTCTCGATCTAGCCTGTACATCTCTCCAACGCCGGCGTCTCCCTGGAGTCTCGCCGGTTTCTTCCCTGGGTTTTTATTTCTGGCCGAGGACGTCGGCCATCGAGTAAATCCCGGCGGGGACCGCCACCACCCACCTTGCGGCCCGGACCGCGCCGGTGGCGAAGGCCTGTCTGCTGGAGGCCTGATGTTTTATCTCAAGCCTCTCGCCGGGGCCGGCGAAGAGGACGGTGTGATCACCGACGATATCACCTGCCCTGATGGCGTGAACTCCGATCTCATCTCCCCGGAGGCCCTGGCCTTCCCTTCCGTAGACTACTCCGTCCCTGCCTGTAGCCTCCGCCAAGACCCTCACCGCCTCCGCCGCAGTACCGCTGGGGGCGTCCATCTTGTTTCTGTGGTGGGCCTCCATCACCTCGATGTCGTACCCCGACAGCGACCTGGCGGCTTCATCGATCAGCCTCCAGAAAAGGTTGACACCGACGCTGTAGTTCGGCGAGATGACGGCGGCCACCCTCCCTTCGATGGCGCTGGCCATCACCCTCCTCTGATCCGGGGTGAAACCGGTGGTTCCCACCACCAGGTTGACGCCCTCCTGGGAGGCCGTCTGAACGTTCTCCAGGGTGGCGGCGGGGATGGTGAAGTCGATGAGCACCTCGGCTCCCGACCTGATGAGCACCTCGCCCATATCCGACGGGTCAGAGACTGCGACGCCACCTCCCAACGGGTCGCCGATCCCCAAGATGTCGAAGCCCGCCACCAGAGCCAGATCGTCGAACCTTCTGACCTCCTCGATGATCAGCTGGCCCATCCGCCCCCTGGACCCCGCCACGGCTATCTTCGCGGTCATCGAAACTCGCCCAGAAGGTCGACGGCCTCTTTCAGCCTCTTTTCGTTCTTCTCCGACATCGGCGCCAGGGGGAGCCGGAGGGGGCCCGCGGAAAGCCCTATCATCCCCGTCGCGGCCTTCACCGGGATCGGGTTCGTCTCCAGGAAGAGCGCCTCGGCGAGGGGGGAGAGGGAGTAATGGATCTTTCTGGCAGTCTCGAGGTCTCCCCTGAAGATCGCATCCACCATCGCCACCATCTTCCTCGGAGCCACGTCCGCCACCACAGATATTACTCCCCTTCCTCCAAGGGCCACTATGGGGATGGTGAGGACGTCGTCTCCGGATAGAACGAAAAATTCCTCGTCCTGGGTCAGCTCGATAATCCTCGATACCTGGGAGAGGTTACCGCTCGCCTCTTTGATGCCGACGACGTTCCCGATCTTCGCCAGCTCCGCCACCAGCTCGGGCTTGAGGTTGATCCCTGTCCTCGATGGGACGTTGTAGAGGATCAGCGGGATCTCACAGCTCTCGGCCACCGTCCTGAAATGAGCCTCCATCCCCCGGTCGTTGGGCTTGTTGTAGTAGGGGGTTATGAGGAGGGCCGCATCGGCGCCCGCATCCTCGGCGTGCCTCGTCAGCTCCACCGCCTCTCTCGTGTTGTTGGAGCCGGTACCCGCCACCACTGGCACCTTCGACGAGTCGACGGCGACCTCTACCACCCTATTGTGCTCCTCGAAGGTGAGGGTGGCGGACTCGCCGGTGGTGCCGCAGGGGACTATCCCAGAGACGCCGGCATCGCCGAAGAACTCTATATTTCCC
Organism: Methanothrix sp.; assembly: GCA_024649985.1. Classification (GTDB taxonomy): domain Archaea; phylum Halobacteriota; class Methanosarcinia; order Methanotrichales; family Methanotrichaceae; genus Methanocrinis; species Methanocrinis alkalitolerans. Next base: position 14,489 of record JANKMW010000005.1, read on the forward strand.
CTGAGCCCCTCCTCATCCAGCTCTCCGTCCTCTTTGAAGGGCGTGATGATCGCCGGCAACACACCTTCAAACATTCACCTTACTCCCCTCTGATCTGGACTCGACGGGTGATGTAGCCCGCGACCCGGTTGCGAATGGTCTTGTACCTGATATCGGTATACATCGAGACCATATCCTTGTTATGCTCGAAATCGGCGTTGAAGGAACCCTGGTACGCCTTCATCAGGTCATCTGCAAAATTCTTGATATAGTTCGGCTTTACACTTCCCATATAGGACACTCCAAATAAAGAACCGCAATGTCAGAGCATCGAAGATCAATTTATAGGTTCCTGTCTGAACCGCAGAAGCCTGGCTATCCGTACCGCTGAACCTGCCACCTCTCGGGCAGATCGGCCCAGAAGCCTCACCATCGGCTCCTTGCCCACCCCCCCAGGTCCCATATCGCCGCGGGAACGAGGGGAGAGGCGCCGGACGACGCGCAGGAGGAAGACCCCTGACCCGATTGAAAGAGCTCTATCGCCTCCACCGTCCCCCAGCTCATGGTCTTTGAGGACGAAGGCTGATCCTCTCTTCTGAATTGAGATGTGGATAGGCCGAGGGCCCCCACCGCCTCCAGGACGTCCTCGCCGTAACGGATGTTCATCCCGGCCCTAGTCTCTGGATCGAAGCTCATCGCCGACAGTATCACCCTCGCGACGTGGCCGCTGGCCCCGAACCGGACGGCACCACATCCTACGGCCCTGGACCCCGCCCTCACCATCCTCCCCTCGACGGCGGCGACGTCCTCGCGTCCCCTGGCGGCGGAGATCGCCATCGCCAGGTTTGATCCCACCTCCGGGATCAGATGAACGAAGGCCTCCTCCGCGAGGAGGATCGCCACACTCCGCTCTACCTCCGTCAGGACGTCGAACCTATCGCCCTCTCCAGGACGTCGCCCAGGGGGTTGACCGGAGAGGCGCCCCTGCCCACGTCGAAGCTCTCGTTGACGGAGGCCGCTGCGAACTTCTTTGCCGCCACAAGAGCCCTCTTCAGATCCCAGCCCCGCCCCAAAAAGGCGGTGAGGGCGGCAGAGTAGGTGCATCCGACGCCGTGGTTACCCCCCACCACCTTCCTGCCGGAGATCTCGATATGGCCCAAGGAAGTCACCAGAAAGTCGGTCCCCTGGAGGTGGCCGCCGGTGACGACGGCTGCCTCGGCCCCCATATCGAGGATCGCGGAGGCGGCCTGCAGGGCGCTCTTCTCGTCCGATACCCTGACCCCAGTGATAGCCTCCGCCTCGAAGATGTTGGGGGTCACGATTCGGGCGAGGGGGATCAGCCTCTCTCTGAGGATGTCTAATGCCTGAGGGTCGAGGAGCCTGCCTCCCGCCTCCGCCTCCATAACAGGGTCGACCACCAGAGGAATATCGTTCCTCTCGAAGAACCCGGCGACCTCCGAGACGATCTCAGCCGAGGAGAGCATCCCCGTCTTGGCGGCGGAGATCTCGAAGTCCTCGACGAGCGCCTCCAGCTGGGAAGCCACCGCCTCGGGGGCGAGGGGATATACCCTTCTCACCCCCAGGGTGTTCTGGGCCGTCGCGGCGGTTATGGCGGAGGTTCCGTGAAAGCCCAGGGCGGCGAAGGTCTTGACGTCCGCCTGAATCCCGGCGCCCCCGGAGGAGTCGGACCCTCCTACGGTGAGAAGGACTCGACCCATGGATCAGCTCCGCCCTTTCGCCTTCGTCTCAGCCTCTCGGAGGAGGTCCTCGGATAGGTCGTACTTCTCGGCGATCTTCTGGGCCTTTCTGTAGAGGCCGGAGTCCATATGCGCAAAAAAGGCCTTCTCCGCAGCCGCTATCCTCATATCGGCGGGGAGGTCGAACTGGACGGCGATCTCGGCGGCGTTCTTGGCGAGGCCGAAGTCCATGCTCTTCTCGTAGGCCTGGACCGCCGCCCCCCTCGTCATCTGCGGGGGGAGGTCGAACTTCTTGGCGTACTCCGCCGCCGCCTTGTAGTGCTCGTGATCCACCTTCCTCTGAAAAGACTTTGCTGCCGCCGCCTTTGCGAGATCATCGGGGAGGGCGTAATCCTTGGCAAGGTCGGCAGCTATCGAGTGCTCTCCAAGTCTCAGGAGCTTATGATACTCCTTCTCTACAGATCCCTGAAGCATATCGGCGGGTATGGAATAGTCCTCCCTGATCTTCGCCGCCTCAGTGTACTTGCCCTGTGCCATCTTCTCTTCGAAGAGCTTCACAGCATCGGTCAGTATTTTCTCTGCCATCGCAAAACACCTCAAAGCCCTTAATCTGTCCCCATCCTATAAAAATTAAAGCGAGTTCATCTCAGAGACGTGACGAAGGCGTACTGGCTGGTGGTGGGAAGGCTCCTCCTGAGCTCCCTGATCTCCGGCATGTAGACGATCACCATCTTCCGGTCACCCCGGTCGATCTTGAGGAGCTTTTTTGCCAGCATACATTCTGCCTCCCCCTGGATCCGGGCCGAGCCGCTGCCGTACTGAGGAGCCATCTCTATGAGGATCGGAAGCCTGAGCCGGTCCCAGAGGTAACGGGGTACGGACTCGGATATGAGCTTCAGCTCCTTTTTGTCCATGATGTAAAATGTGTTGTCCTTTCCCCGGATCCCGGGCTTCTCCTCTTTGAGAAGCTCGGTGAGCCTCTTCCTCCTCCCCGGAAGGTGCTGGTTCATCGACTGAACCGTCTTGACTATCAGCTTGTTGTCAACGGCGACCATCCTCCTCTACTCGGCTCCGGGCCGACTTAAAGGTTATCGGTGACCATAGAGGTCGAGTACGACCCCTCCTCCTCGAAGTCAGAGGTCTTCTAAGGTGTGCTGGACGGGGCAGGTCCCGATCTGGAGGTGGCTCATCGCCGCCCTCTTCACCCTCTCCCGGTTCTCTTCGGTGGTGTAAACCCCGAGCCTCCAGGCTGCCAGATGAGCGCTCTCCATGATGGTGACCAGGGGTGATACCTCCCGCAGCGGCCTCTTCTCGCCGTCCCTTCCCGCGATGGAGACGTTCCCCTCGGCGATCCTGGGAAGGGCGGGCTTATCGACGAGGACGTAGCGCGGATCGATGCCCGCCTGATCTGCTATCTCCTCGGCGATCCTATCCTCCCTTCCCCGGTCGACGATCCCCGGCGACTCCAGCAGGTCCCGGCCGACGTAGACCGCCCGTTTGAAGAGCCGCCTCATCCTGATCCTCCCCATGATCTCTCCGGGGTATCCCTCAGCCCCGGTCATGGCAGCCGAAAGCTCCAGATCATCCATATCCCTGATCTTCCGGGGATCCGCCCCCTCCTCCACCATCGCCCGGACCCCAGAGCCCAGCATCTCTTGCGCTATCCTCGATACGTGATGGAAGTAGACCGTCGGGTACATGAGAAGCCTGGATACCAGGAGCGACTCGGCGGCGTGGACGCCCCCCTCCTCCAGGGCCAGCTGGCCGTCCCTTATGACCATCGTATCCATCAGCCTCTGATGATCGATGACGCCGTAGGCGACGCCGGTATAGTGGGCGTCCCGGGTCAGGTAGTCCATCCTGTCGACGTCCACCTCTCCGCTCACCACCTGGCCGAGGTGGGCCTCCCCTCTGATCAGCATCTGAATCCGGTGGGGTCTGATGCCGTGATCTCTCAAGGCGTCTCCCAGCTCTCCCCTCTTCAGCCGGTCTGCGACCTTCTCGTGCTCCTCCCGGAGGAAGGCGGATAGGACCTTCTCGGTGGCGTGGGAGAAGGGGCCGTGGCCTACGTCGTGGAGGAGGGCCGCAGCCTGGATCTCCAAAGCCTCCTCCTCGGAGACTTCGAGATGGCGGGCGAGAAGGCCGGAGAGGTGGTAGGCTCCGAGGCTGTGCTCGAACCTGGTGTGGTTGGCTCCGGGGTATACGAGGTTCGCGAGCCCCAGCTGCTTCACCCACCTCAACCTCTGCATATCCCGGGTGTCGACGAGATCCATCGCCACCTCGTCGAGCTTGACGTAACCGTGGACAGGATCCCTTATGGTGGTCATGAAAGCCTCGCCATCCCCTGGAACCTCCCTATGGTTTACCCTTTCCGTCGCCTTTAATAGATCTCAGTCCGATACGATAAAGCTGATGATCATAGATATGCGGAGGAGAAAGGGCAGAGATCCGCTTTTGATCCTGGCAGCCCTGGCGTCTCTTTTGGCGATATCGACCACAGGCCTCGCCGCTGAAGAGCCCAGCCTTTCGGGGCTTTGGGCCTTCCGATGCGATGGAGATGGGGCGGCAGGCGACGATCTCTTCCCCCTGGCAGAGTTCACCGCCGCCATATTCCAGATGGGGACCGCCGTCTCGGGTCCCTCCACCGGCGACGTCCCGGGACCCTGGAACGGAATGGTGACGGGACGGATCGATGGGGGACGCCTCGACCTGGAGGTTCTGTTGATAAGAACTCCCCTGACGGCGGCGAGGATGACAGGCGCCATCACCGAGTCCGGGGATATGGCGGGGACCTTCGTCTCCTCGGACGAGACCGGCTCCGCCTGGAAGGGGTCGTTCTCGGCGACGCTGACGAGCCCCGACACCTCCCTCTACGAGCCGGCGTCCCCGGAGCCCCTCACCTTCGTCCCCGCCATATCGGGGGGGATCTCTGACTTCCAGGAGTTGACGATGACGCCACCCGTGGAGGAGGCGCCGAAGAGAAGAGAGGTACAGGTCATAGGCTACACCAGGGATACGATCTACTCAAGGCCCGTGATGTGATCTCAGGAAAGTGAGCGACGGAGATTAGGGAAGGGAAAAAGATAGAAAAGGAGAAGCGAGAAGGCCGGGATTCTCAAAAACCCGGCCGTTTTCCGAAGGTTTTAGTGGGCCTCTCCTACGAGATCTTTCCCCTCGGCCTTCCTCTCGATCGTCTCGACCTTGCAGACGTCTTCGTCGCATACCAGGACGTCCTGCTCCTGGAACTGCATGTAGGGGTTGTCGGGGATGGTGATGTCCAGGCCCATGGCTGCGGTCATCATCTCCACCACATCCAGGACTTTGACGTCGCAACCTTCCATGGCCGCTCTGCCATCCATGATGTTGCGCCTGCAGAAGGGACAGGTGCTGGTGATGACGTCAGCTGCTACGAGCTCTGCGTCGCCCATCCTCGCCTTGGCGCAGTCGAGGGCTAGGTCGGGGATCCCAGCCTTGACACCACCGCCGGCGCCGCAGCACCTCTGGAACTCCCTCGATCTGGCCATGTCCTCGAACTGGACTCCAGGGATCGACTTGAGGATGTCCCTGGGGGCCTCAAAGGCCACGTCCCTTCCGTTGACGTGCATCAGGTGTCTTCCGTTGTGGCAGGGGTCGTGGTAGGTGACCTTGAAGTTCAGGGGCCTCTTCCACTCCACCTCGCCGCTCCTGATCTTATCCCTCAGGTAGAATGAGAGGGGGATGTTCTTGTACGGTATGTACCCCTCGTACCACCGGGGCCAATCGATGGTTGCCGTCCTCTGACAACCTGCACATGCGTATAGAACGGTCTTGACACCCCTGTCTTTAAGGGCGTCGACGTTATGGACGGCGTGGTCCCTCATCACGTCCCGCTGGCCTGTCCTCACCAGGGCCGAAGAGCAGCACCACTCGTCCTCGCCGAGCATGCAGAAGGGTATGTCCAGGGCGTTCATCAGCCGGACCGAGGCGACGGCCAGGGCCTGCTGCCGATAGGCTGCGGTGCAGCCGGCGAAGTAGGCGATCTCAGACGACTCCAGGACGGTGGCGTCGTCGGGGACCCAGCAGAGCCTCTCAGACTGCTTTGCCTGGAAGGGATTTCTGTCTTTTCCGAGGAGGCCGGGGAAGAAGGACTGCTTCCCGTAGGGGCCGTTTCCTCTCGCCACCATGTTGGGCCTCATAGCCTCCCATAGCTCCACGGTGTTTATCCCCGACTCGCAGACGGTACCGCAGACACCGCAGGTGGTGCACATGTACGCGTCGTCTTTCCAGATGTCGATCTCGTCCTCGTTGAGGGGCTTGGGGCCGAAGAGCTTCGCCCGGAGGCCGTACTGGCTTCCCAATAGCTCCCTGAACTTGGCGATCTTGTACATGGGGGTTATCCCGGGCCGGTCCTGCCTCACATCGAAGGTGGGACACCACTTCATGCACTCCTGACACCGGGTGCACCCGTCCAGCTCCATGAACTGGGTGGACATGAGGAACCCTGATACGAGGGGCTTCTTCTCGTTTCCTGCATCTGCCATCTTATTCGCCTCCTCTGTTTGCGAGAATCGTCAGCGGCGCGGCTATTACGTGCATGTACTTGCTCCAGGGAAGGATTATGGCGAATAAAGCCAGCGCCAGTAAAGTGTGAATCAGGGCGAAGTGGGGCGCGTATATCGGGTAGGAGAAGACGTCTCCCACCAAAAAGGAGTTGCCTCGCATCCACTGGGCGTAGAAACCGGTGATGGTGATCAAAAATACGCCGCCCAGGAGTACCACGTCGTAGGCAGAGGTCCGTGCTCTGACCTCCCGGAGGAACACCCTCCTCGCGACCCCTATGGTAGCCCCGAATAAGAGCATGTAGCCGAAGATATCGAAGGGCAGCGCCATCATATCAAATATCACTTCCGCCTGGTGAGCGTATCCCAGGAGGTTGAAGTGGATGACGGTGTCCAAGAGCAATCCGACGCCTGATAGGGCGGCGAGGATCACAAACCCATAGAAGATGGTGATGTGCATCGCCCATCTCACGGGGCTCCTCCTGAGAGTCCTTCTCAAGAGGAGGACGTCGAGGACGAAGGTCTTTACGAATACCCATACGCCATCTTTGAAAGCTTGATGAATCCATGTAGCAATAAAGAGCCAGAAGCTGTGTCGCAGCTCATCCTGATAACCGGTGGACCCCATCCCCCACTTCTTGAAGTTGAAGTAGATGCCGTAGATCCAAACACCCAATACCAAAACGGTAAGGGCGATCACTCTCCAATATGTGAGACCAAGGGTGTAGAAATCTGCCATCTCATTTCCTCCTTTTCTTAAACCATTACCGACTCCATCCGACCATCCTTTCCATTTGGGAATAACCTGAGAAACTAATACTTAAACGTTCCCTTCTGATCATTTTGATGATCGAATAATTTTGCAGAGGGGGGAAAAGGGCATAAAAAAGGGCATAAAAAATGGGTGGTATGGAGACGGAACGAGAAAGGCGGACGCTCTACTTTGCGAGCGTCACCTTCTCGATGGTAACCTTTGCGTCCTTGAGGACCAGCTTGATCCCTCCAGCCCCGCCCGCAGACATCGCAAAAGCGGGGGCTGCTCCCGCCGCCGGTGCCGCTGCTGCGGCGGGGGCGGCTGCTGCTTCAGGTTCCTTCTTCTTCAGCTTAAGTGACAGTTTCTTTGCCATTTCCTTCGACCTCCTACACCCTCAAACGCAGAGATACTATAAATTCTTACTCCAGTATGCCCTCGTCCTGCAGGTACTCGATAACCTGCATGAACTGGCCCTCGCTCATGTTCAGCTTCGCCTTGATGGCGTCGACGTCGATGTCGCCGCCGGTCTCCTCGATGAAGGCGATGACGGCGTCCTCGTACTCGGACGGGTCCTCGATCTTCCACCCCTCGGAGATCTTCTTGCCGTCGACCTTCCTCTCGACCCCGTCGACCACGGGGTGGTCGACCTTCAGGAGGAACTTCTTCAAGGCCGTCAGGTCGGCCGCGTCCTCTTCGGTCGCGATCTTGTCGAACATATCGGCGTCGATACCGTCCTTGACGCGCTCCTTGAGCTCTTTGGGCATCCAGACGATACGTCTCCAGCCGCCGTCGGCCTGGAGGAACTTGGGCGAGAAGTAGTAGAGAAGGCCCATCCCCAGGAAACCGACTACCTGCTTTCCGCCGCCGGCCTGGCCGGCCATGGTGGAGAAGGGTAGACCGTTGGGGGTCGGGTTACGGAAGTCACGGTCGACGATCCCGATGCCGTCAACCTCGGGCATGTAGAAGCCTATCGTCTCGAAACAGCCGCAGGAGGTGTGGGGCGCGTCGAAGAAGGTGTATAGAGCCATCCTCGAATACTCGCCGCCGGACCTTGATTCAGCCATCTCGTTAACCGACGCGTACTCGCCCTTGATCTCGTCGATGAGCCCCTCCTTTGGTATGGCGAACTGGGGGCCCTCGGGGTCGACCTTGGCGGCAGCTCGGCCGTCGAACCAGGTGATAGCACCGCAAAGCGAAGGTCTGTCGGGGGTGACGGCGCAGGCGCTCGTCGGGGCGAAGGCCTGACAGAGGGTGCAGCCGTAGAAGACGTCCACCTCTTCGTCGTGGAGACCCTTGGCACGCTCGTCCCTGGCTGCGTACTTGGCGTGGGCCTCCGCAAGACCTGCGGTGACCTCTTCGGGGGAAGTGAGGACGATCGCCTCCATCTTCTCGATGAACGGCATCTCGGCCTTGTAGAGGTTCATGACGTTCTTCATGATCTGTTCCCAGGAGGTGACTCCTGCCTTCTTGAGGTCCAGGCCCGCCCTCATCCAGATCGCGTCCCTCTGGTTGAGGTGCATGAGGCCGTGGACGTAGGAGAGAAGAGCGTGGTTACGCCTCTCGATGATGGACTCCAGGTCA
>JANKMW010000005.1:23136-29720 GCA_024649985.1 Methanothrix sp.
TGTCGCCTTTCCTGATCCGCTCCCCCTCGTACATGGGGGACATGTCCAGTTCGATCTCTTCTGCCATTTCTACAACTCCTTTATCCTAGGTTACAATCAGAAAAAAAACGATTTTAAAATATGCATGGAAGTCGGAAAGAGGGCGAAGGGGGCCAATAGATCCTCACCCACTAACGTGGCCCGGCCATAGTGCGCTCGTTAAACCAGAGGGCAAAGGTGGTCAAGCCTTCCCTCCATATCATCGGTCCATCGTTTCAGGCCACTCTGAGCCGAAGCTCCGGTGGGGGATCTTCCGGCTAGACCGCCGGACCTGACCCCGCCCATCTTCGCCCACCTCCGCTGCCATACAGAGCTCAAACCCGATCTATCCGGGCTTCACGAGCTCGATCATCCTGATTTTGATAGTTCCCCTCCGCAGGCGACCCACGAGATCGCCGCTCCCAAAATAAAAAGGGATGGGGGAGGGATCACGCCGCCAATTTGGCGATTACCTCGTCTATCGCTTCGTGGTACTTCTCCGGGTCGAAGGCTAGGTTTCCGAAGGTCATGTCGGCGTTGACGTGGTAGTACCGGTCGATGGAGACCCTCTTGATATCCCTGTTGAAGTTCTTGAGCGCAGAGAACATGGCGCTGGCGAACTTGTAGAAGATACCCATGAAGATCACCACGTCGTACTGACCTTTGCCGTCGAGCCCCTGCCAGTCCTTGAACCGGAGGTAGTTGGTCAGGGGATGTAGCCCGATCATGGTGACGTTATCGGTGTAACCCCGTTCGACGAACCCCTTGATGGAATGGGCGGTCGCAGCTATGGGAACGCCCGTCTTGCCGATCTCGATCGCCTTGTCGAACATCACGGGATCCTCGAAGAGCTCGGCCCCCACCACGAGGAGGGGCCTCTTCGCCTTCTTGACGATGGCGCCGATGACCGCGGTGTTGTAGGCCTTCGCCATCTCAGGCCCAGGGATCTGGGCCATCTCGAAGGGAACAGCGTTCTTTGTGGTGTCTACTGCCATTTATATCGCCTCCTCACTTCTTCACCCTGATCTTCCTCTCGATGTTCGTCGGGTCGAAGCTGACGTCCGACTTTCGGATGGGGCCGCTCAGAATCGCCTTCCTCTTCCAGTCGATCTCCCAGCCGTACTTCGACTCCAGCTCCTTCATCATATCCTCCTTCCACTTGAGGGGAAGGTCGGAGGCGTGGCGAACGTAGATCGGCCAGTCTGGGGGCATGCAACCGAAGTACTTCATGCTGATGTCGCAGTAGTGGGTCAGCTTGATCATCCTGCCCTGGCTGTTGTCGCTGGGCCTGAAGCAGAGCTTCGCCATCATCAACATGCACTCTTCGACGGACTCGGCGACGTAGAGCATATGCTCCGGCGCAGGCTCGCAGTAAACCCTCGAGCCGTCCCTCGCGTCGATGATCTCCCAATCCTCCTTCTTGTCGGTCCTGCCCAGGAACGCCCTCCTGTACATGACGCTGTGAGGCTGGACGACGGCCGGTACCCCAAGCCTGTTGAAGCCGGTGGCGATGGAGGCGGCCTTCTGAGACATGGCACCCCAGGCGACGCCGCAGGCGCCCACCTTGCTGAGGATGTAGTCGGCGATGTCGTCGTAGTTCGCCCGCTCGTTTCTTCCGGCGAAGATTGTAGCCACCTTGATGGCAGCGCCGTGGATGTGGGCGTTGGAGACGCAGCTACCTATGTTGCAGATGTTCCGACCGTCGAAGCCTCCGGGGAACTGCTCCCAGATCGTCTTGCCATCCTCGTCGGTGTAGAGGGACATGTCCATCGCCATGCAGCCGGTGGTGGTGACGATGAAGCCCCTGTCGACGAACTCCCGGGCGATGTCGTAGCACTCCTTGGTCCCGTTGGGGTAGTTTGCGCATCCGATGATGGCTATGACCCCGGGGATCGTTCCCAGAACCAGGGGCGCTCCCACACGCCTGATCTCTGTGTCCTTGACGGGACCTCTGCCGGCCCTCATCTTGAACTTCTGGTTCTTTATGTACTCCTGGTTGGCGTAGGCGTAGAGGCTGAGGATCGGTATATCCTGGGGGCAGGCCTGCTCGCACCTCCGGCATCCGACGCAGATCTCGTAGGTCGAGCTGAGAGGCTCGAGGTTGCCCTTTGCCGCCTCTTGGACGACGTCGCCTATCTTGATGTGGGGAGGACAGACGAACTGGCAGGAGTGACAATAGGTACAGGACTCGGCGTACTTCTTGAACTCCTCCTCGGTGATGAAGGCCTTCTTCCTCTCATCGGCTCGCTTCGGCTTGACGGCGATGGCGGTCCTAACGCCGACCTCGCCGGCCTTGATCGGGTCGATGATGGCAACCCCAGGCATCCTGAAGTTAACCAGGTCGTCGACGATCTCGTCTACGGGATCGTTCGTCCTGTCCGGCAGGCCCAGCATGATCTTCTCGTTGGTGGCGATCAGGGGCACTTTCTTCTCCTGGCACTCCTCCAGGGCGTTGGTATAGACGCACTGCTCGTCGACCATGACGCAGTCCATGACGTTGGCCTCGACCATCTTCCTCCACCAGCCCATGGCGCCGGCGATCTTCGCCTTGGTCCCGACCATCCTGTACTTGGTCTGGATCTCCTCAGGATAGCCCAGACCTTCGCCGATCCTGGTGTTGTCGATGGCCGTGCAGCAGACTCCGCCGATATCGACCTTGTCCCAGAGTTTGTTATCCTCGGCGTAGAACATAGCCTCGGCGGAGCCCGCCAGGTTGTGGCCGTAGGTGATCAGGATCGCCTTGTTCTTGTCGAGGGTCCCCATCCCGCACTCCACCAGGGGAGCATCCTCGTCGCCCCTCGGCATGTCGTAGGCGATGATCTGGATCATGTCCGAGACCTCTTTGCCTAGGGAGTCGAGCATCCCGGCGTGGAGGGCTTTGGACTCGAAGTCCCTGTAATTTCCTTCCTGACCGGTGTGGGTGCAGGCCAGAAGCTGGGCAACCTGCTCCTCGACGTAGCCCAGGACGGGTCCAAACTCCTTCAGGGTCTTGGGCTTGGTCCCGGTTATCGTCCTCGTCAGAGGTGCGTCCACCAGGATCTCGTCTCCCATCTTGAAGGGAAGGTCTCCGAACTTCTCCAGGGTCCAGTGGTAGAGGTGTCGGCCGTGGGCGCAGTGGGCTGTGCAGCCCATGAGCACCGCGAGAAGCACGATCCTCCCCTGTTGAGCCGCCTGGTCTATGCCGCAGGCTCCCCTCTTGTCCCCCGTCAGGTCGCAGGGACCGTAGGTACAGAGGGTGCACCGATCGCAGATCGGAGAGTAAAACACCCTGTACCTGTTTATCAGCTTGAAGTCCCAGTCCCGAAGGGTGGCGATGCTCGGATAGGGGAAGGGGCCCATGGGCTGATCCCACTCCTCCACCTCCTTCACTACCGCGCCGATGTTGATCTGGACGTTCTGCATGTCCTCGACAGAAAAACTGCCTTCCATCTTATCCATCTTCTCACCTCTCTCTGATAAATATCCGCGCACTACAGTGGGTTAATTGCTTGATATAAACCTTGTGGGCTCTATGTCAATAATATACCGGATTATGTTCGCAAATAAATCGCCTGAAAGGGATGACATATGGTTTTAAGCTCAGATAAATACAAATCATTTTACAAAATATAGACTCAAATTTTGCCATATAAAGCCTATAAAAGAAATCATTAAGATCAAATGTTTTACAAAAAAGCTCCAAATAATTTGGACGATTCGATGAGGATTAAGAGAGATTTTAGAGCAAATATTTTACAAAAAAGGATTTGCATTGCCTATGGACTGAGGCGATCCTATCGGGCTGCCTAAAAACCCGAAGATCAAAGAGAAGGGGTCGGGATCGATCTAGCGAAATAACGACCGGATAAGGATCATAGACCATCTGATCTCATCAGGACGTCCAGGACCCCTCTCAGGGCTTGCACCGGGATCTGGCCGGGGGCTGTAGCCGTTCCTACGTAGCCGTAGGTGAGGACTGAGCCGTATACCGGGGCGACGGCCCGCAGGTGCTTTCCAAGATCCCCCATCCCCATCAAAGAGAGGGGGCGCTCCGTCTCATGGACGAGCTGAAGAAGGCCGAGGCAATCTTCCAGGGTGGGGGGGGTTAGGGCTATCTTGGCGATATCGGCACCGCAACCGAAGATCTCCGCCAAGATCGACCTCGTCGCTTCGAGGCTTGACATCCCTTCGAAGTCGTGGTAAGAGATTATCAGGGGCCTGTCCACCATATCCATCAGCCGGTCCCGCCCCCCAGCCATAAACTCCACGTCCACCAGATCCGCCCAGGCCGAGGCCTCCGCCAGGATCTCGATCCTCTCATCCTCCCCGCCCCGGAAGGCTCCGCCCTCCTCGGCGATCCTGTTGGTGGCGATGATGGGCAGGGCCGTCGCCTCCCGGACCTTTCTGATCGCCCCTATGGGATCGCCGGGGACGAGGTCGAGCCTCACCTCCACCAGGTCTGCCCCGAGCCCTTCCGCCGCCGAGGCGTCCCGCTCCGCCGCCGATCCGCTCAGGACCGCCACGATCGCCGGAGCCTCGATCTTCAGGCCGTCGAAGACGAGGGTCCTCTTTCTCCCCATAAACCCCTTCACCTTCCCGGCGTCCAACTCCTGCTCCGCCATCTCCACCAGATATATCCCACCTTTAAAGGTCTGAACAAATCATCTCTCGAGGATGCTCTCCTCGATCTCCATACCGAAGTGGCGAGCCTTCCCCTCGACGTGGACGAGGACTCTATCCCCAGCACGAAGGTCGGTCACCGACTTTGCGGCGCCGTCTTCGCCCACCAGCTTGATCGTCTCGGCGTTCTGGAGGATGGTGGAGATCTTCATCCCATCCACCTCGGCCTCGATGAGCATAAGTGGCCGCTTCTCGATCTTCACCCTCCCGACGACGGCGGTGGCGGTCATCCCCTCGTCGTCGACGATGGTCACCTCGTCGCCGGCCTGCAGCTCCGAGAGGTAGCGGGTCTTCTCCCCGACCTTGACGTAGGCGTGGACCGCCCCGGCGTTCACCCGGAAGGGTCGGGCTGCGACGTAAGAGCTCTCCTCCGACTCGCTATGGACGAGGAAGGCGGCCTTCGACTGGGAGCCGACGAGCATCCCCTCTCCGGGGCGCATCATGGTGCAGGTATCGACGCAGACCCGGTCCCCCATACCGACGGGCCTGACGAGGGTGATCTCTGCAGGGACGAGGTCGAGCCTCGCCATCCCCGCCTTCTCGACCGCCTTCTGGACCTTTTTGATCTCCGAGAGGTCCGAAGTATCGAGGAGGACCCCGTCAGCCCCCTTCTCCAGGGTCGCAAGGTCCACCTCCGCCTCCTCGGCGGTCTTGACCCCGCTGATGATCCTGACCTCCTCGCCCTGGAGGCCTGCGATCATATTCTCCAGGGGGATCACCTTCCAGTCTTTGCCGACGACAACGAGGTAATCGACGTTCTTTCCCAGCTCCACCGCGAACTCCTCGTACCTCTTGCCCCTGATCTCGACGTAGCCGGCCACCGTCCCCTCCGCGGCCCTGGCGAGGCTTATGTCCAGGGACGCGCCGAAGTCCTCGGGGAGGGGCGCCGAGCCGTTCCCTTCGCCGCCGCGGCCTATTATCAGGATGTCCTCCTCGCCCCGCTCGTTTCCGAAGGACGCCACCTTTATATCCCCGAGCCTTCTCACCCGCTCGACGTCTTCCTGCCTTACTACAACACAGTCGAACCCGGACTCGAGGGCGGTGGTGATTCGCGGCTTGATCTCATCCCAGGAGCCCCCGACGGCCATGAGCCACTTCTCTTTCATGGTGACGGGAGGGGGGCTATGGTTACTAATTTCTTTTGGAGACCTGCCTATCCCCTCCATCCCGATCCCCAGAAGAAAGGTTATGAATCGTCGATTCATCCGTATTACTTAATAATGGGTCCCGCCGATGATGGAGGACAATGACGGATATAACTGGGATCCTCATCGAATCGACGGCCACATCCTTCGCCATCCTCTCCAAGTCCCTGCCGCCGATAGTCCTGGGGCTCGTCCTCGCCGAGCTGATCATGGTCTACGACGCGGCGGAGAGGATCGCCTTCATCGCAAGGCCCATAACCAGGTTCTCCCACCTCAGCGACGCCGCCGGGGCGAGCTTCATCCTCGCCTTCTTCTCGGCGGCGTCCGCAAACTCGATGCTCGCCGGCTTCTACAGAGATGGGCTCATCGAGAAGAGGGAGCTCTTCGTCGCCTCCCTGGTCAACTCCTTTCCCGCCACCACCATGCACTGGAGATCCCTCCTCCCGGTCCTGATACCGCTGCTGGGGTTCACCGGCCTCGTCTACTTCGGCCTTCTGATGCTGGTGGGGCTCTTGAAGACCTCCGTGGTGATGATGGCAGGCCGCCTCCTCCTGGACGGAGATAGGGGAAGCTCACCAGGGGAGGCCCCAGAGGATGCTGCAGGAGAAGATTCGGGGGAGGCCACAGGAGAGGATTCAGGGGGAGACGCAGGAGAGGATTCGAGGAAAGCCCCGGCAAAGGCCGCAGGAGAGAGGACCCAAGACGCCACCTCCCCCCTCTCCATCGTCGAAAGAAGGGGCGAGGCGGCGAGGGCGGATCGAC
>JANKMW010000005.1:29730-30434 GCA_024649985.1 Methanothrix sp.
CCCAAGGTGGTGAGGGTCGCGAAGATGACGACGGCGATCATGTTCATGGTATCGGTCCTCATCCAGGTCGGGGCCTTCGACCTCCTCGCCCTCCACCTCAGCGGGATCAGAGGATACCTCCCCATCCCGGCGGCGGGGCTCGGGATCATAGCCGCCCAGTTCGCGGGGTACGTCGCCGCCTACACCGTCGCCGGCGGCTTTCTGGCGGCGGAGGAGATCTCGGGAAAGGAGGTCGTCGTAACCCTCATGATCGGAAATGTCATCACCAGCGCCGCATGGGCCGCCAGGTGGCTGATCCCCTCCCACGCCGGGATCTTCGGCCCTCGGATAGGGACGCAGCTTGTGATCTGCTCGACGGGCCTGCGAAACCTTATCATGCTCTCCGTCGCCTTCGGGGTGATGATATTCTGGTGAGGATGAGGCGGAAAAAAAGGAGGGGCCGGAGGGAGATAAGGGGGGAACAAAAATGGGGCGGAGAGCGGCGGAAATTATGAGCGCGGTTTGCCCCTCTCGGCCGCCGGCTTCAGACCGTTACGGACTTCTTCGCCGCATCCTTCTTCCGTCCTATCCTTCCATCTTCGGATATTCAGCTTCCTTCCGGCTCACCGGACTCGATTTAAGCTTGCGCCACCGAGAGATCGTACGTGATGGTGCCTCCCCCGTAGGCCTCGACCTTGAGATAGTAGGCACCCGGCTCCAGCAGC
>JANKMW010000005.1:30444-38013 GCA_024649985.1 Methanothrix sp.
GATCTTGGACCAGGTCCCCTCCCCGCCGTCGTCGTCTCTTGCGATCTCCTCTTTCTCGCCATCGTAGAGGCTGATGACCGAGTCGCCGTCTCCACTGCCGGAGGTCTCGACGACCACATCCAGGGGCTCCTCGACGACGACGGCGTAGTAGTCGACGTCGCCTCCGGGAAGGATGCAGCCAGATATGGTCAACTCGACGCCTGAGGTCAGGACGCCGATATCCAGGGCCTCCTCGGGGGAGTCGTTCGGCTCCTCGTCGCAGTCGAGGTCAGGGAAGGATATGGCGAGGATGTATCCTGAGATCGGCTCCAGGCTTTCGGACTCCGCCCGGAGGGCGTATCTGCCAGCTTTGAGGTCCGCCTCGATACCACCGTCGGCGTGGTCGATCGGCCGGTATCCCTCTTCTTCATCGAAGGCGTAGAGGACGAGGGATATCGTCTCTTCAACTTCCCAGAGGCTGTAAAGATCACCGTCATCAACGTCGTCCTCGATCCCGGGCTTCGCGACGGCGGTGATGGCGGCGTACCCTTCCTGCGGACCGACCTCAAAGAGGAAATAGTCGGTGTCGCCCATCGGCTCGATGGATCCGGAGACGACGGTCATCTCGGCCAGGAGCCCCAGGTCGTTTCCGTCGGCGATGCAGTCGTTGGGCTCCGCCTCGATGACGCTTCCGAGGGCGATGGAGTAGTCTCCCACCTCCAGATCTAGGGAATCAACCCGGAGGAAGTAGCCGCCGACCTGCGCCTTCAGAAAGAGGAGCCCGACGGCGGAGTCGATGTACTCAAGCTCTTCATCGTAGACGACGAGGCGCAGGTTCTTCGTCGGGTCGGTGACGATGGCGACCTCGCCAGCAGGATCCTCGATGCTGAAGCTGAACCAGTCAATGTCGCCCGGATATCCGAGGCTTGAAGCATGAGAGATCGTCTCTCCTTCAGCCCCCACCGTCCCGAGGCCCGTCGCCCCGGCGGCGGAGTCGTCCGGCTCCGCCCCTCCGGCGAGGATCGACCCGGGCACCGCCAGTAGGATTGCAAGAGATGCGACCAGCGTTGCGAAAATCTTTATGCCCTTTCCGCTCAATTTTCTTCTCATATGGGTACCCCTTTTAGCTGTATTAAGGATCAGATCCAGTATTTAATTTGGCGCCCCTTTTCAAGAGCTTCGAATGCTCTCCTCGATTGATGGCGAATTATGGATTCCTCCCCCCGCCAGATACCGAATAAAAACATGAATTGGTATCTGGAACTTTGGATCTTTTTATAGCTTCGACTCCAGTTCATAACCTGGAGGAATCATCGACGAGACCGATCCCGGCCCTGGCACTTTCGGCGCTTCGCTTGCTTGCAGCGGGCGCGTTCAGCGGGGCGGCCGAAGAGTCGCGCAGGGTGGTCCAGGCGAGCGAGATCCTGGCCGCGATCGACCGGGGCGAGCCGGTCGAATACGACGGCTAGGTGGAGGGCGGGTGCGGGACCCCCCCTCTGGCGGTCCTGGATGGTGGGAGGATCAAAGGCGGAGCCGAACTGGCTGATCTATTCACGGGGATTGAGAGAGACGAGCCGGTGGCGGTATATTCAGATGACGCCTTTGGCGCATCGGCGGTCTGGTATGCTCTGAAACGGGAGGGCTATGATCCCCGGATCTTCGCGGGGGATGACTGGTCCACAAACCTTGTGAACAATTAGGAACCGCGCAGAATCTGCAATAAAGGGATTTCCATGCAGAGGGCACGGTCGGCTCGCCGGTTCCCCTCCCTTCCGGCCAATTTTTCTCAGTCCCCATAGCAGAGGCCGAAATTATATTTCTGCATTCTTTGGAGCATCGAAGCTAAACTCTCGCCGATTGAGGGGTGGCTCCCGCCTCCACCCCGGCCCCTTCGTCAGAGAGATCCGAATAAAGCTGCGAGATCCCCTTGAGGGCCTTATATCCCCTGGCGGTGATCATGTAGTCCCCCCTCTCGTGCCTCTGGATGATCATCCGAGCCTCCGAGAGCTTCTGGAGGTGGAAGAGGAGGTTTCCGCCCCGCAGCCCCGTCAACTTCGAGAGGGCAGAGAAGCTCTTGGTCTCGACGGCTAGGGCCTTGATGATCTGGAGCCTCTGACCGTTTCCCAGGGGCTCAAGAAGCCCCAGAACCGCCCCCTCTTCGTCGAGATCCTCGATCGAGCCCTTCTCGATATCTGCGTCTCGATATACCCGCAGGGAGCGCATCAGATCAAGCTGCTTCTCCAGGAGCCTCCCGGCCTGCGAGAAGCATGTCGCGCACTCCTCCCTGGGGGCCTTCCTCCTCATATCCTCCATCTTCGACCTCGCCCCCCCTATCGCCTCCTCCGATATCCCCCCGGCCTTGATGTGGTCGAGGTTCCCCTTGAGGAGGTCGGAGAAGAGGGCTTTGCAGGCGGCCTTCATCTGGCAGTCCCCGACCATATTCGCCTCCAGCCCCCCTTCGATCTCCTCGAGGGCGTAGCCGAGGATCGCCCTGCCGTAGTCGACCCTGCACCCCTCCAGGATCGAGGCGAGATGCTGCTGGTTTGACATCTCTACGAACCTCAAGAGCTCCTCATGGACGGCCTCGAGCTTCGACCTGATGGCGGCGATATCCCTCTCCAGATCCGATCCCATGAATAGATCCCTCACCTCCTGGAGTAAAAAGGTTTCCATCATGTATTTCGAAGTCAATAAGATGTATCGGAGTGACCCTTGTATATTTCTATAACGCGAAAGTATAAATTCATAACCCGGCATAGGATAGGACGGTGAAGAACCATGAGCATAAGAGATGAGATCCACGCCCAGATTGAGGGAGCCCTGAAGAACGCGAAGTTTCCCATAAAGACCCCCGAAGAGCTTCTTGCGGCGATGCCCGCGGGTGCGGCCACCAAGTGCAAGGCAGGAGATGTAGAGCTGACGGCCGGAGACGCCGGAAAGGTCCTGAAGGAGACGGACTTTCCCTTCAAGAGCGCAAAAGAGGTCGCCGACGTCATCGTGGAGAGGGCGGGGCTCTGAACCCCCCGAAAATTTTTATTAATATTTAAAATATTTTTCATGGTGTCTTACATGTACGTGCTGGGTGTCAGTGGAAGCCCCACCAGAGACGCAAACACCGATAGGCTGGTGAAGGCGGTCTTGGATGGGACGGGACTTGATAACGTCTTTGTGAAGCTTTCGGACCTGAATATCGGACCGTGCAGAGCCTGCATGGCCTGCGTCAAGACAAACAGGTGCGTATTGGAGGACGACTTCCAGGAGCTGGGCCCGCAGGTGATGGAGGCCGACGCCCTGGTGGTCGGCTCGCCCACCTACTTCGGCCTTCCCAGCGGCTTCACCAAGGCCTTCATGGAGAGGCTATACGCCTATCGGCACGTCGACCTTCTCACCAGAAATAAGGTCGCTGCCGCCGTCGCCGTCGGGTGCGCTGCCGAGAAGGACGTGGAGTCCTGGCTCGCCCGGGTGATGGCCTTCGGTGGGATGGATGTCGTGGGGAGCATGAGCGCCAAGGGAACCCCCTGCTGCTTCGTCTGTGGAGTGGGGGAGACCTGCAGCTACGCATCCTGGAACGCCTACTCCCCCGATATAGCCGGGATGGACTTCGGGTGGAAGGAGAACTACCAAGGGTACCTGGAGATCCTCCCCGAGAACGTCCCTTATCAGAAGGGGTCGGCGAAGATCCTCAGGCCCTTCAGGAGCGTCGAGGATGAGCCCGAGGTTATGAAGAAGGCTTCTGACCTGGGACGGGCGATCAGAGAGAGGCTGGAGCAGAGATGACCCGATACAAGATCCGGGATGTCACTAGGGACCGCAGGCTTACGACGTCTTGAGAAAGGCATAGTAGAGGATGTATCCGCTAGGTAGAAGAGGCGTCGACGCCCCCCCTTCGGAGGGCCAGCCCATCGAGGGGAGAGCCCTTGAGCCGAACCTTTGACCTGCAGGATCGATGAATTCCTCTCACTTCTTCCACAGCTCCCGATAGCTTGCGGCGGAGGCGACGGCGGTCTGGCTGATCTTATCGGACTTCGCCTTCGGCCTCTTAAGATCCTCCTCTCTCAGCCTTCTTATCTCCTCCTCGGCCTCGATGCCCATGACGAAGGTCCCATGGCAGGGCTTGACGTAAGTGAATATCAGCTCTTTGCCCCTCGCCCCCATGGCGATGGGAGGGACCCCGATGAGGTAGTAGTCCCCGAAGATCTTGTATCCGGGGCTGACGTAGAATACCTCATCGGAGTTATCTTTGATGTACTCGCGAGCCTCTTTGAAGCCGGTCCTCTCCAGGTAGAGGTTGTACTTCATCTCCTCAACGCAGCTCATCCCATCACCCGGTCGATCTTATTCTTGAGGGGGATGGGGTTATGGACCGCCTTGGCTACGATCTTCTCGGCGGGGAAATCTACCAGCTCCGCTACGGCTTCGGCGTTTCTCCCGAAGATCACCGCATACATCTTCGCCCCCGATATGGCGCTCATGGTGGCGGCGTAGGTCACCCCGGCGTCGTTATGCATGAAGGCAAAGCAGCAGTTGTAGTCCGTCTTCTTCTCGACGATATCAGCGATGCATTGATCCAGCTCTATGGTATCCTTGATGTAATGTCCTTCGGGATCGGTCATCTTAAGAAGCTTCAGCGCCGCATCCGTCCCCGCTACGGTGACATCCGCCCCGGCCTTTTCGAGCCGAAGGGAGAGGTAGATGGCGGCCGCCATCTGGACCGGAACTTCGGGGCAGCCCATCATCAATAACGCCCTATCTCCACTCTTCATAGACCACCAGACCTCCGTACCTTCAACGATGGTATAACAATTGTTATCCGCCATGGGAATCGGATAGTATATCAAACTTCTCCCGAGGTCCCAAACGACAGGGGAGATCCTGCTCATTAACGGCGTCGGCGATCCGGGGAGAGCCGGCCTCCGACAAACCCGTCATAGAACGCCGATCTTCGGGAAGGCAAATTATATATGGAGCGGCTCAATTAACAATTGTGACCTCGGAGACGCCGATTTGGAGGATCGACCCGAATTGAATAATTTGCGCTGCTCGATATGCGAAGATGCCGCCGTGGCAAGGTCCAGCAGGTCTCGGAAGCTTTTATGCAGCAGCCATTTCATGGAGGCCTTCCAGGACCAGGTAGTAGAGACCCTGAAGGCAGGCAGGATGATCGAGGATGGAGACAGAATAGCTGTGGCCCTGAGCGGAGGAAAGGACAGCACGGTCCTCCTCTACGTCCTGAAAAAGATCCTAGCCGGGGAGGCGGTCGAGCTCTTCGCCATCACCATCGATGAGGGGATAAAGGGCTACAGGGAGGATACCATAGGATATGCCCGGAGGATCTCCGAGGATCTATGCGTCGAGCTGAAGATGATATCCTTCAGAGACGAGTTCGGATCGGACCTCGACCGGATCGCGAAAGGCAGAGATCAGGCCCCCTGCACCTTCTGCGGAGTCCTGCGTAAGAGCGCCCTCAACCGGGCCGCAAGAGACCTGGGGGCGACGAAGCTCGCCACAGGCCATAACCTCGACGATGAGGCCCAGTCGGTGATGATGAACTACCTCAAGGGAGATATCGAACGGCTCTTCAGGCTTTCGCCGAGGAGGCCCCGGCCAGGCCTCGTCCCCAGGATCAAGCCCCTGCGCCATATCGCCGAAAAAGAGGTGGCCCTCTACGGGATCCTCGCTGGAGTCTATCCCGAGGCCCCGGAGTGCCCCTACGCCCATTCCTCCTTGCGCTTTGAGATTCGAAGGATGATGAACGGCCTTGAAAGGGACCATCCGGGGACGAAAGGCTCCGTCTTGAGGGGCTTTGAGAAGATATTGAGTTCCGCGGAAGATAGGCCTGCCGTAACACCCCTCTCGTGCTGCAGGATCTGCGGCGAACCCTCCGTCGGAGATCTCTGCAAGGCATGCCACCTCCTGGGAAGGTCGAGGTGATGTTCTTCCTCGCCCCCTTCCCAATATCTATATACGAGGGGTGCTCCAATTTATGTTAACAATTGTAAATCGATGGCCTGATCGCCCGACCGGAGAACGGAAGGTCATATTGATGGTCTGGGGATTCTTGAGGATTTAGCCGTGAGAGGCTATAGGATCTCGATGATTTGAGGTGTAGATGGACTCAAAGACCAAGGCGCTCCTGGTGAGCATCGGGAGCGCCGATATCGACGAAGAGCTTCTTAAGGCGGGTGCGGGAACGACGGTACCTGTCGCAGGCCCCGGGGCCGGGAAGGAGTCCTTCTTCTTCCGGTCTGGGGAGCACCGGGTGAGGCTATCCATAAGCAGGAGCTCTCCCCTGAAGGTCCTGGGCCGGAAAGGGGACGTGATCATCCTCCACGAAGGCGCCGAGATCGCCCGGGGGAGGCTTGAGCCCGCCCTCTGCCACTGCCCGCAGCAGGCGTACCTGACGGTCAGCCCAGCTTGCATCTTCGACTGCAAGTTCTGTCCCGTGCCGAAGCTCTCCGGGAAGGCGAAGGACCTGGACCGGATCCTGGAGCTGGTGGAGGAGGCCGACCGGACCGGCGAGATGCGGGCGATATCCCTCACCAGCGGCGTAGCCAGGTCGCCGGAGGAGGAGGTGGAGACCGTGGCGTCGGCGGTGAGAGCCCTCCGGGAGATCTATGATCTGCCCATCGGCGTCTCGGTATATCCGACATCCTCCAGCTCTGAGATCCTTTACGCGGCGGGGGCGGCGGAGGTGAAGTACAACGTCGAGACGATGGACCGGGAGATCTTCGAGAGGTGCTGTCCGGGCCTTTCCCTCCCCGTCATCCTCGAATCCCTGGAGAAGGCCGTCGAGGTCTTCGGCGAGAACAGGGTCACTACAAACTTCATCATCGGCCTGGGAGAGGGGGACGCCACCGTCGAAGCGGGGGCGAGGAGGCTTGTGGAGATGGGGGTGATACCGATACTGAGGCCGATCTCCCCTCACCCCCTCCGGGCCGGCGAGGTTTATGTAAAAAGGCCCTCAGCAGATAGGCTCCTGACCCTCGCCCGGATGCTCCGAGATCTCCTGGACGAGCACGGCCTCAGGGCAGACCTCGCCGAGACGATGTGCCTTCCCTGCACGGGATGCGATATGACCCCCCACAGAGACGTCATGAGGCGTGATCCATGAGGGTGATCCTCCCCGATGGCGAGACGAGGGCGATGATTTCAGGGAGATCTTCGATAAGAGACCTCCTGGAAGAGCTTGGGATCAACCCCCTGGAGGTCCTAGTGGCCAGGAACGGCAGGATAGTCCCGGAGGAGGATCTGGCGGGGGAAGAGGATGAGATCCGGGTGATAAGGGTCGTTCACGGAGGATGATTCAGGAGAGGTAACTATGGTCCGACCCGCTACAGGTTTTGATCCTCCATAATGGCTGGCTAAACCATTCGACTCACAAGATCGTCGTCCTGAGTCGAAAATCCTCTGATCTGGCAGACGAATAAGGTTTATAAAGGTTATAGAGGCGGGGTGCAGGGGTAGAGAAAACCCCGGTCTTCGGGCCGGGGATGAATCGTACCCCTCCTTAAGCTATGAATCTTTAAATACCATAACAGCATAAGTGAGTATAATGCTTAAAGCCTTCAAATATAGGATCTATCCGACAAA
>JANKMW010000060.1:0-2625 GCA_024649985.1 Methanothrix sp.
GGGCGGAGCTGAAGAGGAGGAGCGCTTTGGCAGGTTTGGGAGCGAAGAGGTGGCGATAGATCCCTTCCCAAGAAGGCTATAAGAAGAGCCCCTCCAGAAGGATCTTGAGGCTTATGCCGATGAGGATGAGGCCGCCGAAGATCTCGATCCTCCTCTCGAAGAGTCCCGCAAAACCGCCTCCGATGTAAACCCCGATAAAAGAGAGGAGGAAGGTGACGATGCCTATGACCGCCACGGAAAAGAGGAGGTAGACCTCAAGGAAGGCGAAGGAGACGCCGACGGCTAAGGCGTCGATGCTGGTGGCGACGGCGAGGAAGGTGAGGACCCGATAGTTCAGGAGGTTTGCCGCCCTCTTCTCCGGGACCGGCGAGGAGGAGTCGCGGATCATCTTTCCGCCTATCATGGCGAGGAGGCAGAAGGCGACCCAGTGGCCGTATCCGATGACGGCGTCGCTGAACTCCGACCCAGCCAACCAGCCGACCAGAGGCATCAAGGCCTGAAAGCCGCCGAAGAAAATGGCGGCCGCGGTGGCGGCCTTCAGCCTCTCCTCGGCCGCCACCGCCCCGCTGGCCACCGAGACCGCGAAGGCGTCCATGGCAAGGCCGATGGCGATCAGAAAGATAGATATGCCGTCCATGACCTCTCTCCACACCAGGAAGGGGATCGTCTATAACCTTTCTCCCCGGACGGCGACGAAAGAGCCCCGGCCGTATCCGGGGATGGGAGTCTGGAGGGACGTCATCTCCTCGGGCTGCGAAAAGAGCGTCTCGACGAAGACGAGGTCGCAAAACCCCGCTCCTTCCAGGAGGGCGGCCATCTCCTCCGGGGAGAGAAAACGGGCCTCACCATAAAAGCCGGCTTCATCTTTCCCTTTCTTTCCGTTTTTCCCCTTATTCCTCTTATCCCCCTTATTTCCCTCGTCTATCCCCTTCTCCCTTTCATACCGCCTGCCCAGGGGACTATCGCGGCGGATGAAGCCGACGACGATCGACCCGCCCGGGGCGAGGACCCGGGCTGCCTCCCGGAATGCTCTCGCCTTATCCATGAGGAGGAAATCGACGGTGACCATCAGGAGGAGGTCGAAGGGACCGTCCCGGAATGGGAGCCGTTCGGCGATGCCCCTGACGCATACAACGCCCCTTCTGCGGGCGACCTCCATCATGGGAAGCGATGGGTCGAGGCCTACGGAGATGCCCAGGCAGGAGGCGAACCTCCCCGTCCCAACCCCCACCTCCAGACCCTGCCTGAAACGAGGGGTCAGGGATCTGACGGCCGCAAGCTCCGATAGGTAGGCGGCCCGGTTCTTCTCAAACCATCGGTCGTAGCGTTCGACCTGGTGCTCGTAGGGGTCGGCTCCCTCAATGGCCCATCACCTCTCCTGCATCCTGATGCACATCCAGCTTCGGCCGTACTCGGCGTCCAGGGCCGCCTCCAGGGAAGGGTGCCACCTTTCGCCGTCGGCGAGCCTGAACTCCTCATCGCCGGCCCGCGGGGCTCCTCCTTTCTTCACCAGGACGGAGATCTCATCGACCCCGCCGCAGACTAGGTCCACCTCCGCCATCATCTCGCAGACCTTCTCCCCCCTCTCCTTTGATGCCAACGCGGGCTCATAGACGGGTGCGGATCCGACGGCCTCGTCGGGGTCGGCCCCATCATCTCCATCAGCCCGGTTATCGATATACGCATCCGATCCAGCCTCATACGCATCCGCTCCAGCCCCGGATCCCGCCTTGGGGAGAGATCCCCCGCCGGTCGGCGGATCATCTATCCGGGAGATGGCGGGGTTGTTCCCCTTGATCCTTTTGAGATCCCCCTCCTCCGTCTCAAACTCGATCATTATCGCCGTCGCCTTGGTGACCGTACCCCGAAGATCACACCCCTCCGGCGATGACCACCTGAGGCAGTCCCCCACCTTCCAGCCGAACTTGTTCTTCGTCATCTCGCCTCACCCTACTCCCTTATCGATCCATTTCTGCCGCTTCCTCCAGAGGGTCTGTTCAGGGAGCCAAAAAAGGTTTCGGATAGCAGTGGTCTAACCGACCCGGAGACGAAGAGGTGAAAGAAGGTATAATCCAAATATGATTAAAATATAATCTTAAATGTCTCGAAAAAAAGATGGCGGACGACCCCGGTCCGCCTCCTGAAAACCTGCGCCCCGACTCAGATCTTCTCCATCCTGCTCGCCCTCCTCTCCTTTGCGACCTGATCGTCTTTTCCGAGGGGATAGCCGCCGCGACTGTTTCTCATCAGGGCGACCGACCGGCAGGCATCGCAGCTCTTATCCCTCGACCTGAAGAGCTCCATCGCAGCCTGAGCGATGACGGGGATCGGGATCTCCTTCTCGAGGGCGTCGTGGACGAGCCAGTTCACCTCACCCGTATCCTCGACGTGGGTCGGGACGTCACTGAACCTCTGCTCTGCGAGGCTCTTTGCCATCAGCTCCACGAGCCACCCCCGGACGGTGGCGCCGCTGGCCCAGCTCTTGAATACCTTCTCCAGGTCGAGGTCGAAGTCGCTTCCCCGGAGGAGGGCGACCCCCTCGCCGATCGCCTGGAGCATCCCCGCCTCGACGCCGTCTTGGACGAGCTTGACGAAGTGGCCGGACCCGGGGTCGCCGGAATAGAG
>JANKMW010000060.1:2635-7354 GCA_024649985.1 Methanothrix sp.
GAACCCCTCCTTGCGGCCGCCGACCATGAAGCAGGCCCCCTTCCGGGCGCCCTCGACACCGCCGCTCGTCCCGCAGTCGAGGAAGAATATGCCCAGGTCGGAGAGGTCCTCCTCCCTTCGCACGGAGTCGAGGTAGAAGGAGTTTCCACCGTCGATCACCACGTCGCCAGCGTCCAGGAGGGGGACGAGCCCTTCGAGGACCTTGTCCACCGTCGGCCCCGCGGGGACGGATATGTACATCACCCGGGGGTGGTCGAGGAAGTCGACGAAAGGCCCGTACCCGTCCACCACCTTCACCCCCTTCCTCTCAAGATGAGGCTTGGCGGACCTCGACTTCCCCACCACGGAGATGCCCTTCTCCTTCGCCAGCAGCGCGAGGTTTCCGCCCATCTTTCCCAGTCCCAGGATGCCGAGCTTCATATCTTTAGGTTCCATAAATCAAATCACCACCGATTCTATGGTTCGCAAAGTCGCTATGACGACTCCGGGCTTTCCATCTCCCATCCTGCCTTCAACCGGCGGATACGACGGCCGCGAGCTTAGGAGGCCTCCCTCCCAGGTCCCGGTCGAGCATGAAGAGGACGCCGACCCCCCTATCGCCGCTGACCATCTTCAGCTTCTCTACGATCTCGCTGGCGTTCGCCTCCTCTTCCACCTGCTCGGAGACGAACCACTGGAGCATGTTTAGGGTGGCGTGATCCCCCTCCTCGGCGGCGAGGTCCACAAGGCCGTTGATCAGCCCCGTCACCTTCTTCTCGTGGTCGTAGACCGCCTCTGCCACCTCCAGGGGCGATCCCCACTCGAACTGGGGCCTATCTATCTCCAGAAGCTCGGCTCTGCCCCCCCTCTCGATCACGAAGTCGAATATCTTCATCCCGTGCATCAGCTCCTCCTGGGCCTGGACCCTCATCCAGTGGGCGAAGCCGGGCAGCTTCGTCGCCGAGAAGTAGGCTGACATCGCCAGGTAGAGGTAGGAGGAGAATAGCTCCCACTTCACCTGCTCGTTGAGAGCCTCCGCCATCCTTTCGCCTATCGGCGCCATGATCTCATCTCCCCTTCAGGCAGCCTCGAAGGCGTCGGTCGGAGCCCCGCACTCCGGGCATGTCCAGTCTCCGGGGAGGTCTTCAAAAGCAGTACCTGGCTCGATCCCGGAGTCGGGGTCGCCCTTATCCGGATCGTAGACGTAACCGCATACGGTGCAAACATACTTCTTCGCCATCCATCTCACCTCCAAAATAACGATCTCAGCCCCCATCCCCAATCAGTTCGATGGGGGGAAGCTGAAGGGTGGTCAAAGTTCGATGCAGCTCAAAACATATCCGATAGCACGACACCGTAATTTCTATCCATAAGTATATAATCCTTTGGATCGGAGGGCATGAGCTGTTCAGCCCGGAGAATCGAGCTCACCGAAGAGCGCCTCAAGCCTCAGATATATCCTTCCAGAGTCTTTCTTATAGACGCTTCCAAGTCGGTCTTCCTGGAGTTGAACTTCTTGAAGTTATCTCCAAATGTGGCGGCATCCTTTTTGAAGAAGACGCCCAAGGGTATCGGACCGTCAGAGTTGTAGTCCCACTCCTTCATCTCCTCCTGGGCCCTGGCCCGGTCTAGAGGATCGTGATCCTCCAGGGGATAGACCCGCTGGTTGTAGTAATCGTACATATTGAAGAATGTGACGCAGACCTGAAGGACGTCTACGAAGGAGAAGCCCCGGTGGAGGATCGCACTCCTGAAGATATCCTTGAGGAGATCGATCCCGTGGGAGTAGCCCCGGCCGACGAAAGTTCCGCCGCTGGCAAAGACGATCTCCAGGGGGTTTATGGGAGGGACTTCGAGGCCAGAAGGGGTTGACCTCCCCTTAAACCCCGAGGGGGATGTGGGGGTGTACTGTCCAGTGGTGAGGCCGTATACCCGGTTGTCGTGGATTATCGTCGTTATATCGACGTTCCTTTTGGCGGCGAAGATCAGGTGGTCGAGCCCCTCGGCATAGGCGTCGCCGTCTCCGGCAAAGCAGATGACGGTGAGGTCGGGGTTTGCAAGCTTGATCCCTGTGGCGACGGGGATCGTCCTGCCGTGGACCGCATAGAAGCTGTTGGCGTTGACGTAGTCGGCGATCTTGGCGTGGCAGCCTATACCAGAAACCATGACGACGTTCTCGACTGGGATGAGCCCCTCCTCGTCAAGATCCGCCAAGACCGGCTTTATGGCGTTCAATATGGCAAAGTTTCCGCACCCAGGACACCAGGTGTTCTCCGCTCCCGTGGCCAGATCTTGGGGTTTCATATCGCCACCTCCTTAAGCCTCGATTCCAGGTCGTCGACGGAGAAAGGCCTCCCATCGTACTTCAGGATCGAATCGTCCGCCTCAAACCCGTGATATCGGATGAGCCGGGCGAGCTGCCCCGTGGAGTTCGTCTCGACGGATACCGTCCTATCGACACCCCGGAGTGCCTCCCGGAAACGGTTGGCGGGGAAGGGGTTCAGGACCACCGGCTGGACTACCCGGAGGCCGAGCTCCTCGCCGAGCTCTGCAGATACGCCCTTGTTGGAGCCCCAGCAGAGGAGGGCGGTCGAAGAGCCCCCATCACCGTATGTCCTGACTGAAGCCAACCTCTCCACCTCCCTTCTCAGCCCCTCCTCCTTTCTGAGGAGCTTGTCCTGGACCGTTTCGATCTCGCGAGGGTCTTCAGTCGTGATCCCGGAGGCGAGGTGGGAGTAGCTGTTGGCCTTCACCACCGCCCCAGGCCTGGGCGGAAAGGCGAGGGGCGAGATCCCGTCATCTCCCGGAGCGTACCTCTCATACTCGCCCCCGCCATCCCAGATGACGGGTTTTATATCAGGAACGTCCCTCGCCTCTTCGATGTTGAAGCTGTAGGCGGTCTCACTGAGGGTCTTGTCCGAGAGGAGGATCCCGGGGATCTGGTACTTCCAGGCGAGGCCCACTATCGTAGCCGACCAGCAGAAGGCCTGCTCCGCGTCTCCGGGGGCTACGACGAGGTGGGGAAACTCCCCCTGCCCTGCGTTCATGGCGAAGTGGAGGTCGGACTGGGCGGTGTATGTGGGAACCCCGGTGCTGGGGCCGGGCCTCTGAGAGAGGACGACGACGAGGGGCATCTCCGCCATCCCCGCAAGACTCATCCCCTCAGCCATGAGGCAAAAACCCCCTCCTGAGGTGCCGAGAGCCACCTTCTTTCCTGCGTAAGCGAAGCCCTGGGCCATCAGGATGACGGCGATCTCGTTTTCGGGATGGACCACCTTGATCGAGAACTCGTCAGCGACCTTCGCCAGGAAGTGGAGGATTCCGGAGGATGGGGTCATGGGGTAGGCGACGTAGGCGTCGAGGCCGCCTCTGAGGAGGCCCAGGGCTAATAGCTCGTTTCCGGTGACGACGGGGCAGCAGGGGTACGACCTCCTCTCGACCTTCATCCCTTCGCGCCCCTCGATGCCCTGGCGCCCCCGGCGGGCGACCTCCAGGTTCTCGTCGACCGACTTTGGGACCTCCTTTCGGAGGACTTCTTCGACGACCTCCTCCTCGATCCCCGCGGCCCCGGCGAAGGCGCCGATGAGGCCGACGTTCCTGGCGATCTTTGGAGCTTTCGCCTCCTCGGCGAAGGTCTTGAAGGGTAGGCCGATCCCCTCCATCGACGGCGACTTCACCTCGTCGGAGTCATAGATGACGATGGAATTTTCTTTCAGCCTCCACTTGTGGAGATCGATGGCGTCCTGGTTTAGGGCGAGGAGATAGTCTACCTCATCTCTATGGGCCCCTACCTTCTTTTCGGCGGCCCTGATTATGGCGAAGTTGTGGCCGCCCCTGATGAGGGAGGGGTAGTCGAGATACTGGTAGAGGCAGTATCCGAGCTTGTTGAATAGTCTGGCTATGATCATCCCCGCCTCGGTTATTCCGTCGCCTGCTTTCCCTCCTATCAGAACTGAAGATTCATCCATCTATCGCCCCTCCTACCGTCTTGATTTGAGATATCTCGTAATAAGAAATATTTCGTATTATTTCTCGATCTGTACTCAAACGGCGCAATGCCTGTTCGTATCTTAAACAGCCGGCATATAATTTCATTTCAAGAGTATATAACAACTTCGGGCCCTGTCAAAGGCCCTTTATTCTCGGTCTCAAATCAAGAGAGGGTTTTGAAGGCCTCAGGAGCCAATGGGGAGGGTTATATTCAAAAAAAACTCAAAGCCGATCAGGTCCAAAGCCGATCAAATCAGCAGGAGGAGTTTATTTGGAGACGAATGAAGTGAAGGGCTGTGTATTCTGCGATATCGTGGCCGGCAGAGCGAAGGCGCACAGGATTTATGAGGACGACCTATCCCTGGCCATCCTGGACATAAACCCCTTCTCGGAAGGGCACACCCTCGTCATCCCCAAAAGGCACGTCCCCTGGTGGCACGACCTCTCCGAGGAGGAGGTGGAGAGCCTCTTTTTGGTGGCAAGAGAGGTATCCTCCAAGATCATGAGGGCCTACAGCCCCGACTTTGTGGCGATATACGCCCGGGGTCGGAGGATCCCCCATACCCACATCTTCGTCGTTCCGACCTATCGCGGCGACGTCCTGGACAGGTTCTTCAACGCCCTGGAGGGGTTCCAGGAGGGGACGGCGGAGCTGGCGAAGCTGAAGGAAGACGCCGAGCTGGCGGAAGCGGCGGACCGGCTAAAGGAAGCGTGAGGGCGGGAATCGGCTACTTTCCATCTGCTTCCGGC
>JANKMW010000060.1:7364-10515 GCA_024649985.1 Methanothrix sp.
CTTCTGGCCCATGGGGGGTTGAGGGTCCTCTCAACGACTCCGATATCCAGGCCAGGTAGAGATCGTCTCCCGTTATTATCGGGATGGCTATGATCTCGGGGAGGTGGTAGGGGTGCACCTCCCGTAGCCTGGCGGAGAGATCTTCGAACCTTAGACCCTCCGTCTTCATGATGAGGAGGTCTTCTGCCTCCTCGTTCACCCTCCCCTCCCAGATGAAGGTGGACCTAACCTGGGAGATATTTACGCAGGCTGCTAGCCTCTCCTCCACTACCAGCCTTGCCAGCCCCCCCGAATGGTCCGGAGGCGCCGTGCATAAGACAACCACATAATCAGAGACTGGATCGCAGCTCAATGATGGCACCCCCCCGCCTCCTCATAGTGCTCCCTGACCTTTGCGCCTACATCCTCTGAGACCCTCTCCCGGAAGAGCCGGAATAGGATCTCGGCGTGCTCCGGCTGGATGCACCCGAGGCTCTCCGATCCGTCGAGGATCACCTCCGATAAGTACCGGAGGTCGAAGATGTCGAGCCTCTTCAGCCTATCCTCAAAGTCCTCGTCGTCGAGGGAGAAGTGGTTTGAGACGGGGGGGAGGATAGACTGAAAGTACAGGCCGGAGCCGGAGCAGGTCGTATCTGCGCACTCGGGGGCGAGCTTCTTCATTATCTCGATGTCTCTATCTGATAGGGTTCTGGCCATATATGATCAAACTCCTGGATGATGATCCATTTGATGGCGGCTCAATTCATTCCGGCACAGCCTCCCGGACGAGGAGGAGGCCGTCCTCGGTGACGGCGACGACGAGGTCGCAGACTATCACCCTCTTATTGAGCGCCTCCGGGACCTTGCTCTTTATCTGGACGACTACGTCTACTGAGCCGATCCCAAGCTTTATCCCTGATCTGTCCGCCTCGGAGAAGACGAGGTCTGGAACCTCGAAGAGGTCGGTTCCCGCAGGGACTTCGATGGAGACGGGGGCCTGGATCATCGTCCAGTCTCTCAGGGTCGCCCTCGCGCGGGATACGTTATGAAGCGCCCTCTTCTCGAGGATGCTGACGTTGGACCGGGTCGTCCCCAGGATCTCCGCCACCTCCTGCTGAGACAGCCCCTTCTTCCGGAGCCTCAAGACCGCGGCCTGCCTATCGGTGAGAAGGCTATCCGATCCGCCTGATTCATCGTCCATTCCAGGGCCCTCTCCGGCTCTCATGGTCAACCATAGTCACAGTATATGATAGTTGAAAGCTATTAGCCGATAAAGGTGCCGAAACCAGAGCTGTGAAATCTCATAGCCGACCCCTCGATATCCATGAGAAGAACCCTCTCGCCATCCCGCCGAGGCGGCGGAGCCCCTGGACGGAGGAGTGGGAGGCGGCGGCAGGGTGGCTGCTCCCTTTGGGTTCGGCTACAACCCCCGCCTCCTCTTCCATCATAGAAAGGCGGGTCCTGTAGGCGGCTAGGACGAAACCGTAGAGGGCGGGGCCGACGATCACCCCCATGACACCGATGACGAATATCGGCGCTGCGAAGGCGAGGAGGGTGACGGCGGGATGAATAGCCGCCCCTGCCCTGGCGAGAGCCGGACGCATGATGTTCTCGGGAAATATGTTCAAAAAGACGGTCCCCAGGATCAGAAGGGCCGCCACCTTGAGGTATTCCCCCACCACGAGATAGTATAAGGCCATGGGGATGTAGACGGCGCTGGTTCCGATGAGGGGGATGAGGGCGAAGACGGCGGTGACCATCCCCCAGAGGAAGGGGTAGGGTACGCCGACGAGGAGGTAGACGAAGGCGGCGATGAGACCCGTCAGGAGGCTGTTTATCAGGTAGACGTTGAAGAGGCTGTTGTAGATGGAGTTCAATTCAGCGAGAAACCGGCGGACCAGCGCCTTCTCGGGGAGGAGCCGGAGGAATTCCTCCACCGACCTCGCCCCGTCAACGAGGAGGTAGTAGGTTAGGAGGATGGCTACGCCGAACTGGGCCATCAGGATCGGCAGGTTCCCCGCGATCCAGTCCGCAAGGCCGGTGAGGACCCTTGAGACCCTCGGCAGCACCTCCGGTACGAGCCAGGCGGCGGGGGCTGCGAGGATCGGAGCTAATTGATCTTCGGCGAGGGCGACGAGATCTCCGAGGTGGGGAGCCATAAACTGCGGGGCCCGATCCTCCGCAAGGGCGGAGGCCCATTCAAAGAAGTTTCCGGCGGTCTTTTCAGTTAGCATGCTGGCTGTCTCGTCCCATGAATCCTGGGAGGCGTATAGATAGGAGATCTCAGTCGCCAGGGCGTTGATGACGCTCAAGACGAAGACGAGGAATATTAGAAATACGATGGATATGGAGAGGAGGGCGGAGATCCGCTTTCTCTTGGTCAGATTCAAGAGGCGCGAGTAGAAGGGGTAGAGGACGTAGGCGAGAAAGAAGCTCAAGAGTATGGTCGTTATGAAGTTCTGGGTTATGTATACGACCCCTGCCAACGCCACAGCCAGGATCGCGGCAGCCATCCATAGAAACCGGCTCTTTGGGTCCATGCTCTGCATTAATTGTTGGACTGTCAATATATAGACCTTTCCATCTCTTCGGCAACAGGCGGCTGCATAGCGAAGTCATCCGAGATGCCCCGGGTCTTTGGCCAGTAGCCCCGGCGGATCCTCACCCCAGCTCGAAGGTCGTAAGGCCGAAGATCTTACCGAGGGGCAGCCCCGGATCGCCCCGAGTGTACATCCGGGCGGTCTCGATAATTAATATAGCTACAAGAATAAATCCAGTGGTTAGGTATTCCCTATTAGCAAAAAATGATCGGTTAAATTTCATTTATAGTTCCCTTCTTGTTGCATCATGCAATCCTTCCTATTTCCTATTAGATTCGAGTTATAGTAGGAATCGTTATCCAGTACACCCCAATCATCTCTCATGTATGCTACATTTCGCTCAAGGAAAGTAATAGGCCAAGTTTTTCTTATTGAACTCAGCGCGGTTCCATTACGAGATCGCAATTTAATCCCAACTGGCTTAACCACAGATCTTACCGCACTACAACCCATTTATCCACATCCATGTTTTATTTATCCCATCTCTCAACTCAGTAGTTGGACTCCAGCCTGTAATGCTTTGTATCCTTGATATGTCCAACACAATTTTTGGTATAGATTTTTCAGAATTT
>JANKMW010000061.1:0-7931 GCA_024649985.1 Methanothrix sp.
TGAACCTCTTTCTCTTCTGAAAGACGTTTTGCCAACGTATACATCGAAAGCTCTGCACCACCAATTATAGGATAAAAATTTCTTACTGAAACTAAGATTTTAATCATTAAATATCACCAACATCATGCGGGACACATCTAGATTATACTTCCAGCAATGTTTTATATATCTCAAATGTATCCCGTGCGGTCCTCTCCCAGGAGAAGCCTCTGCTCCGCTCCAGGGCAGCACTATCCAGCCCCCCGTCGATCAGGGAAGAGATCTCTCCGACTATCTCTCTGTAGTTCAGAGTATCGAAGTCCAGCAGTAACCCGCAGTCTCCGACGACTTCCGGGATGCTCGCCTTATTTGAAGCGATGACGGGAACCCCACAAGACATCGCCTCCAATACCGGAAGCCCAAACCCCTCGTACTCCGAGGTATGCAGATAGGCGTCGGATGCATTGAATAATAGGGGCATATCTTCTTCAGGGACCCATCCTACGCTGATTATGCCTTCGCCCTCCAGCCCCTCTCCGTAGCCCGCTTTTATCATCTTGACGTCTCCTCTCTCAGAGCGGATATACCCAAATAGCTTCTTGGCAAGATCCATCCTCTTGTGCTCGAGGTTCGAGGAGACCACCAATACGTGTTTGTCTTCAGGATTGAGTCCGAACCGCTCTTTGCAGATCGATCTCTCCATCGGCCTATATAGATCGTGATCTACGCCGAGGTGAACGACTTCGATTCTATCTACCTTGAGATCGGTCAGCCTCAGAAGTTCATCTCGTGTAAAGCGGGAATCGGCTATGATTCTGTCAGCCTTCTTCAGGGCTCTTGGTGTCAGGAGGTACTGCACCCTAACGGATAAGTTGTTCATCTCAGAAGGGTATATCATGGGTGCCAGGTCGTGGACCGTAACTACGAATTTATTTATTCTTTTAAAGTAGATGGCTGGGGCGAGGGTCTGAGCTGTTGCGTGGACCAAATCTGCGTCAGCATTCCTGTAAAAGGGCCAAGAGAAGACGGTATTTCCTCGGATCTCGCCCTCAGGTCTTCTGACCCGTGCTAGATCAGACTCGTTTCCTATGATCGCCGCGATCCCTCTATAGAGCTCATCCTCATACTTTCGCAGTCCATAAATGGGGTGAGACGCTTTTGAAATGTTCCAATGAACGATCTTCATGATAGAGTCACTCATAATTTAGTAAATATTATTATGAATCTCTTCTACAAGGATCTCAACTGCGGCCGTATACGAGGTGCTGGAGGTATCTGGTTATGTCGTATCTTGAGATTATGCTCAAATGCAACAAGATATACCTTAGAATCGGGAATGTTGTTATCTTCTGAAAAGCGCTTAAGTTGCGAGGATTTATCGATACCGCTTCGTCGTGGCTGATATAATGGTCAACCGATAAAAATACCCCCTTTCTTATACGGGCACCCTTCCTAACCAGATCATATTCAAAAATATTAAATTCGTCTATAACACGGCCATTTTCGAACTCATAAAACCTGAACCTGATCTTGCTCAATATCTCCCTCTTTATCAGGGAACACCCTCCGAAACCCACAGCTTCGATCGTTTTAGAGCGGACCATGTAGCCGCTTTGGAGCACATCATGCCCATTGATCTCTCTTTTCATGATATCTATTATCCTTGGATCATAAGTCATATCGGAGTCCAGGAATAACAGATACGGCGAATCGCTGTTGAGCAGATAATCGACTATCGCGTTCCTTCCGCTCGTTATGCTGCACAGCCTTTGATTCTTTCTTTGGTCAGGATTTTCCGTTTCATATACAATTACGCGCCCAAAAATTTTATATTTATTTAATAATTGATCCAAATCTTCTGCAAAGTCGGTCTCATCAGTGGCGATAACGACCTCCGAGCGGTCGTAGTTCCTCTGGATTTCATGAAGATTTTGCATGAAATGATCTAAAGCAAATGACGACCTCCTCACAGCGGTGGTGCCGATGACGACGTCAATTTGACTCACATTTATCACAGCGCTTTGGGAGTAGCAACCTGATCTCTATTAAAACTGTCGTCCAGGTTTTCCAGTCATAAAATAGCCCTATCGGGACGAGGATATCGATATCGATCCGATTGAGGGAACCTATATAACATAGAAACCGAATCTCAGATGTAAACCGAATCCTGTACCTGCTATCCGAAAAAGGAATCCAGATATGTCAGTTGAGCGATCGAGCATCACAGTATTTTTGTCCCAAATTGGGGTCACCATTGCGGGTTTCCTCTCACTGATGTATTTCGCCCATGTGCTCGGTCCGGAGATTCTGGGCATTTATTTTGTTTATATAGCTATATTTAATTTAATTGTTATGTTTATGGATTGCGGGTTGAACTCTGGGACCATAAAGAGGATCAGCGAAGGGAGAGAAGCGTCTGAGTACTTTACTGCCTCCCTCTTGATGCACAGCGCGACCCTCCTCTTATTCTTGGCGGCTCTGTATGTTATGAGGGGTTGGATCGACGATTACATCGGTGTTAGCGTTTTCCACTTTTTGGCCTTGAGCCTACTTTTTATGAGATACTCCCAGCTGATCAGAGCAGCGCTCGCAGGTGAAAAGAAGCAGGGAATAAGCTATCTGATTTACCTGGCGGAGAACATAGCAAGAATTATATTTCAACTAATATTTATCACACTGGGCTATCAGATCTATGGGATGATCGGAGGATTTTGCATCGCCCTTCTGGTAAACATTCCCTTGGGTCTCAAGTTCACAGGGGCGAGGCTGAAGAAGCCATCGATGGAGCACGTAAAGAGCATCTTCTCCTACTCGAAATACTCTTTTGGAATAAGCCTAAACGAGTATCTGTACCAATCGATGGACATCCTCGTAATAGGCCTTCTTATGCCCAAGTTCTATTCGGGCGTCTATGGTGTAAGCTGGTCTTTTTCAAATGCTGCGATTTTGGGAACTATCGCCATATCGACGACTCTATTTCCTTATATCAGCGGATGGTCCGCAAACGGACAAATAGACCAGATTAAAAATGCCTTTTCAGAAGCCCTCACTTACTCGCTTATGTTGGCCATCCCCGCCTTCGCGGGGGTATTGATTTTTTCAGGTGACCTCCTTTATTACGCATACGGGGAGGCCTTCACCGTGGCCTGGCTGACTCTCATAATTCTTACTGGTGCAAGGCTTGTGGAGACGGTCCAGATGATTACGAGAGGAGCGCTCGCAGGAATGAATAGGCCCGACCTGGTTCTTAAGGTAACTTTGGTCACGATACCGCTGAACCTCATCGGAAACTTCGTTCTCGTCTACGCCATTGGGATCGTCGGCGCGGCCATCGCCACATTCGCAACAATCGCCGTCTCGCTCAAGCTGAGTTTAAAGTACTCAGAAGGGATTGTTCCGATCTCAATTCCCTGGAAGGATATAAGAGATGAATCGTTATCCGCACTCTTCATGATCTTGATCCTACTGATAGGGCTCCATTTTGTGCATGTGAATCGCTACGAGATTTTGGGAGCCTATACGGCGATTGGAGCGGCGGTATACTTCACAACGCTGATCACAATAAATGAGAAGATAAGGGTTAAGATGATATCGATATTTCGGGTATTAATCAAAAAAAGCCTATGAAATTATAGGTAATATGACAGGATCTGAGCCATCACGAAAATTACTGGTTCTCTCTTATCGGGCGTGGATAACTTCGAGATATCTATATGACGGTTCAATCCATGAAATGATCCCGCTTAAACCCCCGGGGCAATAGCTCCCCCGCCGTCGCAATCTCCGCATCCCCTCTCGTGTTCGCCATGATCACCTTTATGTCGTCCCCGAACTCGATGAGGTTCTGCCTGCAGATCCCGCAGGGAGAGACGGGCTCCTGGCTATCCGCCACCACCGCCAGGGCCTCAAACTCCCTCTCCCCCTCCGATACCGCCTTCGCGATCGCCGCCCTCTCGGCGCAGATGGCGGCGCCGGAAGAGGCGTTCTCGACGTTGGCGGCGGAGTATATCTTGCCGCCCCTGGCGAGGAGGGCGGCCCCGACCCGAAAGCCCGAGTAGGGGGCGTAGGCCCTCTCAATCGCCTCCGTCGCCTCCTCGATCAGCCGGTCGTACCCCCCCTGGTACGGGTGGGGTCCGCACCGGAGGGACCCGATGTACATGCACTCCTCGGGGGGTATATTCGGGATTTTCATATCTTCGCCGTCATCGGCGAGCCGGACGGGAGCTCCCCTTATTATCACCGCCGGTATCCCCTCGTCCCCCTCTCCCATGACGACCTCCGCCGCCGAGACGAGGTTGTCGGCGACGGCCTTCCTCGTTATCAGAAGGGGCCTTCCGAAGAGGTCCCTCTGCCCCCTCGCGTCCTCTACGGGGACGACGCCGTCGCAGGCGAGGGCGACGCCTACGCAGCCGAGACGGAGGGGGTGGGTCCTGCTGTCGCCGACGATGACGCCGATCCTCTTTCCCGACGCCTCCTCCAGCCTCTTCCTCACCTCCGCTGCCGACCTTCCCGGATCCCTTGGGAATAAGACGACGTGCCCCGGCGGCGCGTTGGAGTGGTCGATCCCACCGTTGGGGTAGAGAAACCCGTCTTTTATAGTAAGAACGACCCCCGGGATCCCGCCGATGATCCGGTCTGAAGATCTTATGATCAGCTCCATCTCCCGCGCGTCTTTATCGTACCTCTCCGCCAGCTCGCAGGCTCGGTCCCCAGGAGTGACGTGGGATAGGTCCACGACCCCCCCCTCGGCGGTGGCGACGGCGCTCTCGGCGACCACCAGGACGTCCCCCTCGGCGAGGCGGAGCCCCGCCCTCTCCATCCCCCGGAGGATCGCCTCAGCCAGATCGTCTCCCGGCCTCACCAGATCCGTCTTTATCCCGAAGAGTTCCAATTAATTCACCAGTACCTTTTGGGGTCATCCACCCTCTCCAGAGCCCCCTCGATGGCTCCTGCCACGGCGGGGAGGTTGAAGGGCTGGCTTTTGAGGTTCTTTCCGAGACCCCGGACCTGGGCCGCCGTCCCCAGGACCAGGACCTCCATCTCGCCGGGGTCGCACCGGAGGGCTCCCATGGGTATGGCGGCGTCTCCGCCCCGGGCGAGCATCTCCTGCTTTATGACTATCGCCTCCATTGAGGTGACGCCCCTTATGGAGAGGGCCCGAAAGGACCCCTTCCCCCCCAGGGCTTTCGCGCCACCCTCCTCCACCCCCAACCTCCCGAAGGCCTGATGGAGGTCCTGGGGTCGGCCCCAGGAGGCGAAGACCTCCACCTCGATCCCTCCAGCCCTAGCTATGGAGGGCCTTCCCCGGACCGCCTCAGCCATCCGGATCGCATCCATCGATGCCGCCACGTCGTGGGTCCTGACGAGGTGGGCGCCGTTGTAGACGGCGATGGCGGTGGCGGCCAGGCTTCCGGGGAGCCTCTCTGCGGGGATGGGACGACCGAGGACGGCTCCGATGAACGACTTCCTGGATAACGCCGCCATCACCGGCCTGTTGAGGACCCTGAGACGTGAGAGGCCGTCGAGGATCGCCAGGTCGTGGCCTGGCCCTTTGGGGGGGGTCCACCGGCCGATCCCCGGATCGACGGTCACCTTCTCCATCGATACCCCTGCCTCCTTCGCCGCCACCAGCCTCTCGCCGAGGTTGGCCACGATCTCTCCAACCTCGAGGATGTCGCCGGGCCTATCCCTCGACGCCATGATGATGAGGGAGCCGTCGTGGTCAGCGACGGTCCGAGCCATATCCGGGTCGCGAAGCCCTGAGACGTCGTTTATGCAATCAGCTCCCATGGACAGGGCGTCGGATGCGACCTTCGCCCTCTGGGTATCGACGGATACGACCACCTCGCCTCCCAGCCGGTCGAGGACGGCCTCGAGGGCGGGAAATAGCCTATTTCTCTCCTCCTCCTCGGGGATCGGGGGCGAGCCCGGCGCCGTAGAGACCGCCCCCAGGTCTAGGACCTCCGCTCCTTCCTCAGCGAAGGAGAGTACCCGCTCGAGGAGAGCGTCCTCCCCGGCGTACGACTCCTGATAGAACGACTCGCGGCTGAGGTTGATCACCCCCATCACCCGGACGGGGTGGAGGTCTCCCAATATCGTTTTGCCGATGAAGCCCTCGATCGTCAATTTTAGCGCCCCACACCATAAGAATCGTCGACTTTAAAACCTTATTCCAGGGACCTTCCTTACTCCGATAGCCTCAGCATCATCCCCGTCCTCCTCGCCCTCTCGATGGCGAGGTTCAGGATCAATAGGCTCGCAAAAAAGTAGAGGAGGGCGAGGGCCATCCCCAGGAGGATCTGGTGGCTCCCATAGCCGTAGGCGGACCGGTAGTACTCCAGAAGGTAGGTCAGAGGTATCGACTTCGATAGGATCTGGAGGGGTCCGGGGAGGATCGATACCGGATAGTAGACCCCGCTCACCAGCATCATGATCCCGCTGAGGGTCCAGGCGGCGACGTCAGCCCTCTGGCCAAAGAGGAGGATCGATATGCAGACCACCATACCGATGGAGGCGGAGGTGATGAAGGTCCCGGCGAGGAATACGATGACCGTTACGGCACCTCCTGCTAGAAAGTCGAAGCCGAAGAGGTGGCCGCTTGCGGCCGCCAGGACGAGGAAGACCGCCACCCCTCTGATCACCCCGAAGAGCATCGCCCCCAATACCAGGTGGTAGCCCCGAACGGGAGAGACGAAGGTCTGCTTGATGCTCTTGGACCAGAGGTCGAAGAGGAGGATGTAGGCGACGTCTATCTGGCTGATCTGGAGGATGCTCAGGGCTATCGCCCCCACCAGGACGAAGGCGACCATATCGTCGCCCACCTCCAGAAAGCGGGTGAGAAGCCCTATGGAGAGCAGGCCGATGAAGGGCCAGAAGATCAGCTCGAAGACGGTGAATACGTTCCGCTTCGATATGATCCAGTTCTTGTAGGTCGCAGATAGAACCTTGTTCAGCTCACCTCGCCAGCTCAAGGAAGACATCCTCCAGATCTGGCTGTTCTATCTCTATATCCAGTATATCCGCCCCATCAAAGGCCTTGATGATGGTGCTGAACGTCCTTCCAGAGTGGTCGAAGACCATCTCCACCCTCCCGGAGAGCTCTCTAACCTCCATCACCCCGGGGATGATCCGAAGCCTCACCGGATCGATCACTCCCTGGTACTCGATGGTGATCCTGTGGCCGATCTGGAGAGCCCTCTTCAGCTCTTTTGGGGTCCCCAGGGCGGCGAGCCTCCCCTCCCGGAGGAAGGCTATCCTGTCGCATAGCTCCTCGGCCTCGGGCATGTAGTGGGTGGTGAGGACGACGGTTATCTCCTCCTCCTGGTAGATCTTCTTTATGAGGTCTCGGGTCTTCATCGCCATCTCCGGGTCGAGGCCCGAGGTAGGCTCGTCGAGGAATAGGATCTGGGGGCGGTTGAGGATCGACTTTGCGAGGGATACTCTCTGTTTCTGGCCGGTGGAGAGGGTCTCGAACTTGGCGTCGGATTGAGGTCCGAGCTCGAAGGCCGAGATCGCGTCGTCTACGGATCTATAAAGTCTACGGCCGTAGAGGCCGTAGAGCATCGCCGAGTGGCGCAGGTTCTCTCGCACGGTGAGGGACCAGGGAAAGTTGGGGTTTCCGCTGCTGATGTTGATCCGTTCCCTTATGGCGTGGGTATCTCTCAGGGCGTCGCGGCCCAGAACCTCGAGGCTCCCTTTATCGGGTCGGATGAGGGTTGAGAAGATCGACATGAGGGTCGTCTTCCCGGCTCCGTTGGGGCCGAGGATGCCGAAGACCTCCCCCTCCTCGATGGAGAGGGATATATCGAAGAGGATCATCTTCTCCTTGAAGAGCCTCCTGAAGCTTTTGCAGATCTTCTCCGCCCTCAAAGCCGGCATAACTCCTGGCAGGGCGGAGGTTGAAGATATCTATGACGGTGGAGGCGGCGTTGAAGGAAGGCCGAGGGCCGAGG
>JANKMW010000061.1:7941-10403 GCA_024649985.1 Methanothrix sp.
CACCAGGTTCTTCAACCGGGGCGGCCGGCTCCTCCTGCCCCAAAGGAGCCAGAAGATCGCCAGGGCTGAGCCGCCGAAGAGGGCGGCCGGGAGGGGGGCGCCTATAAGCGGCCACCCCTCGGGGAGGGCGACGGTCTGGGGGACGGATAGAGACGCCGCCCCTCCGGAGTATTCGATCTCGCAGCCGAGGCTGTAATCCTGGGGGCGGGCCGACACCTCCACAAAAACGTCAAATCGAGCGACTGCGACCCCCCCGGGAGGTATGTCCCCTAGACGGCTCCGAGCTGTCAGTGGGGTGAAGGGGGAGGCGGCCACAAGTCGGGCGGTGCAGTTCTGGGCGGTCTCATCCCCCGCGTTTCTGATGATGAGGCTGATGGTGCCCTCCTCTCCCGGATATAGATCGGAT
Organism: Methanothrix sp.; assembly: GCA_024649985.1. Lineage (GTDB taxonomy): Archaea > Halobacteriota > Methanosarcinia > Methanotrichales > Methanotrichaceae > Methanocrinis > Methanocrinis alkalitolerans. The sequence goes on from JANKMW010000061.1 coordinate 8,348, forward strand.
CTTGTCCCCGCCAGCTCCAGGGAGGGTGGGGACCCCTCCACCGACAGGACAAGGTCGATGCGGTGGGCGGTGGGGAGGTATAGGGGCGAAGCGGTCCCGCCGCTGAAGCTGACGTCGACCTGGTGTTCGTATTCGATCTCCAGGACGAGGGGTACCGGACCCGTGGCGCCCTCTTCGATGGAGATCTCGTAGTTCAGGGGCGCGGTCTCCCCCGCATCGAGCCGGTCGAGGTGGACCGGTCCGGAGAGGACCCTGACAGGTCCCCCGGAGAGGAGGTGGGCCTTCAGGTCCGATACACCTATGCAGCCGAACTCCGCCAGCATCTCCATCGCCGCCTCTTCTTCATAGCCTGGGGGGACGAGGCCGGGAACGAGCCTCTCCACCACCCCGTCGTTGGCTATGACGAGCCGCAGTGTCCCGGAAGTTCCGGGGGCGACGACGGGGTTTATGGCGGAGGCGCTGATTCTGGGACCTCCTTCGACCTTGTAGTGGTCCCCGGCGAACTGGATCCCTCTGGCCTCTCCTGAGCCTCCGGCTGAAGGCGCGATGAGGTGGAGGACGAAGAGGACCAGGAGGAGGGTCTGATATCGGCGCATCTCGGTCCGCTTTTTGTATTCCGTGGCGTATAAGTTTGTTGTATCAGTACACGCAGCCGGCCTCATGATCTCAGCGGGCGATGATGGTGCTGACGAAGAAAGCCCCCGATGCGGCGAGGATGATCGTCGCCCCGGATGGGGTGTTGAGATGGTAGGAGGCCAATAGTCCCGCGGAGACGAAGGATATCCCCAGTAGGATGGAGAGGATCATGATCCCCTTGAGGCTCTTGGCGTGCTGCCTTCCGATGGCGCCGGGTATCGTGAGGAGGGCGATGACCAGTATTATCCCTACGATCTTTATCAGGACGACGACGCTGAGGGCGACCATGGAGAGGAGGAGGAGGCGGAGCCGGAATACAGGAAGGCCGAGAGCCTCGCCGTAGAGTGGATCGAAGGAGAGGATCAGCAGCTCCTTATAAAAGAGGGCGACGAGGACGATCATCCCGAGGGTGAGGGTGGATATGATCTTGATGTCGAAATATGAGACTGCCAGGATGTTTCCGAAGAGGTAGTCGAAGAGGTCGGGGGCGCGTCCGGGGCTTTTGCTCACGAAGACGATCCCCAGGGACATCCCCACCGCCCAGAAGACCCCGATGGCGGTGTCAAAAGAGACCTTCGACCTCTCGCTCACCGCCCCTATCCCGAGGGCGGTGGCAAGAGAGAATATGATCGCGAAGATCAGGGGGTTTGCTCCCAGGAGGTAGCCGAGGCCGATGCCGCCGAAGGCGGAATGGGCGATCCCGCCGCCTATGAAGACGAGCCGGTTGAGGATGACGTAGATCCCCACGACCCCACAGAGGACGGACGCGATCCCTCCTGCCAGGAGGGCGTTCTGCATAAATCCGTACTGGAATATCTCGATCATATCTCTCCGTCGGCCCGGCTCAGTCGTGAGGTCTCAGGACCCGGTGGGGGACCCCGTGGGCTATCATCTCCACGGGGCAGTGGTAGGCTTCCTCGATATCCTCTGCCAAGAGCTCCTTTGAGTCGTGGTAGTAGAGCTTTCGGCTGACGCAGGCTATCTTCTTGACGTAAGCCGAAACGGCGCTTATATCGTGGGAGACCATGATTATCGTCATCTTCTCGTTGAGCTCTCCCAGGAGCTCATAGAACTCGACCTGTTTCGCCGAGTCGATCCCCGCCGCCGGCTCGTCCAGGAGGAGGAGGCGGGGGGCGGAGACTATCGCTCTCGCGACGAAGATCCTCTGCTGCTCCCCCCCCGAAAGGCTCCCGATCTCTCTATCGGCGTACTCGGACATCCCCACCAGCGAGATCGCCTCGCGGGCGGAGTCGAGGTCCTGGGAGGTGTACCGCCGGATGAGCCCTCTGGTGGCGTATCTGCCCATCATCACAACCTCGATGGCGGTGATGGGAAACTTGGGATCGAAGAGGCTCTTCTGGGGGAGGTATCCGATCTGCTTCCTCGCCGCCCTGGGGCTCCTCCCGAAGACCTCGATCTT
>JANKMW010000062.1 GCA_024649985.1 Methanothrix sp.
CCACCGATAGGGTGAACGCCAGGGCCCTCTGGGATCGGGGGATAGACGGGACGGGCGTGGTGGTGGCGGTCCTCGATTCGGGGATCGACGAGAACCACCCCGACCTGGCGGGCAAGGTCGTCGGCGAGGTGAACTTCGTCGACTCCGAGAGGACGACCGACGACCTGTTGGGCCACGGTACGGCGGTAGCAGGGATCATCGCAGGGTCGGGGACCGCCTCCGGCGGCCAGTACATGGGGGTGGCACCCGGGGCGAGCCTCCTCAACGTCCGGGTCATCGACAGCAAGGGGTCGGGCCAGATCTCCGACATCATCGCCGGGATCGACTGGGCGGTAGATAATGGAGCCGACGTCCTCAGCATGAGCCTCGGCGGCCTCAACCTCGGGGAGAGCAACCCACCGATATCCATGGCCGCAGACAATGCCGTCGACGCCGGGACCGTCGTCTGCGTCGCTGCAGGAAACCTAGACGATAGGCTCCTCCTCCTGATGCTCGTCGCCTCCTCCGTCTGTCTTGGGTGCGTCGAATCCCCCGGCGACGGGGTGAAGGTGATCACCGTGGGGGCGACAGACTGCGACGACCGGATCGCCGCCTTCAGCGGGTCGGGCCCCCTCCGGGACGGGAGGTACAAGCCGACGCTGGTGGCGTCGGGGGTGAACGTCGTGACGACGGTCCCACAAAACCTCGATATCCAGGGGAAGATCGGGAGCTATTATGCGGCGGCCTCTGGGACGAGCCTATCGACCCCCGTGGTTGCGGGGGTCGCAGCCCTCCTGATCCAGGCCGACCCCTCCCTCACCCCCGCCGGGGTGAAGGCGGCCCTGACGGGGGGCGCAAGGAAGCTCAACAACACCCAGGACGAGGAGTACGAGGCCTACTACCAGGGGGCGGGGCTGGCCGACGCCGGGGGGTCCTTTGATGCTCTGGGCGAAGATCTCCTCTGCGGCGCCCTTCCGGATCGGTGGACGGCGGGGAGGTGGGTCTACGGAGACTTCTGGATCGCCGGCGACGAGACCGTCTATGGGAGCCTCGACACCGGAGCAGACAGGTTCCAGAAGAAGATGTACGCCCTCGTCCCCGGAGACGTAGACTGGAACTCCAAGCTCCTCTTCTTCACCGATAGAGAGCTCTCGGACGTCTCCACCACCGTATCGGGTCCCGCGGCCGACTGGACGATGGTCCAGCCCCTCCCGAAGCGGATCCCTGCCAACGGCCAGAGGGTCTTCGGCGCCACCGTCAGCGTCCCCGATGGGGTCGAGGCGGGCAGATACGATGGTTCCATCGATATATCCGAGAACGGCACCGTCATATTCTCCATCCCGGTCACCGTAGAGGTGGCAGAGGGGGTGCAGATAAGAGACGGCCGGGGATCTGTGGCCGGGTCCATAGACAAGGGCGAGTGGAACTACTACTATGTCGACGTTCCCGTCAGCTCTGACGAGCTGAAGTGCACCCTCCGGTGGGAGGGGGAGGCGGAACTGGACCTCTTCCTCCTCTCCCCCACCAGCGAGTATTATCCTGCAGCCGAGGACGGGGGAGGCGAGACCGTCTCGGTGGAGGCGCCCTCTCCGGGGAGGTGGCTCATGGCGGTCCACCCGAGGAACATAACGGGGGTGGCAGATTACGTCCTGGAGGCGGAGAGGACGCTCCTCGCCACCTCGCCGAAGAGGTGGTCTATCGGCCCTGCAGTTCCCGGTGAGACGAGGGATGCGACCTTCAGCCTCCGAAACGCAGGCCCCCACCTCGCCAACGTAACCTACGTGGGGATGACGGAGAAGGTGGATACGGAGGTCTGGGCCGACTCCATAGGAGACAAGGTGATCTGGACGGTGCCGATAGAGGTGCCGGCGAACGTCACCAGGCTCGGGCTGAGGCTCACCTGGGCCGACTCCGACAGCGATCTCGCCCTCCTCCTCTTCAACCAGAACGGGAGGGCAGTGGACGTCTCCTACAGCCGTGGCGACGAGGAGATGGTGGGGTCAAACCACCCCGCCCCCGGCGTCTGGAGGGCGATAGTATATGGGTATCACGTCACCACCAAGGCGAGAGAGACCTTCGACCTGGAGGCTACCTTCTACGTGCAGGACTCCTGGACCTGGATATCGGCGGCGGGGCCGGAGCGGCTCGACTCCGGGACCGAGGGGATCGTCAACGCCACCGTCACAGTACCCGAGAACGCCTCCAGCACCGGGGTCGAGGGATACATCCAGATCCGGTCCGACGAGGACCGGTTCAGGATACCCGTCACCCTCACCGTGGCGGGGGCATCACTGACGGGGGGGTCGAAGACAGACCTCATCGACGAAGACGGCGACGGCCTCTACGAGAGGCTCTGTGTCCAGGTCGGCGTCGACGTCATCTCCCCCGGCGAGTACCGGGTCGAGGGCTCCCTCCTGGACGGGAACCGGTCTCTCATAGGGTGGCTCGGCGGCGGAGAAGAGCTCGAATCATCCGGATCTATAAACGTCTGCTTCGATGGGACGGAGATCTGGAGGAAGGGCGGGTGCGGTCCCCTCAGCCTTGAGAACCTCTTCCTCTACAGCGGCGAAGGGGTGATCATCGACCGTTATGAGGGGAATATAACGATCCAGAACTGCCCCCAGGACTTCCAGCCCATGACGGCCCGGTTCACCGGGGAGTTCGCCGACGGTTCCAGGGAGTCGGGGGATAAGCCCGAGGCCTTCGTCATCACCGTCGAGGTCGCCGTGGAGTCTCCGGGCGCCTACCAGGTCGCAGGGAGGCTCGTCGACGACGACGGCTTTGAGATCGACAGGACGGAGGCGAACGTCTCCCTGGAGGCGGGGATCGCATCCGTCTCCCTCACCTTCAACCCCATCAAGTTCATCATGAAGAAGACCCCGTCCCGCCTCCACCTGGATGACCTCGCCCTCAGCCGAAACGGCGAGGTGATCGAGACGAGGTCCAGGGCCTTCTCGACGGAAGGATACAGGCCCGATGAGTTCACCACGGAAAAGAGGACCTACGTCATCTCGGCGTCGGCGAGGTGAGTTGGGGGGGGCAGAGCCGAGGATCGAAGCGGGTCCTGCGGCCCCGGACCCGCATCGATGGGGAAATCGCGTACCAGCTCAGCAGGAATCGCGTACTCTCTCCCTGGGGCCGCATACTTTTTCTTCTTCTGCTCCACCGGCCGTCCTCTTGGAGGGCCGGGGAGGGGCTGGACCGCCCCCTGCCCGTCGCCCGAGGTACAGGGGGTGGGGGAGGAGATGGAGCCGGGGACCCGACCCTGTACATGATGAATAAATTTTGTAGATCATGGATAATCCTTATAAAAGAGAAGGTCTTGAATATAAGGGTGAGACGTTGGTGGTCTGGAGGTGCGAGGAGCTTCAGGCCAAGGACAGAAAGATCGTTTGTATAAATATATCCGAGATGACGGGAGGGACTAAGGTTGCAGAACTTGAAGATGAACCTGAAGGCGGATCCCCTGTACACGAACTTTAAGCATGACGTCACCCCGGAGGGGCTGGCCTTGGCCTTTCGGTGGATCCCCGACGCCACGGGGCTGAACGAGGTGGAGAGGGAGCTGCTGGTCTTGAAGGCCCGGGAGGATATGGAGGATATCTGGCCCCGGGCTAAGGATCAGAGGGAGGCGATGGCGCTCTTCCAGGAGCGGGCCCGAAATATAAGAGACCCAGATAAATTGAAGGTCTACCTCTGCGAGTTTCTCCTGGGGCTCGCCATCCTCGCCTCCACCTGGGTCGAGGGCCAGGAGAGGGCGGGGATGAACGCCAGCGCCCAGAGGATGTTCGGCTGAGGCAGGAAGGTCGGGCCCGCCGGACCCTTCGCCTCCCGGACCTCGACTCCAGCCCGCCCCATCCGACGGCTCTTCTCCTGCCATAAACGGCGGACGGGTCCCTTGGCGCCGGTGACCCCGGCACCCGCCCGGGGATACGAGCCCCTCAGCCTCCCCTGTGGTCGCCTCCTGAAACTCCCATCGATCCTCCAATTTCTCTCCTCCTCTTTTCTCGTCGGTGGCAAAGAACAAATATCATAATTATCCTATCCATTGTATATCATGGACGGGAGAAGAAGATCCACCAGGATTCGGCATCCGCCTCAGATAAAGAAGCTGAGCTTGGAGCTTCAGTCCCTCATAAAGGGGAGGATGTGGCTGAAGGTCCTCCTCGGGATGATCCTGGGGACGGGCCTCGGGATCGTCATGGGGCCGACGGCGGGGATCGTCGACCCCGGGCTCTCCGCCACCATCAGCGAGTGGCTATCCCTCCCCGGATACATATTCCTCGGCCTGTTGCAGATGATCGTCGTCCCCCTGGTCTTCGCCTCCATCATCCTGGGCATCGCCGCCAATCAGGAGATGGAGATGGTCAAGAGGCTGGGGGTTCTCGCCGGCTTCTACTTCATCGTCACCACCGCCGTCGCCATCGCCATAGGGATCACCGTCGCCCTCCTCATCAACCCGGGTCAGTACATCCAGGGAGAGGATGTGGTATCGATGGCGGTGGCCCCCGAGGGCTCTCAGGAGATCGCCGATATTCCCGAGCTCTTCGAGATCCCGGGGATCATCGGAGGGCTCTTCCCCTCCAACCCCCTCGACGCCATGGCCTCCGGCCAGATGCTCCAGGTCGTCCTCTTCGCCATCATCGTGGGGATAGCGGTCCTCACCCTCTCGCCGCGGAACTCCGGCCCCTTCATGGAGCTTCTGGGGTCGCTGCAGGAGATATGCATGACCGTCGTCAAGTGGTCGATGCACCTGGCCCCCCTCGCCGTCTTCGGCCTCATGGCGAAGTTCACGGCCCAGATGGGGATCGAGACCCTCCTGGGGATGGGGGTCTATGTGGCGACGGTCCTCATCGGCCTACTCCTCCTCTTCGTTTTATATTTAATCATAATATTAGTAATCCTCCGCAGGAGCCCCTTCCGGTTCATGGCGGACTCCAAGGACGCCCTCCTCATCGCCTTCTCCACCTCCAGCTCCGCCGCCACCATGCCGGTATCGATCAAGGTCGCCGAGGAGAAGCTCGCGATAAGGCCGGCCATCGGCCAGTTCATCATACCCCTGGGGGCGACGATAAACATGAACGGGACCGCCCTATATCAGGGGGTGGCGACGGTATTTCTCGCCCAGGTCTTCGGGGTGGATCTGACCCTCCCCCAGCTCCTTCTGGTGATGATCATCGCCGTAGGGGCGTCGATAGGGACCCCCTCCACCCCCGGAGTGGGGATCATCATCCTGGCGACGATCCTGGAGAGCGTCGGCGTTCCGGCCGCCGGAGTGGCGCTGATCATCGGCGTAGACAGGATCCTCGACATGAGCAGGACCTCGGTGAACGTCGCCGGTGACCTCGTCGCCTCCGCCGTCATGGATAAGCTCGCGAGAGGGAGGCTGGACACCCTGATGGCCGTCGAGGAGGGTCTGGAGGGGTTGGCGGGAGATGAGGGTAAGGCGGAGAGCTTCCCCCTCGCTGACCGGACCGAAGAATCCCGGATCTGACGGGGGATGGATCGGGGGGTTTGCCCGGTTCACCTGAGGTAGTAGGCGTTGAGGACGTACTCCTGCATCATCCTCTGGGTATTGAAGAAGGAGCCGTTGATGGCGATGGAGTGGATCATCACGTCCGTAAACCTCTCTTTGTCCTGGTAGAATAGAGGGATTATCACCCCCTCCAGCTTCTTGTAGAGGGAGGCGGCGTCCCTGGAGTTGTCCCGCCCTTCTCCCCTCCCCCGAACGGGGTCGCCGATGGACCAGCCGGTGAGCCCCTCGATATGCCCCTCGACCCACCAGCCGTCGAGGACTGAGAAGCTGGGAACGCCGTTAAGGGCAGCCTTCATCCCGCTCGTCCCCGAGGCCTCCATCGGCGGCTCGGGGGTGTTCAGCCAGAGGTCGACCCCGGAGGTGATCATCCCCCCCAGGGTCATGCTGTAATCTTCGAGGTAGGCGATCTTGATATCGTCCCGGAGGGCATCCTTTGCCTGGAAGATCCTTCTTATCAGCTCTTTGCCGCCCAAATCCCGGGGGTGGGCCTTCCCCGCAAATATCAGCTGGACCTCCCCCGCCTCCTGGGAGATCCTCGCCAGTCGGTCGGCATCCCGGAAGATGAGGTCTCCCCTCTTGTAAGGGGTCGCCCTCCGCGCAAAGCCGATGGTGAGGACCTCCTCCTCCATCTCGACGCCCGCCTCCTCCCGGACGTATCCCAAAAGCCTCCTCTTCGCCTCCATATGGGCGGACGAGACCTCCCCGTGGGGGATGGAGAGGGCGTATCGGAGGCTGAAGTTGTCCCGCCGCCACATGGGGATGTGCCTGTCGAAGAGCTCGGCGAAGGGGGCAGAGACCCACCTTCCGACGTGAACCCCGTTGGTGATGGCGTCGATGCAGTATCCGGCGAAGATCAGCCTTGAGACCTCGCCGTGTTTTTTGGCGACGCCGTTGATGTAGCGGCTCATCTTCAGACCCAAGTATGTCATGTTGAGGACCTCCCCCTGGTAGAGGATCCCTTCGAGGCCGAAGAAGTCGTCCCTATCCCCGATGACCTTTCGGGCGAGGTCGATGGAGAACTTATCGTGGCCTGCGGGGACGGGGGTGTGGGTGGTGAAGACGCACTTCTCCTGGACCGCTTTCCTATCCTCTTCGGTGATCTCTCGCCGCCCCGCCGCCCTCGCAGTCTCGTCGAGGATCTCCAGGGTCAGGAGGGCTGCGTGCCCCTCGTTCATGTGGAAGCTCTTGATCTCGTCGTAGCCGAGCTCCCGGAGGATCCTGACGCCGCCGATCCCCAGGATCACCTCCTGGGAGAGGCGGTAGTGGTCGTCCCCGCCGTAGAGGTAATGGGTGAGGGTCCTGTCCCAATGTGAGTTCTCGGGAAGGTCGGAGTCGATGAAGTAGACGGGAACGACAAAGCCGTCGATCCCCGTCACGTCTCTCTTCCAGGCCCGCAGGTGGACTCGCCTCCCCTCAACCTCGACGGCGGTCCTCTCGTCCATCTCCTCGAGGTGCTCTTCCACCGGCCAGTCCGCAGCCTCCTCCCGTTGCCATCCGTCGGCCCCGATCTCCTGACGGAAGTGCCCCTTCCGGTAGAGGAGGGTGACTGCTGCCATCGGCACCTTGAAGTCGGCGGCGGAGCTTATGGTGTCACCGGCCAGCACCCCAAGGCCTCCGCTGTAGGTGTTTATCCCTTCATCGAGGCCTATCTCCATGGAGAAGTAGGCCACCGACGAATTGTCGTTAGTATCCCGTACCATCAAAACCACCCGTCATATCCGACTAAATATCTCTCAGCCAGTTCTTCCACGGTCGTCATCCCCCTTGGATCCCTCCGTCTCTCTTCCTTTCTCCCCTTCGTCTTCCGCCCCTCTCCTAGGATCCTTTCCTCTTCTCTCATCATTTATCATCTCAAATAAGATAAATAGAGAACGGGTCGGGATGAGGAGATATGGGGCCTTCGAGCCGGGGATCGTCCGGAGATGCTGGGGGCCCGCCCTCTACCGGGTCATGGAGCGTCGGTCTTCGGGTTTCTGACGATCCCCCGGAGGAGCCTGCCCAGGATGTCGGCCCCGGTGATGACCCGCTTCTCTTCTTCGGCCCAGAGGAGGATGACGTCGTCGTCGATGACGTCGTCCTGGAGGTGGTGGGGGCTGACTCGGAGCCTGGAGATTATGTCGCCGATCTTGGCGTCGGCTCGCCTCTCTATTATGGGGCGGTGGCAGTGCAGATGGGGGTTGAACCGATCGAAGTTTAAGAAGATGTCCCGGATGAACTCGTCGGAGTCCATGACGAGCCTGGGCTCCCCCTCCGGGTCGACGATGACGATCCACTTCCTCCCCGAGAAGTTTATCTTCCTGAGAAACTCATCGGAGGCGTCGGGTTCTATCACGGGGAAGACGGGCCTGTTGCCCGAAAAGCTGAGCTCCACGATGGAGCCGGGGTCGATGGGCTCTCCCTCATCGGCCAGAGGGACGTCGTCGAGGGACAAAAAGTTCAGCGCACCCTGACCCTCCACCTTCTCGATCTCCGTCATCGACGATTGCATATGGAGCTTTATGAGCTCCCGGATGTCTCTTTCCCTGTAGAAGGTGATCGCCTCGGGGCCGACCCACCTGTCCAGAAGAAGCCCAGTCGGTTTCGCCGCCGGATAGAGTAGGACCTGATAAAAACGGAGAAGCGGGCTTAAGAAGGCCGCGATCCACAGGGCACGCCGCGAGAAGTAGGCCTGGGGTATGATCTCGCCGAAGATGGTGATGATCACCGTCGAGAAGAAGAAGGCCAGGACTCCGGCGAGGACCGATCCGGAGAGGAGAGCCAGAAGGGTGTTGACCGCCACGTTCCCCCAGAGGATCGTCGCCAGGAGGAAGTTTGAGTCCTCCCGGAGGGCTAGGATCCGGATGGCGTTCCTGTTGTTCTTCGCCACCTCGATCTGTAGCTCCATCTTGCTTACGGTGAAGAAGGCGAGATTGAGGCCTGAGAAGACCGCCGACTGGCTGATGCAGACGGCGATCCCCATCCATATGAAAAGATCATCCATGAGCCGTAAATACCTCTGCTCTCCTCGCTTCTGGGTTTTCGCCGGGGTGGCGAGAGATCAGCTCTGGTCGGCCCGGAGCTTCTCGTAGAGCCGTTCTGCGTCCTCCCTTCTGCAGAGCTCCGAGCCTGGGGTCATGACGGCGGCGGCCCCTGAGGCGATGCCGAAGAGTACCGCGTTCCTGGAAGGCCAGCCTCTTGCGAGGCTGAGGGTGACCCCCGCCACCATGCTGTCTCCTGCCCCCACCTTGCTGACGATCTTGACCGTCGGCGGCCTCATGTGGGCGACGGCGTCCCGGCTGACGAAGAGCGCCCCCGCCGAGCCGAGGGAGATGACCAGAAGCTCGCAGCCGCCGCTGGCCACCACCTCCCGGGCCGCAGCCTCGATCTGGGCCTCCTCACTGAGATCTCTATCCAGAAGCTCGCGAAACTCCCGCAGGTTCGGCTTTAAAAGGTAGACCCCTTCCTCCAGGGCCTTCTTCAACGGCTCGCCGGAGGTGTCGACGATCACCTTCGCTCCCGCCTCCTTCCCGGCCCGCGCGACCCGGGCATAGAAGTCGGCCTGGACCCCCGGAGGAAGGCTTCCGCTGGCGACGATGAAGCCGGATTGGGGTGCTGCGGCGGCGACCTCCTCCAGGGCGCCCTCCCACTCCTCCTCCTTCAGCATCGGCCCCGGCATCCCGAAGCGGAACTGCCGGCCCGTGGACTCCTCCAGGACGGCGAAGCTCTCCCGGGTCATCCCTTCGATGGGGACAAGCCGGGGGGCGAGCCCCTCGTCCTCCAGGAGGCCCCGGAGCATGCCGCCGGAGAGCCCCCCGGCGGCGTAGATGAGGGTCGACTCCCCGCCGAGCTTCTTTATCGCCCGGGAGACGTTCACCCCGCCTCCCCCCGGCTCGAAGACGGGGGCGGTGCAGCGGAGCTTGCGTTCTGCAACCACTTGCTCGACGGTGGAGCTCTTGTCGACCGTCGGGTTGATGGATAGGGATACGATTTCTTTCATGTTGATGGAGAGATAAGCCGGGGGCTATCTAAGGGTGATGGTATCGGGGGCGATTGAATACGTGGCGATGGTATCGAGGGGTACGGGATGTGGGGGGCCGCACGGAGCCGGTGGGATCAAATGCATATATACACGGATAGATCCGTGGCGACGAGGACGATCAGAATAACCGTGGACGCCCATGAGAGGGTGAGGGACCTCAAGGAGTCGGAGTGGATGAGATTCTCGGAGGTGATCATCAAATACTGCCCGAAGAGGAGGAGGCTATCCCAGACCCTGGCAGAAATCGGCCGCGGCGAGGCCGCCGATCTGGCGGAGGGGGTGGAGAGGTCTGACAGGGATCTCCGGCATAGGGGCGCTTGCCTCTCGAGTTCATCCACGATGCCTTTGGGATGGGGGGTTATGCAGAACCTCGGATTCAAATTCCCCCGAATATGAGGGATAACACCGCCAGGATGAGGAATACGATTATCAGCCATTTTGCGATGTTCATCGATATGCCGGCGCCACGTACCCCCAACACTCCAAGTACAAGAGCTATTACAAAGAACACTATAGCCAAATAGAGCAGGTCTGCCATCTCTTTACACCTACCGATGTTGTTCATCGATCAGACTCACTAAATTTAGGTGGTTTTTATCGTATAAATAGATATGCGCATTCAGATTTAATGTGATGGCATCAACCGCTTCCTAAGCCATCGAATCAGCCCTGCTGCGACCAGATGGCATTATCGCTCCTCGACGAAGCGGAGGACCTCCGATGATGCCAAAGATTAATACTGAAGTCGACCAACAGGTACGGCTAGGATTTAACTTGTAGGATCGGAAAGGACGAAGCGGGAAGTCCCCATC
>JANKMW010000063.1 GCA_024649985.1 Methanothrix sp.
TACAGTCTCTGCCAAAAGCTAGAAGCCCCGCCCTTCAGGGCGGGGAGTAGTCACATCCCATAAATTCACGATCGTTATCCAGAAGAGCTATAGACTGAAATTGATATTTGAGGAATATGAAGCTTCCATGCGAATCCGCCGTCTGGGAGACCCTCCCGAGCATAAGGGCTGCCGTCGCCAAAGAGCTGGTGGACCGGGGGCTATCTCAGAAGGAGGTCTCCCAGCTCTTGAAGATCAGCCCTCCCGCCGTCTCCCAGTACGTCTCCAAGAAGAGAGGGTACAGCATCGCCTTCAGCGAAGAGGTAAACCAGGCGATAACGAGGCTGGCCGACGATATGGTCGGAAGCGACGCCTTCGACCCCACCGACAAGATCTGCGAGATCTGCAGGATGCTGAGGGAGGGCGAAGAGGCCGAGGTCCGGGATGGATGTGAAGGCTGCCGGTGATACGAGCCGAGGGATATGAAAGGCGGAGAAGAATGAAAGGCGGAGAAGAACTGACGGTGAGGCTCGAAGAGAGGCCGGAGAAGCTGGAGAGGCTTAAGGAGATCCTCCGCGAGGATGAAAGGATACTGATCTCCTTCTCCGGCGGCCTGGACAGCTCCTTTCTAGCCTGGGTGGCCGCCGAGGTCCTCGGCGATGGGGCCTTATGCGTGACCCTGGACTTTGAGGCGATGCCGAAAAGCGAACTTCTGGAGGCGGAGAAGATAGCCCGATCCTTGGGCCTGCGCCACCGGATCGCGAGCTACCGGATCCTCGAGTCCGAGGATATCGCCAACAACCCCCCCGACAGGTGCGCCCTCTGCAAGAGGGGGATCGCCCAAGCCCTCAGGAAGATCGCGGAAGAGGAGGGGATCGGAAGGGTCGCCGACGGGGTGAACATCTCGGACTACGACGACTACCGCCCCGGGATCAGAGCCTCCGACGAGGAGGGGATCATCCACCCCCTCGCCAAGGCAGGGCTTGCCAAATCGGATATCAGGGACCTGGCGAAGGAGATGGACCTTCCCTTCTGGGATAAGCCCCCCATGGCCTGCCTCGCCTCCAGGATCCCCTACGGCGAGAGGATCACCCCCGACAAATTGAGGATGGTGGAGGAGGCCGAAGAGTTCCTCTTGGGCCTGGGACTTGGGACCGTCAGGGCGAGGGTCTCCGGGAGGACCGCCAGGATAGAGGTGGAAGAGGGAGATCTGGACAGGATCCTGGGGATGAGGGAAGAGGTCGCAAAAGAGCTAAAGAGAATCGGTTTCTCATACGTCTGCCTGGACCTGGAAGGTTACAGAACGGGAAGCACAAACGAGGTCCTATGAACCCCGAAGAGATAAGGCGGGACTTTCCCCTCCTGAAAGACGTCATCTACATGGACAGCGCCTCGACGAGCCTCACCCCCGAGCCGGTCCTCGCCTCGATCCTGGAATACTATCGAGGCTACAGGGCGAACGTCGGCCGCGTGGTCTACAGACTATCCCGCCTCGCGGACGATCTCTACAGAAACGCCCACCGGAATGTCGCCGACTTCATCGGCGCCGAAGAGGGGGTGGTCTTCACCAGAAACACCACCGAGGCGATAAACGCCGTCGCCCAGGGGATAAAATGGCGGCGGGGGGACGTGGTGGTGACGACGGCATCGGAGCACCACTCTAACCTCCTCCCCTGGATGAGGCTGAGGGATATGGGCGTCGGCCTGAAGATCGTGAAGCCGGACCCGGATGGGTCCTTCGACCCCGCCAGCTTCGAAGCCGCAATAGATGGCGATACGATGCTCGTCGCCATGACGATCGCATCCAACGTCCTGGGTACCGCCCTTCCGGCGAGGGAGGTCTCGGAGATCTGCCGGGAGAGGGGGGCCCCCCTCCTCCTCGATGGCGCCCAGTCCGTCCCCCACCTCCCGACGAACGTCGGCGACCTCGGCTGCGACTACCTCTGCTTCTCCGGCCACAAGATGCTCGGCCCCTCGGGGACGGGGGCCCTCTGGATGAGGGAGTATGACCTCCTCCCCCTCCTTGTCGGCGGGGGGGCCGTCGAGGAGGTCGACCTTGAGGGCTACACCCTGAAGGGGGGCTACGAAGGGTATGAGGCGGGATCTCCCGACGTGGCGGGGGGGATCGGCCTCGCGGCTGCCGTCGACTACCTCCGGCACGCCGGCATGGAGGAGATCGCCCTCCACGAGGGCCGGCTCACAAGACGGCTTCTTGCAGGGCTTCTCGATATCGAGGGGGTCGAGGTCTACGGTTCCGTCGATTCGAGAGAGAGGGTCGGGATCATTTCGTTCAACGTGGCGGGCGTGAGCCCCACCGAGGTCGCCCACCTCCTGGACGAGGGGTCGGATATTATGGTCAGGTCGGGGCACCACTGCTGCATGCCTCTCATGAGACACCTCGGCCTCCCGGCAGGGACCGTCCGGGCGTCGTTATACTTATACAACACCTCCGAAGAGGTAGAGGAGCTCCTCGCGGCCGTTGAAGAGATATCGAAGATGGCTTAGGTCAGAATGACGGTTCGATATGGCGGTTCCATAAGATGGTTCGATATGACGGTTCGATAACCTGTTGCACCAAGAACGTCTCGATATCTCGGGGTGGTCTCCATTGATGAAGGTATTTTCATGTCTCAAGCTGGACGGTGACGAGGCCGTAGAAGGCGTCCACCCGGTGGTAGAGGAGACGCCCCTCTCGATATTTATTAACGGGAGGCATTTCGCCACGGCCATGACGAGCCCCGCCATGCAGGAGGAGTTCGTTGCAGGCCACCTCTTCTCCGAAGGGATCGTAAAAGGGCTCGAAGAGATCGAATCCCTGAACGTAGAGGAGAACGTTGTAAAGGTGGTACTGACCAATCCGATAAGAGCGATCAGGTCAAAGAGGCCGATATTGAGCGGATGCGGTGGAACCTCTTCCTTCCTGGACGAGTCGAAGCTTGCGAAGGTGGTATCTGACCTGAGGATCGAGAGAGGGGACCTTCGGGCGGCCGTAAAGGAGATCTCCATGTCGCAGCTTCATAAGGCCACGGGAGGCGTCCACTCCGTGGGGCTCTTCGATAGACGGGGGGTCATCTGCAAAGTCGAAGACATAGGCAGGCACAGCGCCCTCGACAAGGTCTTAGGCCGCGGCCTCCTGGATGGGGTCAGGTTCGAGGAGACCTTCGTCGCCACCACCGGGAGGATATCCTCGGATATGGCCCTGAAGTGCTCCCGGGCCGGGGTTGGGATCATAGCTTCCAGGGGGGCGACCACGAGCCTCGCCATCGAGATCGCCGAAAGAACCGGCCTGTCCATAGTTGGCTTCGTTAGAGGGGAGAAGATGAACGTCTACACCGGCCGGGAGAGGATAAAGGGCTGATGAGCCGCAACCTCTCTAAAGGGATAGCATCCTCTCTATTGATCTTCTGGCCAGCCTCGCCGTCTCCTCGGCCACCACCACCCTCGGCTCCAGGGTCCTGAGGGCCCGGAGGACCTTCTCCGGGGTCGTCTTCTTCATGTTGGTGCAGATCGCCTCCGGGCTCAATGGGTAGAACCGCTTACCCGGATTCTCCTTCTCGAGCCTGTAGATCATCCCCACCTCAGTCCCAATGACGAACTCCTCCACCCCGCTGGCCTTCGCCCGCCTCCCCATCCCAGAGGTGCTGCAGACGGTGTCTGCAAGGTCGATGACACGGGGCCTGCACTCCGGATGGACCAGGACCTCCGCCCCGGGGTGCGCGAGCCTCGCCGCCTTCACCTCTTCAGGGGTGAACCGGTCGTGAACATAGCAGTAACCGTCCCATTTGATGATCTTCTTCTCCGTCCATCTGGAGATGTAGTCCGCGAGGTTTTGATCCGGGACGAAGATCACCTCCTCCTCCGCCAGGGAGGCGACCACCTCCACCCCGTTGGCTGAGGTACAGCAGATGTCAGACTCCGCCTTCGTCTCGGCGGTGGAATTGACGTAGCAGACGACGGCCGCCTCCGGATAAGCCGACTTAAGATCCCTCAGATCCTCGGCGGCGATCATGGAAGCCATGGGGCACCACGCCTCCAGCGCTGGGAGTATCACCCTCTTATCGGGGGAGAGTATAGCCGCCGTCTCCGCCATGAAGTCGACGCCGCAGAATATTATAACCCGGCTGTCCAGCCTTGCCGCAGCCCTGGAAAGCTCCAGCGAGTCTCCCACCAGGTCTGCCAGATCCTGGACCGGACCGGGCTGATAGTTATGAGCAAGGATGACAGCCCCCAGATCCTCTTTCAAACGGGATATCTCTTCCATCATGAGGTCGAAGAACGGTTACGACGGCTATATAACAATTGTTATCATTCAGATTCCGAGGGTCAGCCTGATGGTATTTCTCAAAGCAGGAGCGAGCCCCAGGGTCAGGAGGGCGAGGAGGGTCAGGTTCCGGAGGGGCGGATCGTCCCGGAGACCGCCCTCGATGAGAGCGAGGACGGGGATAAGGATCAAAAGCTTCAGGGGGTACATCACCAGGGCGGTCCCCGAAAGGTCGATCAAAAAGTTTGGTATAACGTGCTTCTCGTAGTAGCCGAACCAATCCACCCCTATGTAGGTGGATGTGGCATCCATCATGTGAGCCCATAGGATCAGCCTGTGGAGCCGATCCGATAGGAAACGGAGGTTCAGCCGATGCCCCACCGCCATCACCGCCAGGGCGGCGGCGGACCCGAGAGCGAATATCGCCGCCGGGGCCAGGAGGCTTTCAGTCCCCCGGGTGAAGAGGGCGATGAGGTTGGCTGCAGTCCAGACGAGGCCGACGGCGGCGTAGATTGCAAGATGCCCGGCACCAATCGCCCATCTGGACAATACGAGGCAGAAGAGGGCCGCCGCTGCCACCAGGAAGTATATGAAAGGGGTTATGAGGAGGTAGCTTGCAGGGGCGGCCACCATACCAGCGTCCTCGACGACCCTGAGGCTCGCCCCCGCCAGGATGTATGGGGCGGTGTATAATGCAAACCGCTCGTCCAAGACTATGTCAAGCCTCCGGAAGAACCTGATGGCCAAGAAGATCATGCCTCCGAGGATGAGGGCCCAGGTGACGGTGTTCACCGGGTTGTAGCCGGAGTCGTAGACTATGGGGTCCACGTAGTATTCGTATATCCAGGGGTGCAAAGGCGCCGATCTCCTCTCCACGATCTCGTCGATCTCGAACTTGCCGGACTTGGAGGTACCATAGTATATTTAAGGATCATATTTAAGGATCGGATCATATTTAAGGATCGTTCCTGTGGGCTGATACGTATCGATAAGGCCGTTGCGACGAGATGTAGGACGGCCTTCGGCCCCATAGTCATCACTTCGAGGATGGTTTTTAATGGACCATGGAGCCTGCCGCCAGCACTTCTCCATATCAAGGGTCCCATGGGCGCGGAAGCTTTATATAGTGATGTGGGCGAAGAGAATCTGTCCGTTTTCTGATTTTAATCCGAGGTATTTAGATGGTCGAGGTCTTCAAAGGCACAACTACGGTGGGGATCGTTTGCAAAGATGGTGTGGTGCTCGCATCAGAGAGCCGGGCCACCATGGGCCACTTCATAGCCAGCACCACCGCCCAGAAGATATACCAGCTGGCCGAAAGGGTCGGCTTGACCACCGCAGGGGTGGTGGGAGACGCCCAGTCCATCGTCAGGATGATCCAGGTGGAGTCGAGGCTATACAACATGCAGAGGGGCGAGCCGATGACGGTCAAGGGGACCGCCACCCTTCTATCGAACGTCCTCGCTTCCAGGCGATACTTCCCCTTCATGGTACAGCTCCTCTTGGGCGGCGTGGACAAGAAGGGGCCAAAGCTCTTCTCCCTGGACGCCCTGGGCGGCCAGATCGAGGAGCATAAAGTCGTGGCCACTGGATCGGGCTCTCCCACCGCCTACGGCGTCCTGGAGGCGCTATACGATCCCAAGATGGACGTCGAAGAGGGGGCGAAACTGGGGATTCGGGCCATCCACAACGCCATAAAGAGGGATTCGGCTTCTGGCGACGTCATACAGGTTGTAAAGATCACCGGCGACGGGTATGAGGTCGCGGATGAATCCTCTGTGGAGAATATCCGCCGTGCCCTCTGATTAATAAATTTTTTTTGGGTGTATTTCATTGTCTGTTGAGGAAGTGCTCCTTGAGCTTAAGCGGAGAGTGCAGAGTAGACTGCCTCCGAACATAAACGTCACCGGCATCGAATTCGAGGGCCCTGAGCTGGTAATATACACCGACGACCCCCGAAGGCTGGCAGACGATGGTGAGATAGTCCGATCCCTCGCAAAAGATCTGAGAAAGAGGGTGGTAGTCAGGCCCGACCTCAAGGTCCTGGCCGACCCCGAGGGGGCGGTGAAGAAGATCCAGCAGGCGGTGCCCCCCGAAGCGGGGCTCACCGACTACTACTTCGACGGCCAGACCGGAGAGGTGGTGATCGAGGCCGAAAAGCCGGGGCTTGTCATAGGGCGCCATGGAGCCACCCTCCGGGAGATCACCAAGCTCATCGGCTGGACCCCGAAGGTGGTGAGGACCCCTCCTGTGAGGTCTTCCACCATCGCCAACACAAAAGATTACCTCCGGTCCGTCCAGTCAGAAAGGAAAGAGATCCTTAAGACGATCGGAAGGAAGATCCATAGAGACGTCGCCTCGAAAGACCAGTGGGTTAGGATATCGACCCTGGGAGGGTGCCGGGAGGTGGGGCGAAGCTGCATGCTCCTCTCGACCCCGGAGTCTAAGATCATCGTCGACTGCGGGGTGAACGTCGGCTCCGACGACAGCGCTACCCCTTACCTCTACATACCCGAGGTCTACCCCTTGAACCAGATCGACGCCGTCGTCCTCACCCACGCCCACCTCGACCACGCAGGGCTCGTTCCGATGCTCTACAAGTACGGTTACGAGGGGCCCATCTACTGCACCCAGCCGACGAGAGACCTCTTCGTCCTCCTCCAGCTCGACTACATCGATATAGCCGGAAGGGAGGGTAAGAGGATCCCCTACGAGTCGGCGATGATCAGGGAGGCTCTGAAGCACACCATCACCCTCAACTACGGCGACGTCACCGACATCGCCCCCGATACCAAGCTCACCATGCACAATGCAGGCCACATCCTCGGCTCTGCCATCTGCCACTTCCACGTCGGAGACGGCCTCTACAACGTCGCCTTTACAGGAGACTTCAAGTTCGAGAAGACGAGGCTCTTCGACCCGGCGGTCCACACCTTCCCGAGGCTTGAGACGCTGGTGATGGAGGCGACCTACGGCGGGTCGTCCAGCACCCAGCCCTCGAGGAGAGAGGCGGAGACGAGGCTTCTGAAGGTGGTGAGGGAGACGATAAAACGGGGCGGAAAGGTGATAATCCCGGCCTTTGCCGTCGGAAGAAGCCAGGAGGTGATGATCGCCCTGGAGGAGGCGATCAGGAAGAAGTCCCTCGACGAGATCAGCGTCTACCTCGACGGCATGATCTATGAGGCGACGGCCATCCACACGTCGTACCCCGAGTACCTGAATAACGAGCTGCGGGACCTGATCTTCCATAAGGGGATCAACCCCTTCCTCTCGGAATGCTTCGTCCAGGTGGAGAGCGCAAATCACAGGGCCAGCATCATGGAGGGCGACCCCTCCGTCATCCTGGCGACGAGCGGAATGATGAACGGCGGCCCGATCCTGGAGTATCTGAAGGGGCTGGGTCCCGGCGAGAAGAACACCCTCGTCATCGTAGGATACCAGGCCGAAGGAACTCTGGGGCGCCGGATCCAGAAGGGGTGGAGCGAGATCCCCCTATCCTCCGGCGGGAAGACCCAGACCGTCAAGGTCAACCTGGAGGTGGTCACCGTTGACGGGTTCTCCGGCCACTCCGACCGCAACCAGCTTATGGATTACGTCAGAAGGGTCTACCCAAAGCCTTCGAGGGTGATAACAAACCACGGCGACGAGAGCAACTGCCTCGACCTCGCCAGCTCCATCTACAAGAAGTACAGGATACCGACGATGGCGCCCATGAACCTGGAGACGACACGGCTGGTCTGATGCGGGCGGAAGGGGCGAAGCAGGACGGCCGCCCGGGAGGATATGGAAAAAACCTTGGGCGGCAACATGATACCCGTGGCCCCTTCTCCCTCGGCCTGGGATCCTCTGAGGGCCCCAGATTCCCTCCCCTCCGCTCCGGCGGCGGCGATGGATTCTTCAAAAGATTTATCAAATTTGAGCGCCAATTGGCCGATGAGGTTTAGTGCGATGGGAAAGAGAACTCGGATCATCAACGATCCCTCCGATCTTGTTCCTCTGCTCCTGGCTTTCGGTTCAGAAGTTCACAAAAGGGTCTTTGAAGAGCTCTGCTCTGATTGGCGTACAGAAAAGGATCTCGTCGGGCTCCTGGGCGACGAGAGAGGGGTTCAAAGGAGCCTGGTGCTTCTGAAGAAGAGCGGGCTGATCGAGACGAAGTGGAAGATGCCGAAGCCCGGCGAAAGTCCGGAGAAGGAGTATCACTCCAGCTATTCCAGGGTCCAGGCCAACTTCGTCTGCTCCCTGGAGGACCTGAGCGAGCTGATATACCTGACATCCATGTCGGATGATGAGATCCGAGAGGGGACCGAGAGGATCGAGGAGCTCGTCGCCAAGGGGAACACCTCCCTATCCAACCTCTCCCGAGAGCTCGATCTCAGCCAGGCCTTCATAAGGGGATCTGCCAAACGGGCGGAGAGGCTCGCCGTCAGGGGACAGAGGATCGAGCTCTCCAGAGAAGAGGGTTAGAAGATGGTCGACGTTTTACAGAGCAAGAGGGACAGCTCGAGGTTTCAGATCCTGGTAGAGATAGCCGCAAACCAGCCGAACGTCCGGCAGAAGGAGGTGGCCGAGAGGCTCGGGGTCACCCCCCAGGCGATCTCCGAGTACATCAAGGACCTGGTGGCCGACGGGCTTGTGATATCCGACGGGAGGATGAGGTACCGGATCACCAAGGAGGGGGTGGAGATGCTGCTGGAGTCCGCAGCCGAGCTGAAACGGTACGCACGGTTTGTGATGGAAGAGATCATAAGCCACGTATCGGTCTGGTCCGCCATCGCCGACGAGGATCTCGAAGAGGGGCAGACGGTATCTCTCGCGATGAGAGGAGGACTCCTCTACGCCGGCCGGAAGGAAGGGGACGGGGCGACGGCCGTCACCATCTCCGACGCCCTCGCCGGAGAGGACGTGGGGGTATCAAACCTCAAGGGGTTGATCAGCCTCAAGGAGGGGACGGTCACCGTCTGCAAGGTCCCCAGGGTCCAGATGGGAGGGTCGAGGAAGGTGGACCTTCAAGCCCTCAAGAAGATCGTCGGGGAGGGGAAGATGGTGGGGGCCCTGGGGATAGAGCCTCTCGTCGCCCTGAAGAAGGTCGGTCGGGAGCCGGACGTCTTCTTCGGGGCGAAGGAGTCGGCGGTGGAGTCCGCCTTCCACGGCGTCTCTTCGGTGATCGTCTGCGTCGACGAACAGGTCCCAAACCTCATGGGGAGGCTCGAGGCCGAGGGGCTGAAGTACGAGCTCGTCGACCTCACCGCCTCCTGACCTGGAGGAGATGCAGATCCAGGTCCTGGCGAGGGCGGAGAAGGGACGAGTTCTCATCCTCCCCCTCCGGGGGGCGGAGACGCTCTTTGAAGGGCATCTCCGGCTCAAGGATACCCCCAAGGGCCCTCGGCCCAGGAAGTTTCTGGTGAAGAAGGACGGCGACGAGAAGTACCTCCAGCCCGAAGACCTCATCAGGCTCCTCCGAAAGGCCGACGCCATATACGTCGCCAGGGGCGACCCCGCCATGGAAGAGGAGTTCGTCGAGTTCCTCGAAGGGTATCAGCTCTCTTTTAGGAAGGTCTCCATCTGCCAGCTCTGCCTCTCGGAGAAGAGGAAGTTCACACCCCTGGACAAGGGGGCGGTCAGATTCAAGGGGGGGCTGATCTGCGAGAGATGTGCCACAGAGGAGCTGAAACGAGAAGCGGATTTCAGGCATCTAGGGCGGGCGGCGAAGCTCCACCTGGCGAGGGTCCTCTTCAAGAGGAGAAACCTCGACGACGTCCTCTCCCTCCTGGCCCTCGATAGGATCGACTCGGCGCTGACGAAGTTCGACGAGATCCCGGCGGAGAAGGATGAGGACCCGATGCCGGTGAAGGCCCTCGACCTCCCAGCACAGTTCAAGAGCTTTCTATTGAATAGGACAAAGACCCTCCTCCCGGTCCAGGCGAAAGCGGTGGCGGGGGGCCTATTGGAAGGAAGAAACCTCCTGGTCGTCTCGGCCACCGCCACCGGCAAAAGCCTGGTGGGGGAGATGGCG
>JANKMW010000064.1:0-6955 GCA_024649985.1 Methanothrix sp.
CTTCGGCGAGTTCCACCCTCAGGTTCTCCGGAGCTTCGGCCTCGACCAGCCCGCCGTAGGGCTGGAGGTGAGATGGGACCGCCTCTGGCCTCAGAGATGAACTAGGTCCCGATCTCAGGTCTGCAGGAGGGATGCGGTCGATCCGGTGTAACGGGTCCATCCCCTCAAAGAGGGGAGGATCCGTCCCGGCACACGGGACTAAGCCCTCGCCGCCGTCCCCCCTATCAATCCCGAGGCAGCCCTCCCTCAACAAGTTTAATATAAGCTGCAAAAGAAATTCGACTTTGGTGGAAGGTTGGGAGCCCTCGTCAACTTCTCCGGCCTAAAGACCAGAGCTTGTAACTGAGTTAAGATGTTTCCCCGCTACAATAGGCTGGTTGACAGCAGCCCTAAATGCGATATTTATCGCAGCGATGTGGTCGGCAGGCCCAGCGAAGCCGCACGACTTACATCTGAACTCGTCTCTCGTTGGTCGGTTGGACTTAGAGACGTGGCCGCACGAGGGGCAGGTCAGGGACGTGTTTCTCGGATCGACAAGGACGACCGGTACGCCCGCTTCAAGTGCCTTGTACTGAACGAACTGCCTGAGCTGGTAGAAACTCCAGGAATGCAAGCTGCGACGCTGAGCTTTTCGAACCGTTGCCCTGGACCGTATGCCCTCAAGATCTTCAAGAGCGACCGATCTACAGGTGTCTTTGGCTTTCGCAACTATCTTCTTGGAGATGCAATGGTTGACATCTCTGGAAAACCGGGCCATTCTACCGGAAAGTCTCTTCAGATGCCTCTTAGCCGACTTTGTGCCTCTGCTCTGAAGTCTGGATTTCAGAGAATCGAGCTGGTCTCGAGTCTGATTGATCTGTTCGCCAGAATGTATCTCTCCATCAGAATCAACCGCAAGATACTTGATTCCCAGATCAACTCCAAGAGAGCCTTTTGGATCGTAGGGGGACTCCTCGGCTACCTCGACTACCGGACAAAGGTAGAAGACACCTTTGACAATTATAAGGTCAACCTGACCCCTGACACGATCCATCCTGGCTTTCTGGTAATCCCCGATCTTGGTAGGGATAAGCTGCCTGCCTTGGAGAGTCGTCAGCGAAACGGCCTCCAGCCCTTTCCAGGTGAGGATGCGTTGATCATAGACAATCGTACCGTCCGACCGAAATTCTGGTTTGATGGACTTATCTCTCTTATAGGCTTCAACAACCTTGGAGATGGCCCGGACGGTAAGTTGGGCCGAGAGATCAAACCTCTCTCGAACGTCGTAGTAGACCGCTTTGTGGACTTCGACCTTGTTGGCCTTACCGATCGCGAACGCTACTCCTGCGATATAGTTGCACGCTTCATTAAAGCGGTGCATCGTCTCCAAGAGCATCTGATACTGCTCGTCGGTCGGATCGAGTTTAACCATCAAGGTTTTAAGCATTGTACTGAAGAAATGGTTCAGTTGATATATAGTTTTCGATACAACGGGCGGGGCACGCTCCTCCCCGGCCTGAAGACCGGGGTTTCCGCTGCTCCTGCACCCCAGGTGATTCTATGAAAGTCCGGGATCTGATGACTTACCCGATCCTCTCGGTGGGGATAGAGACCACCGTCTTCGAGGCTATACAGATGATGGTTCGGGAGAACAAGGGAAGTGTCCTCGTGGTAGAGGGCGGTCTCCTGAAGCAGGTGGTGGGGATCGTCACAACCCGGGGGATGTTCAAGCAGGTCTTCGCCAAAGGGATCGATCCCAGAGACGTGATGATCTGGGAGATAATGACCCCGGCGCCTCTGGTAACCATCGGCCCCAACGCCACCACCAGGAAGGCGGCCGAGATGATGCTGGAGCACCACATAAGGAGGCTCCCGGTCGTCGAATGTGGCGCTCTTGTGGGGATAATAACCAGCAAAGATCTTCTCCGTTGTGTAGGGGGTCCCAAAGCCGGAGACGGATCTCCCCATGGAGAAGCCGATGATTCTGAAACGATGTGAGGAATCCCTCGGCCGATGGGAAAATGGGCCGCCCCCGACGTAGAATTTAAATATCGAGAGGATCAAGGGGAGGCCAGGTCGAGGTAGCCAAGCCTGGTATGGCGCAGGTTTGCTAAACCTGTGTCCCTTCGGGACTCGAGGGTTCGAATCCCTCCCTCGGCGCTACTTTTATAATAAAAATAAAATACGTGCTCATGCCCAACGCGAGAGGGCGTTGAACCTCTCGGCGAAGTTGAAGCATGAGCCGTCAAGGCAGCTGAAGGCGGGGCCCGGTTCGTCCTTGAATATCAGCCTTCTCTGGATCTCGAAGGCCCCCAGGAACTCTTCGCGCTCTCTGGTGGACCTCTGGCCCGGTATCGACTGCCTGGCGTCGATGGCCAAATATCCGGTGAAGTTGTCGACGGTCTGGAACTCAGCCCTCCTGTCGGGTCCGGTGTGGTGGAGGTCGATCTTCTGGACCTCGTACTCCATTCCCTGGAGGTTGTAGCTCTCCTGGACTTTGGCGCCGACCCCACCGAAGACGAGGGAGCTTTTGACAACCTCGGTTCCCATCAGGGCGTCGCCGGGGTTATCTGCTACGTAGTTCTCCACAGCGTCGAACCCCTGAAAGTTGGGGTTTGAGCCCTTAGCCCTCTCCACCAGGTACTCGTTCTTCATCAAAGTGTCCACGCTGCCGCTGAAGTATACGTCTTTGTTCGACTTGACCCCGGTGTTCATGGACCTGACGTCTTTGTTCATGGTGAACTGGCCGGTCCCGCTGATGGAGGTCTCTGAGACGTAGTCGTAGTCCTGAAGCTTGAACCCGGCCTCGTCAGATCCGGACTTGGAGTTGGCGGCCGTGGCCACGACCGCGAATTCGTAAGATCCTGGAGAGGCGGTCATAGCCGGCGTCACCAGGAGCTGCTCAGTTCCGATGCCTCCAGGTGGAATGGTGAGGACCGTCTCGTCCCATCCGAACCATCCTGGTCTGCAGCTCTTGGGGTTCACCGTGAGCTTTGCATCGACTTCTGAGCATCCCAGATTTTCCACGGTGACGATGTACTCCAGCGCCTTTCCTGGTGTGGAGTAAGTGGGCGCCTGTCCGGACTTCGGGCCGACGAGGTCGACTGAAACCCGCAGCTCGCCCGTTGCCGGCGGCACCGAGGGCCAGACCGACCCTGGGGCGGTGGACTGCGGGGTGGGCTGCTGGCTCCAAGTCGACTCCGGTCCCAGCCTCGTCTCTTCTACGGTGGCAGAGGCGGTTTGGGCCGCGAGAAGGAGCAGGATCAGCAGGATCATCAGATATTTTCTCACTCTTTAACCCCCATGACGAGTTCTTTGCGACGAAGGCGCCCCGTCCGAATCGGCGTTCGACCCTTCTTATGTCGCGAAAATAAGAAAAGAGGATAGACTGCCGTTTAGCAGTCTACTCCCGCGCATGGTCTAAAGAACTTGTCTTCAGGCACCGGGTTCTCGTGGAACTTGATCTCCTTCTGGACCTCGAACTCGCCGCTGAAGAGCTCATGGCTCTTTATGTCCTTGTAGAAGATCTTGTGCATGCTGGAGTCGGTCCCCCAGGTACCGTTGAAGCTGTTCAGAGTGCTAAGCCCGACGGTGTGGGTGATGGTCGAGTTGTTGGTGGAGCCGAAGAAGACCGTCTGGTCCTTCTCCATCTGGTTGACGCTGAACATCTCCTGGATGTTGGCACCTATGCCACCGTAGAAGGCCTTGGAGTTGACGAACTTGCCGCCCTGGAGGGGCGCGTTCTTCGCGTCGTAGGTCATCTTGGTGTTCTCATAGAAGTTCAACTTCGCGTCTCTGGTCGCGTTGGTCTTGTTGTCGGGGTCCTCCCAATCATAGGCGTAGTTGGGCACCTTTCTTATAAGACGGTTCGGTTCCTGCGAGTAGACGTGGACGGCGTCCATCTCGATGGTGCCGTCACCTGTCATCATGTCGTAGTACTCAAGGGCTATCCTCTTGTCGACGATGGAGGTGGCCACGTCGATGTAACCGGTCCCGCTGACCAGTTGGCGCTCACAAAACTGCTGGTACTGAGTTGGCTCCTCGAGTGGCGGGTTGGCCACTGCAGGTACGCAAGCCAATGCTAGAGCTACCAATATTGCTAATACTCCCTTCATTTACTTACACCCCCTTCCTTTTCTGAGTTTAAGTCGTTTGTCTCTCTTTTCAGCGAGACGAACTCTTTATCTATTTAATACAGGGCTCATATTTCAGTGTTTTGGTCCGGAGACGGCCCAAAGGAAATGGCAAATAAAAAAAGCGGGGTTGATTCAGATGCGATGCGCATCCGAATCCCAAGATGTTACGCTCAGATGCAGGGGAGCCAGTCTACGGATACGGCACCGCAGGTGTCGTTGCCCCAGAGCTGGATGAACTTCTCGATGGAGAAGACGCCCGTGAGGTCCTCAACGGACCGGCCGTACTCGTCGTGCCTGCCCTTGGAGTTGGCCTTGGGGTCCTTGGAGAGCCATCCGAGGTGAGCTACACCGATGACGTTGGAGTTGAAGTTCGCCTCAAGGGCTCCAGAGCAGCATCCGCACTCGCCTGCTGCAGTGGGCACGTCGTTATATTCTTTCGGATCTTCGCAGCAGTGCTTTCTTGTCTTGACCTCGGTGTTCTTCTGGAGGTGCTCGGCGTGGGTGTACATCTCGACGACTACCGCTCCGATGTAGTAGTTCTGGACGCAGAGCTTCTCGATCCACTTCTGGTCGTAGGTGCCGGTCTGGTAGCTCACAGGCATGTACTCGAACTCGGCCTCCTTGGTGAAGTTGATATAGTCGGGGCAGCAGGTGTCATATACGGTTGTAGTACCAGTGCGTTCATAGTTAGCTGCATCGCCATCACCGTATTTTGCGGTAATTGCAGCTTGCAGATCTTCACCAGGCTTGATCGTTACAGAACGTTCTTCACCGCCCGGGTTTTGGGCAATCCACTTAGTATTCTCCCATGTCTCTTCTCCAATCCTCCCAGTGGGGTCAACGTTGAATGGGTCCCTCTGGGCCTCCAGCTCCATCCTCTGGGTGATGACGTTACCGCTGCCGGACTCCTTCTCCACCAGCTTGTTTCCGTCCAGGCCGGTCTGGGTCTGGATGATGATCTCCACGTTCTTGTAGCCGACCCCTTTTATGTTCGCTTTCTCGTACATGTAGTTGGCCGCGCCCGCCATGCCCACCAGGGCCATGCCGAGGACCAACAACACCGCTAGTTCTCTCTTTATGGGAATTCCCTCCTGTTGTTCTGCGTGTTCGTCAGTCTGTTCTCATAAGCAAATAGACAGACGTCCGTGACAAGAAACTTCTAATTGAAAGAGATAAGTCTTTCGGCCAAATAACTGCCTGACCGAGGAGGTGCTCTGAAATTAGTGCGCTGAAATCCACAGATGTGGCGGAGGAAAAAAGGCACCATGCTCCGGCCGGGATTTGAACCCGGGTCTTCGGCTCGAAAGGCCGGAATGATTGGCCGGACTACACTACCGGAGCGCTCCCATCAACAACATCAGACTAGGCCCCCCTATATGTACGTTTTGTACGCCTCCTTCTCCTCCTCCTCCTCCGCCGTCGCCTTGGCCTGCCTTCGCCCTCCTTCAGCAGCCTTCGGGCCGGCGCCCCCGCGAGAGGCCGTTGGCGGGAGTTGGCGGGAGGTCCGAGGGCGAAAAATAGTCCCGGGCGGATTCGAACCACCGTCCCAGGCTCCAAAGGCCTGCAGGATTGACCACTACCCCACGGGACTTCCGGGCCGCCCTCGTCCCTCACCCACGGCCTGCAGGTCTATCCGCATAAGGTATATATCCGCTTCCCCGCCAGGGGTCAAGAGATTGATATGAAGCTCCTCCCCAAGCCCCACGCCAGCCAGCGAAGGCTCATCGAGATCCTGAGGGTGATAAACGCGTCGGATAAGCCCATCGGAGCGAGGGCGATCTCCGACGAGCTCTCCAACAGGGGCTACGACGTCGGGGAACGGGCCGTCCGATACAACCTCAAGATCATGGACGAGCTGGGGTTCACAAAGAAGGAGGGTTACAGCGGCCGGACCCTCACCTCTCTGGGACGAAGGGAGCTCTCAGATGCCCTCGTCGACGACAGGATCGGCTTCGTCAACACCCGGATCGAGGAGTACATGTACCGGTCGAGCTTCGACCCTGACTCCGGCGGGAAGGCCGACTGGAAGGCCGACGGGAAGATGGTGGTGGTAAACGAGAGCCTCTTGCATAAGAGGGATTACGAGTTGGCCCTGGAGACGATGATCCGGGTATTCGACGCAGGTTTCGCCGTCAGCAGAAGGGTCCTCATCCAGGATGAGGGGGAGGAGATGGGCACAGTCTCGATCCCCCGGGGCTTTTTGGGCATCTCCACGGTCTGCAGCATCACCGTGGACGGGATGCTCCTCTCCCGGGGCATCCCCGTCAATACCACCTTCGCCGGCTTCGTGGAGGTGAAGGATGGAGACCTCTCCGAGTTCACAGACCTGATAGCTTACGCCGGCTCGTCTCTTGATCCCATGAGGGTCTTCATCTCCCGGAAGACCTCCAGGGTCAGCGAAGCCGCGACCACCGGCAGCGGCTCAATTTTGGCGAACCTGAGGGAGATCCCGGTGGCCGCCGTCGACGAGGTCCGGGATCTTCTGGACCGGGCGAAGGGGGCCGGGATCGGGGGGCTGATGAGGATGAGCGGTCCGGGGGAGCCGAATATGGGATGCCCCGTCGGCGCCGGGAAGATGGGGCTCGCCCTCTGCGGCGGGGTCAACGCCGTGGTGGCGGCCGAAGAGCTGGGGGCCGAGATCACGACGATGCCCATCTCGTCTCTCCAGGATTACGGCAGGATGAGAGAGCTGCGGTGAATCCAACCATAGAGTATAAGATCTTCTGTGCATAGGGTTCGGATGTGGGGACGTTGATTCGCGAAGCTCGCCTTCTGATCTTGCTCTTGGCCCTTTATGCGGTCTTCGGTCCTGTATTTGTCGGCGTCGCGGACGGCCTCGA
>JANKMW010000064.1:6965-8322 GCA_024649985.1 Methanothrix sp.
AGTCGCGACGCCATCAACCTCGGATCAGGACCGCGACCCATCTACAGGATAGGTTACTCCAGCGACGGCCCCGTCGACATCGACGAGCTGATCGAGCAGGCTCAGAGGAGTTCGACCTCCTCGGCGCAGGAGGATAGCGCCGCCGATCCGTCGTCGGCGCAGGCCTCTCCTATCCGGGAGGCGCCCTCTTCCGCACCCACCTCCGAGGCCGGATTGGGGGCATACTCCCAAGACGCCCCCGAGGAGAGGGTCGCCCTCGACGGGACCGGGGGGTCGAGGGTCCGGGACGGATACGTAACCCCCTCCTACGTCAGGGTCCCCGTCCTCTCCGACCCTTCTGGGGCCGAGGTCTACATCGACGGGATCTACTATGGGGTCACTCCTCTCCTCGCCACGGTGGAGCCCAAGAGCCATCTGGTAGAGGTCCATCTCCAG
This sequence comes from Methanothrix sp., assembly GCA_024649985.1. Classification (GTDB taxonomy): domain Archaea; phylum Halobacteriota; class Methanosarcinia; order Methanotrichales; family Methanotrichaceae; genus Methanocrinis; species Methanocrinis alkalitolerans. Next base: position 7,401 of record JANKMW010000064.1, read on the forward strand.
GGGTACTGGAACTGGTTCAACGTCGTCGACTTCTCTGATGCCACCAGGAGCGTTGCCGTCACCCTCACCCCCAGAGGGGCGGCGACCGTCGCGACGGCAGAGGCGCAGGCCGGCCAGGACGTCTCGGATCCCGCGGGGGATGGCCCTTCCGTCGAGGCGGACGGCCCCGCGAGCTACCTCGCGAACGTCACGACGCCATCGGCTCAAGGGGACGACTTCTGGGAGGAGAACTACAGGAAGCTTCTCATCGTCGTCGCCCTCCTCTCTTTTCTCATCGGATCGGGGAGCATCGCCGCCTGGGCGCGGGCGCGGCTCACAACGTCCGTCAAGATCAGCTTCCCCAGGGACGGAGAGGATCGGTGGGGGGGTCTCATCGAAGGGCGGTCCAACAGCCTCCTGGGGACCAAGAGGCACGTCTACGTCCTGGTGAGGTACGACGACGACCAGCTCCAGGTGAGAAAGAGGGTGGTGCCGAACCGCGACGGTCGCTGGTCCACCCGATGCGATGTCGATGGGGGGATGATCTATCGGATCTACGCCGTGGTGGTGGACAGGCCCCTGAAGGAGGGCGATTACCTCGACGAGGTACCCTCCCACCGGGCGATATCCGAGGTGGGGCCCGTGACGGGAAGGGAAAGGCAGCAGAAGTCCGCCGAAGGATAAAGGGCACGATAGACCAGCCCCTAGGGTCCCGGATAAGGTTTTATATATTGATGGGGCGTAGTGTGCCCCTGTTTCAGTTGCGGAGAGAAAAAGAATGGACTTTAGAGTTGTTATTTCAGATCCCAAGAGCGGGAAAGCTTACCAGGTGGAGGCGAAGGACGCCGCCGCCAACAAGTTCCTCGGCCGAAAGATCGGCGACGTCATCGACGGCGACGCCGTGGGGATGCCCGGCTATTCGATAGAGATCACCGGCGGAAGC
>JANKMW010000064.1:8332-10099 GCA_024649985.1 Methanothrix sp.
CGAGAAGGGTTCCCCCTCCGCCGCGACCTGCCCGGGTCCAAGAGGAGGAAGATCCTCATCACTGGCGGTACCGGCTACCACCCTTCCGAGCAGGGGAAGAGGAAGAGGAAGACCGTCCACGGTCGGGACATATCTGCTGACGTCGGTCAAATCAACGCCAAGATCACCGAACGGGGCGCCAAACCGGTGGAGGAGCTTCTGGGAGCCGCCCCCGCCGAATGATTGGTCGTTCAACTCGGCCCGATCCGAAAGACCGCTATATGTGGGTTTTTATCGCCATCCGGAAACGTGCGGTCGGAGGATACGGGCCGCCCCCGATGAATTGATGGAGGACGTCAGCATGGCAGAAGAGGCCCATCCGCCAGACCCCCCGCCTAAACCTTCGCGAGGTTCGGCTCATGGTCGAGTTCGAGGCGAAAGAAGAGGCGCCGTTCATCTCCAGGGATGCTTCGGAGCGATCGCTTTTAGTGGCCATGCCAGCGGATCTGAACTTCGACGACGGCGGCCTGGCCTCGGATCTGATCAGGATATCCAGGATCGTTAAACAGAGCTTCTTCGCCCTGGTGATCTGCGCCGTCACCTCGATGGTCGCGGGCTTATCCCTCGCCAACCTATCACATCTCCTCGCCCTCTACCCCGGCCTGATAATTCTGATACCTGGCGCCATCGACATGCGAGGGACGATCTTTGGGACCTTCGGGGCGAGGCTCGGAACCAGCCTCCACACCGGGGAGATCTCCCCACCTCTATCGAGGTCGGAGCCCCTCCGCCAGCAGGTGGCGGGCGTCGCGATCCAGGTCCTCACCGTCTCGATGGTCCTTGCCTTCGTGGTGAAGGGTTTCGGCATCGCCGTCGGCCTCGATACCCTCAGCATCTACGAGCTGATGCTGATATCCGTATTGAGCAGCATATTCTCCGGCCTCATCCTCCTTGGGTTCACCCTCCTGGTCATAGACAAAAGCTTCCGGAAGGGCTGGGACCCCGACAACATCTCCGTACCCTTCATCACCGTCGCAGGGGACGTGATCACGATACCCATCCTCTTCGGGACCGCCATCTTCGTCTCGACCCTCGCCGATCCCCTCACCATGGGGGCGACCCTCTTTTTCATCTTTGCATCGACCGCCTCCGTAGTTTACGGCATCGGCTCAAATCACCAACTGATGGCGAGGATCGTAAGACAGTCGATGCCAATTCTGATCATCGCTACCCTCTTCAGCACCGTGGCAGGACTCTTCATGGGGATATACGAGGAGATGCTCGTCGCCTTATCGACGGTCCTCTTGCTGATACCGGTATTCAACGCCGTCGGCGGAAACCTCGGGGGCATCCTATCATCGAGGCTGACGTCGGCATATCACCTGGGGATGATCAAGATGGGCAGAAAGCTCGAGGAGGAGACGAAGATCAACTTCGGCTGCACCCTCGTCCTATCAGCCTTCCTATTTCCCACCCTGGGGCTCCTCAGCTACGCCGTATCCAGGGCCTCCGGGATGGACGCTCTGGGCTTCTCCGAGATCATGACGATCTGTCTTGTGGCCGGTTTCTTCACCACCATCCTCACGATCCTGGTCACCTACTCGTTCACCCGCTTCTTCGTCAGGGTCGGCTTCGACCCCGACAACGTGACGATACCGATGATAACCAGCGTCATGGACGTCCTGGGGACTGCATCTCTCATCGTCGCGACCCTCGCCGTCGTCTCGGTCGCCCTTTAACTTGTAGGATCGGAAAGGACGAAGCGGGAAGTTCCCATCCTTCAGGGTG
>JANKMW010000065.1:0-5633 GCA_024649985.1 Methanothrix sp.
TAAAACGGCATTTTGTTCCCGAAAGCTGAATATCACTCGATTTCTAGATAGTGCCCGTGGCGTGCATCGGGGACAGGGCATGCCTCATGGAGCGGGGAAAGATTGCGATGGCGGGCAGAGCGGAGGGTGTTATGAGTTGGGCTTCGATCCATGCTGAAATAGATGGAGAGGATAGAGGCTCCCTCATGAAATGATCAAACCTAATCCTTCAGTATGAGTCTCGACGTTATTCGTTTCATCGTAGCAACCGAACTGGAGGATGACGAATGCAGAGATTGATGAGAGATATTACCTCCTACTCAGGTACGAGCCCCTCTCGGCCCTGGACCTGAAGAAGCGGCCTATTATGAGCAAGGAGCTGGGAAGGCTTATTCATGAGCAGCAGGTCTCGAGCATCATCGTCACCCACAACCACCGGGATATCGCCGAGGTCGGGGATCGGGTCTGCCTCCTTAAGAGGGGGGAAACTGCCCTGATCTGCGGCATCGCGGAAGATCCGGCCGCTGAGGGAAGTGGCCTCTTCGATGACGGCGATGATCTCTGAGACGGCTCCTTGAGACGATCGTATCCGAGGCGTTCAGTTTCACCCCGGTGGCCCTGCCAAGTCTATTCATTTATAGAGCATCAAATTTCTCCACAATCCACCGGTTCCTCACCTCGGGGTGGAATATGATCCCGTAGACGGCCCTTTCGGCGTCTTTGAAGGCCTCCACCTCCCCGGGCCGCCCCGCCACCAGGTCGAAGCCCGGAGGGAGGGTGACGCCGAAGTTATGGAGGTGGTAGCCCTCGATGCTCCGGGGGGGGCCGAGGAGGTCGGTCTCCTTCACGATATCGATGCCGTCGAGGCCGATCTTCGGCTGGGGGACGATCCCGCCTCCGAAGACGGCGGCCAAAACCTGCATCCCGGCGCAGATCCCGAGGATGGGCTTATCGAGATCTCTGATCCAGGAGAATAGGTCGATCCTCCGGGCGTAGAGGCCGTCCTTCAGGGCGGTGCCGCAGAGGATGATCCGGTCCGCCCTTTCGATCCCGTTTTCGGTCAGCTCGGAAAAGTGGACGACTTCGTATTCGGATCCCTTCCGCTTCGCGATTCCCGCGATGGGATCAACGAACTCATACTTCGATAGCGAGAGGGGCTTGAAGCAGAGGTCGACGACGAGGATCATTTTTCCACCAGCCTCGCCTCCCCGATGGAGAATCGGCCCCGGTAGTTCTCGTAGGTCTTCTCTGCCCGCAAAATCTCGATCCTCTTTTTAAAGATGGGACCGTCGAGGACGAAGGTCTCGATCTCGCCCCCCTCTCCCGAAGGGTTGATGGCGTACCGGTCCCGGAGGGCTTCGAGCTCTCCGATCAAGTCGAGGTCGATCCTGGCGCCGACGAAGGATTCGTCCAGGGGGTAGGCGAAGACCCCGGTGATGATCACCTCAAACCCCTCCGAGACGAGGAGGCGGAGGTACTCCAGCTGGTCGATCTGCCAGAGGGGGTTATAGCACCAGAGGTCCAGCTCTCTGCATATCCTCTGGACCCGCGCCGCCTGGTAGACCGACTCTATCGCCCCCGTCACCACCCCCTCGATCCCGTATCCATCGACGGCGGCGGCGATGGCGTCGGAGAGGTCGGAGAGCTCCTCCTCTTCTCTTCCTGCCGTCGGCCAGGTGAGCTGGGGGATGCCGACCGCCTCTGCGATGAGCTTCGCCCAGACGACGTTGGGGGTGTGGAACATGTAGCTATCGGGGTTCTGGGATACGACGGTTATCAGGCAGGAGACGGAGTCGGTCTCCATCGCCCTTCTGCATGCGTAGACCGAGTCCTTACCGCCGGAGAAGAGTACGCCGAGGAGCACGACCGAAGGGATCGGCTCAGCCGTCTAAATAGATGTTGGTGATGAGATATGGCATCACATACAGGATTAATCATTTATATCAAAGCCCCTTCTAATCGGGAGGCGAAGCGGGGCCGGATGCCGCACCATCCGCCTGTTATCGCGGAGGCTCCCGCGCCAGGAAGGTTCGATATGTCGTCACTATCGTCGAGGTTCGTATCGGGAACCGTTTTTGAGTCTTATGAAGATTTTAAAAAGAATTTGAAGATAATCGTCCCTGAGAGCTTCAACTTCGCCTTCGACGTCGTGGACGTCTACGCGCAAGAAGATCCGGAGAAGAGGGCTCTTGTCTGGTGCAACGATCGGGGGGACGAATTGGTCATCACCTTCGGGGATCTTTTGGAGAAGAGCAACAGGGCTGCCAACTTCTTTGCAGGTCACGGCGTAGGAAAGGGGGACGCCGTGATGCTCACCCTCAAAGGGAGGTACGACTTCTGGATAGCTATGGTGGGACTCCACAAGATCGGCGCCGTGGCGATCCCGGCGACCCATATGCTCAGGGCCAAGGATATCGCATACCGGATAGATAAGGCAAAATTGAAGATGATCGTCTCCATCGAGGAGGACGGCGTCCCCGACGAGATCGACGCAGCCTGCAGAAAGATCGTTGGAGAGGTCCCCGTCAGGGCCTTCGCCGGGGAGGGGGAAAGGGAAGGGTGGCTGAACTTCAGGGAGGAGATCGAGAGCTCCTCGCCCGTCTTCGAGAGGCCCGTCGGCGCCGGGGCGACGGAGAACTCCGACATCCTCCTCGCCTACTTCACCTCCGGGACGACCGGAAGCCCCAAGATGGTGAAGCACGACCACACCTACCCCCTGGGCCACATCCTGACGGCGCAGTTCTGGCAGAACGTCGTCGAGGACGGCCTCCACTACACCGTCGCCGACACCGGCTGGGCGAAGTGCGTCTGGGGGCAGATCTACGGCCAGTGGATCGCGGGCTCCGCGGTCTTCGCCTACGACTACGACCGGTTCGACGCCGGAAGTATGATGGAGATGGCGACGAAGTTCGGCGTCACCACCTTCTGCGCCCCGCCGACGATCTATCGGTTCATGATCAAGGGGGATATGACCAAGTACGACTTCTCTCGGCTCAAGTACGCCGTCACCGCCGGAGAGCCCCTCAACCCCACCGTCTACAACATGTTCTTCGAGGCGACGGGCCTTCGACTGATGGAGGGTTACGGCCAGACGGAGACGGTGGTGGCGGTAGCCAACTTCTCCTGGATGGACCCGAGGCCCGGCTCCATGGGAAAGCCGTCGCCCGGCTACGACGTCGTCCTAGTCGACAGAGACGACCGGATCTGCGACGTCGGCGACGAGGGGGAGATCGTCATCAGAACCGACGGGGGAAAGCCTCCAGGCCTCTTCATAGACTACCACCTCGACCCCGAGAGGATGAGAAATACGTGGCATGACGACTACTACCACACCGGGGACACCGCCTGGATGGACGAGGACGGATACCTCTGGTTCATCGGGAGGACCGACGACATGATCAAGAGCTCCGGCTACCGGGTTGGCCCCTTCGAGGTGGAGAACGCCCTCATCTCCCATCCGGCGGTGATGGAGTGCGCCGTCACGGGGGTCGCCGACCCCCTGAGGGGGCAGGTGGTGAAGGCGACGGTCGTCCTCACATCTGACAATAAGCCTTCCGACGACCTAAAGATCGAACTGCAGAACCACGTCAAGAAGGTGACAGCCCCCTACAAGTACCCGCGGATCATCGAGTTCGTCGATGCCCTCCCCAAGACCATCAGCGGCAAGATAAGGAGGGTCGAGATCAGGGAGAAGGACGAATCCGTCGGCGAATGACAGACCATAAGTATATATTTAGGATAGAATGAATTGGGTCTAAGGTGGAGAGATGGGATACTCGGTGAAGATCATATCGATGGAGGAGAGGGACTCCATGGCGGAGAGGTACGCGAGGGAGATCAGCCACGAGGTGAAGTCGGACGTCTACGGCTGCTGCATCAAGCTCCTCACCGGGTCGGCGGAGGTGAGAGATCGGTGGGAGGAGAACTTCTACTTCATCTCCTCGAGCATAAGGTCCCACGCCCGGCTCTACGTCGTCTGCGATCCGGATCTCGGTGCCGACGAGATCTTTTACGATCCCAGGTCCAAGACCGCCTTCCTCGTCAACGTCGGCTACTACGGATGGATAAAGTCCCTCGCCCTCAGCGCCGCAGGGGACGTCCTGGAGGACCAGCACGGAATCTACTCCGTTCACGGAGCCTGCCTCGACCTGCTGGGGCGGGGTATATGCCTCCTGGGAGGGTCGGGTGCAGGAAAGACGACCCACACCTATGGCCTCCTGAGAAGGCCCGAGACCCGGGTCGTCTCCGATGACTGGTTCTTCGCTCGGATCTACGGCGACGACGTCCTAGCCTACGGTTCGGAGAAGAACTTCTACATCAGGGCGGAGCTCTCGGAGATCTGGAAGGAGTTCTCGGGGCTCATCGATCGGGCCTCCTTCGACGACGAGGGTAGGGGGGTCGTCGACCTCCGCCTCGCCATCGGAAAAGGCCGGATCCTCCCCCTAACCACCCTCGCAGGGGTCGTCATCCTGAAGCGCGACCCCGAGGATGAGGCGATCAAAAGGAGGCTGGATCCGGAGGAGGCGCTGGCGATCCTGGAGGAGAACGGCTACTATAACCCCCACCTCCTGGTGAAGAGCGAGTACAAGCGGAGGCTTAGGTCCGGCTTCTTCGTATCCCTCTTCTCCCGGGCCCCCGTCTATCTAGTCAACACCGTCAGGACCCCCGAGGAGAGCCAGGGGACGATTCAAGAGGCGATCTCCGAAAGCCTCCGGCGGGGGGATAGGCGGATCGAAGGGTCCTCGTTCTAAGGTCTGACGTAAGCCCAGCCTTCGGTCTGCCTCTTCACCAGCTCACCGGTCCCGCTGGGGACGACCTCGACCTCTTCGATGAATTCATCCCTCTCCATCCTCATGGCTCTGAGGCTCCTCGCGCATACGACGAACTTCGTCCCCCTCGCGGCCAGCTCTCCTATCCTCTCGGCAAAGGGTCCGGCTCCGAGGAGCGCCCTCACCCCCTCGGAGTTGGCGACGACCTCCACCTCCGTCTCGTCCTCCCCCAGGTCAGAGATGAGGTTGGCCACGTTGTTCAGGGCGAGGTTTGCCCTATCGATCTCGGCGAGATGAATTACGGCTCGATATCTCTTCATGGAAGACTCCCCTTCGGTCTCTTTTGGACGGAATCCGATGCCAGTCTGTCAACGGCGATCGTTTCCACCGATAGGTTGATCTTCATATCTATTTAACCTGGTGACGATGGCCCGGAACTTAGCGGTGATATTCGACGTCGCCGGAACCATGCTGGAGATGTACCGGGTCGCCAAAGACATCTCAAGAGACCTCCTGATGGAGGGGATATTCACCATGGAGCTGGTCATGGAGAAGGGGGGCAGGGCCCTGGTGATACCTCACCTCGATCCGGAGGAGGTGATGAAGACGCCGGCAGAGACGACCCTCGCCGAATTCTTCCGGGGGAGGGAGAGGAACGTCACCATAAGCTGCTCCAGCACCCCGGTCTCTGATGATGAGGCGCGCAGCCTCTTGCTCAACTCCGAGGTGGAGGTGGCGAGCCTCCAGGAGACCCTGGCGGCGGTCTCTGCCCGCTGTCCGGGGTTCTACTACACCTCGGGGCTGATCGTCGATGTGGAGGCGGGTGGGGTGAGCCACTCCGTCAGCACAGGAGGGAGGCCCTTTCCCGAGGTGGAGGCGGTCCTG
>JANKMW010000065.1:5643-10024 GCA_024649985.1 Methanothrix sp.
GGAGGAGATGGAGGAGATGGGCGCCGATATCTACGTCGCCTCCGGAGACAGCAGACGGAGCCTCTCAAGCCTCACCGGATGGGGGGGCATAAGCGAGGAGCGGATATATCCGGCCTCACGGCCACGACGGAAGGAGGAGATCGTAACCGACCTCAAGAGAGATTACGGCATGGTCGTCATGGTGGGAGACGGCCTCAACGACCGGTACGCTCTGAAGGCCGCAGACCTGGGGGTCCTGACGGTCCAGCAGGATAGCCGCCCACCTAAGGAGCTACTGGAGGCGGCGGACGAGGTCATATACGACATAAGGGAGCTTCCGGATCTGGTGAGGGGCCGGATCCTGGACCATCGAAAAGATCTCCGATCGTAAATCTGCAAAAGCCAATTTGCGGTCGTCCACCGGCGATGATCTCAATTATTGATGAAATTGCCGTCCGATGCCCAGGAGACGCGCCTTACTGGATCAATTTTTAAGATAAACTATTTATACACGGATCCATATCACGATACGTAGCAGCCTTTTAGATACCTCAACATAGGGGGATGAGATATCAGATGGGCCGCTGAGATTGAGATAAGGAGCACGGAGCTAATGTTTGAAGATCTTTTGGAAATTTATAAAATGAAGGTTTCCGAGAGTGAGCGGGAACTCGAAGAGAACCAGGCTATGATCGGTCTCATCATGGCCGTTGAAAATATATCCAACATGCTGAGCATGAAGCAGCAAGACGTCGATCTTCTTGGAAGGCTCATCGACCAGGTAGACCACCTCTCAAAGGACGTTGCGGATCTCAAAAGCCAGATGAAGGCCAGACAGACGAGATCGTCCGCCGCCAGGATCCAGAAGGTCGGAGAGGGCAACGCCATGGAGAACCACACCTCCGCCCTGATCGATCTCTTGAAGGAGAGGCCCGGAAGATATACCACAAACGAGCTGGTGGACATGATGGGGCTGAACAAGACGACGGTGATAACCGTGATGAAGCGCGCCGCAGAGAAGGACCCGTCTCACGTCAAGCTGACCCAGGGCAAGAGGCGAAAGCTATACCTATCCTACATCCCGGAAGATCAGGATCAGGTCGATAAGAAGGAGACGGACTCCGAGGCCGAAGATTCTGACAGGATGCGCATCGAGCTGATGTCCATGACCTGAATCCCTCCGGTCCCCTCGTCATCGACCGTCCATCAGCCTTCCATCAGCTCGAACCGCTGATCCATCCTCGGATCCGGCATTTCGGCGGATGGCGCCGACCGTCCGTTCCATCTACGTCATTCCAGTCGCCTCTTTTAATGGCGATATCAGTCCGGGTCGCGTACCCAGATTACTGAATAGCGCTAACTGGTGACGTAATGGCTGTTTGGCGGAAAATACGTCCCTTGAATTCGATTCGAGTGGCGATTTTCAGTAGATCGAGTACGCGACCTCAGTCCGTTCCTCCATCATAATCCAGACGCAATCTTCTGGTCCAGCCCTGGACGATCGCTGGAGCTGCCGCGTGTTCGAGGATTTTCGTCGACGATGAACCCATCGGGTAAATTTAAAACCGAAGAGATCGTACCTCCTCCATCGCCAAGGAGGGGATGAAACGATGGACTCAAAAGCCTTTCTCATCGACCTCGACGGGGTCCTCTACGTGGACAGGACTCCGATCGAGGGGGCGAGGGAGACGGTGGCCATGCTGGAGGAGATGGGATACCGGTATCGGTTCGTCTCCAACACCACGTCGAAGTGCAGGAAGAGCCTCGCAAAGTTCCTCGACGAGATGGGGTTTTCAATACCAGAAGAGCGGATATTCACCCCGGCCATCGCCGCCGTCGAGAGGATCCGGTCCGAGAGGGATAACAGGTGCTTCCTCCTCACAAGGCCGGACGTCCGAAAGGACTTCGAGGAGGCGGGCGTTCCCGTCGCCGAGGATGAGGCGGACTTCGTAGTGGTGGGGGACGCCGAGACCGACTTCACCTTCGACCGGCTGAACAGGGCCTTCCGGCTGGTGATGGACGGGGCGGAGATCGTCGCCCTGGAGAAGGACAGGTACTGGATGGGGGCCGACGGCCTCTGCCTCTCAGCAGGCCCCTTCGTTGCAGCCCTCGAGTACGCCACCGGGACCGTGGCCGAGGTGGTGGGAAAGCCCTCCCCAGACTTCTTCGAGATGGCCCTCGCCGATCTTCGGGCCCTGCCCGAGGAGACGGCGATGATCGGAGACGACATAAACACCGACGTTGGGGGGGCCCAGAACGCTGAGATGAAGGGGATCCTGGTAAAGACGGGAAAGTACAGGGAGGATCTGGAGGAGTACTCCAACGTCATCCCGGACCTCATCCTCGAATCGATCTCAGAGCTGAGTGAGCATCTTTGAAGAGATCGCCCAGATCCGGCCCGAAGAAGGATGAGAAGACCGTAGCTTGGCCCCTCCCCGGGGACCGGATTCGGCGGGTTCCTCCGCCGGGATCGCCCGGCTCATTCGGTGAGGACCGGGGAGACCGGCGCCACTGTGGCGTCGATATCCGCGCAACCTTCGGATCGGAGGTCGTCTCCATAGACGACGGCCTCGTCTCGGAGGTGGGAAGCTTCACGGAGGCAGATGTGGTACCATACTGGAACGAGACCTTCTACGTCATCGTCGAAGAGGACGGCGGCCAATTCGTCAAGTTCGCAGAGCTGGGGGAGGTGGAGGTCAGAGCGGGCGACCGGATCAGATCCGGCCAGAGGTTGGGCAGAGTGGGATCGGTCCTCGACCCCGAGAAGATAGACGACGGATCCCCTTCCTACATCAGGAGGCTGAAGGATGAAGGGCAGGTCTCCATGCTCCACCTGGAGATCTACCGTTCCCGCCCCGAGCCTTCGGATCTATACCGGGGCGGGAACTGGTTTGGGACCGGAAAGCCAAAAGGTCTCATCGACCCCACCAGCCGCCTCGACGCCCTCTCAATCCAGCAAGACGAGGCCGAATAGGGCGAAACCTTCCGAATAGGAGTCTAGGACGGAGAGACCGAGCCCCGCCACTTCGAGGGTCTTGAAGACGTCTATGCCGCAGGCCTCCATCGAGGGCCTCACCTTCTCTTTGTGCCTGCAGTTCCGGGCGTCGAGGGGGTCGGCCATCTCCTTCTCCTCGGGGATGCAGGTGGCGCAGAAGGTGCATGGGAGGGCGTTGAACCCGAAGGCCTTATAGTAGCCGGCGAGGAAAGCCCTCCTCTCCAGCTGGAATATCATCTCGTGAACCCTGTTGATCGACTCCCAGAGGTGGTGGTGGAGGTGTTGGGGCGCGACCTCGGGGTCTGGTGAGGCCTCGAACCTCGCGATGATCCCGACTCTGTACTCCGATAGGATCTTTCTCGTCTCCTCCGGCGTAGGCGAGTAGGGGGGACACCCCAGGTGCTTTCCGTACGCCTTGCACCCGTACCTGCACTTCAGCCTCACCCAGTCGGCGACGACCACGTCCCTCGCAGAGATGGGCGAAAGGTCGGGGTGGACCTCCTTGAGCATAGAGAGGAGGTCGTCAAGACCCGTTCTCTCAAGGGTCATTATAGCTATCTCTGAAGATATTCCGGTTTTATCGTATCTCTGATGCTTTTCGGCAGATCGTCGAGGTTCGTTCTGATCACCCTGCCGTAGTGCTGGGCGAGGATCCACGGATCATCTGAGTAGAAGGGGTACATGAAATCCGGAGATGTCTTCGGATAATTTAGCTGAGACGGGGGGCCGAAGGGCTCTGATCCCAGCCACGTGAGGCCGGAAAGGGCCGTTTCATTCGCACCCGCCTCCACCAGCTCCAGGGTGTCGTTTACCACCTCTCTGCCCCTGGGGACGCCACCCCAGCTCCAGAGGCCGCTACCGTCATCAGTTGTGGTGGGCTGGTATGGCAGGTTCTCAAGCCAAGCCATTCCGAAATCTCCGCCGACGCTCATGGGCTCTGCACCAGACGCAGCTGTTGCTCCGGCGAGAAGCGCCAGAATTGATAATATGACGACCGTTCTCATAAACAAACCCCACTTATACCCTTCAGTAGGGTTTTGTTATTCACCCCAATGATAAAAGTCTTTCCGGATCTTGCGGCTCTTCTGCCCTATCCGCTTCATCCTCGATCGCAAGGCCCTCACTCGATCTTCCTCGCCGCCACCTCGATCGCCCGGACGAGGCTCTCCCTCGGGATTATGGTGGCGACGGGTATCGATAGGAGCTTCTCCACCGTCGGGCTGACGATGGGAGCGCAGACGAGGGCCGCTGCCCCGTCCCTCTCGGCCCGGACGGCGGCGACGATCGCCTCCTCGATGTTCGTCGCCGAGTACTCCCGCAGTACCAGTAGCCTGTCGCCGATCTTCATCCTCTTCTCCTTGATCTCGTCGAGGACCGGCCTTGCGGCTATGACGGCGATGAACCCCG
>JANKMW010000066.1 GCA_024649985.1 Methanothrix sp.
TCATCGATCAGCATCTCCCTGCCATCGCTTTTTCCATCTTTGTCTCCGATTTCAATTATGATCTCAATTTCGATCTCACCATCTCAAAGTCTGAGGTCGTACCTCACCTCGGTGATGGTCCTCCCCCAGATCTCGGAGGTCTTCTCCTCCTTCTCCTCAAATCCCAGGGACTCGTAGAGGCCCGTCGCCGCCTCCAGACCCCGGACGGTCCATAGGAATATGGAGGAGTACCCAGCGGACTTGGAGAACTCCACCGCCTCTTCCGCGAGCTTCCTGCCCAGGCCGAGCCCCCTCGCCACCGGGTCCAGAAGGAGCCACCTCAGCTGGGCTTCGGTCTCGGAGACCTTGACGATGGCGACGGACCCCACGATCCGCTTCGAGGTTCCTCCTCCAACTTCGCCGGCCTCCAATTCGACGATCCAGATCCGGTCCCGATGGGATCGAGACCTGACGAACTTGGCGATCGGCCCCGCAACGTAGGCATCGAAGGTGGAGTCCCACCCCTGCTCCTGGGCATAGATGGCTCCATGGAGGTGGACCACCATCCCTATGTCGCCGGGCAGCAGGTCGGTCCGGATCGCGATGGAAGGGCTCAGGTCTCTGCAACGCCTCGCCAGCATCTCGCCTGCCATCTTAGAATCTCAACATATTTCAAAATTGCCTCATCCTTCCGGGGTCTTTTGTTATTTGGTCGCGTACTCGCTCTACTGAAAATCGCCACTCGAATCGAATTCAAGGGACTTATTTTCCGCCAAACAGCCATTACGTCACCCGTTAGCGCTATTCAGTAATCTGGGTACGCGACCTGTTATTTGGCGGTGAGCTTTTAGCCCAGGAACGGCAAAGATCTCAACGTGGTTGCAGAAGAGATGAGTCCAGGGGATATATCAGGATGCGTATCAGGTGGCCAAACCGGGGCCGATCTTCCTGGGAGCGGAGGGGGTGCGCCGGAGTGGTGGGAGTCTGCGGAGGGGCACAGGTTAGCCCTGGAGGTCCTCCAGCTGAGGGTGCGGAGGGATATTTTGAAGTTCATCGGCTCCGGGGTCGCCTCGACGGAGGTGGTCGCCGAGAGGTTCGGGATCGATGAACGGCGGGCGGCCTTCCACCTTGCGATGCTGGTGAAGGCCCTGGTGGTGGAACCTTGCGGCAGCGGCTTCAGATCCACGCCTACGGGCCTGCTATACCTCGAAAAGGTAGAACGCCCATCCTCGATATGACACCAACCCTTCGGATCTCTCGTCCATCCCGACCCACCTCAGCCCCGTCTTGTAGCAATTATACTGAAAAGCTTATTACTAAATATGATCATGGGACGTAACGCCGCGCCAGGAAGCGAAATCCTGACCTCCACCGCAAGAAGTCCATGCCGAAACTCTGCCCATTTAGACAGAAGGGGGCTCCAAGGTTGAGCGACCTTCGCCCCCGCTCTCCCGCTTTTACCCGTCTTAAATATGGCGTCAGATCCGTCCGCCGTACTTGATGGCGAGATGTATCCTCTGGGCGGCGGTGAGGTTTGAGAGGACGGCGGCGAGGACTATCGCGCCCAAAAGCCAGCCGTCGCCGAAGAGGAGGGCACCCACCATCCCGACGTAGATGAGCATCAGCCTCTCGGCCCTCTCGAGGACTCCTCCCATCTTCTTCGCCAGAACCTCCTGGTCTTTGACCAGCCCCCTGTGGTCGGCGTAGGCCCGGACGAAGGTGGTCATGACCGCCCCGAAGATGAGGATCGCGATCCAGGCGCCGACGGGGATGAGAAATTCCGCGCCGGGGCCGAGGTAGAAGAGGAGGCCGAGGATCAGGAGCGCCTCGACGTACCTGTCCAGGACGCCGTCGAGGAAGGCCCCAGCCGCCGAGGCCCTCCCAGTCGCCCTCGCCACCGCCCCGTCGACGATGTCGAGGGCTCCTGATATCAGGAATAGAAGGAAGCCGGCAAGGAGCTCGCCTCTCCAGAGGGCTAAGAAGCCGCCGACGGCGACCGCCAGGGCGAGGGCTGTCCAGCCGTTGGGGGATATGCCGAGGCGGGCGAGCACCGCGAGCCGCCTATCCATCTTCTTTCCGTCCACCAGACGGGACTTGAGCATCGAGAGGTCGAAACGGAAAGTAGGTATTAAACACTTTTTATCTCCGTCGCAACCCGCTCTTATGCTGCGAGGTCCGCGAGGAACCGCTCGATCCTGTCGACCGCCTCCAGGATCTCCTCTCTCGAAGTCGCATATGAGCATCGGATGAACCCCTCGCCGCTCTCGCCGAAGGCGTTTCCGGGGACTGCCGCCACTTTCTGCTCTTTTAAGAGCTGCTCTGCGAACTCCTCGGAGGAGAGGCCCGTCCCCACGATGGAGGGGAAGGCATAGAATGCCCCCTTCGGCTCGAAGCATGGGAGGCCGAGCCTCTCCAGCTCCGAGATGAAGAGCCGACGCCTCCGATCGTACTCCCGCTTCATAGCCATGACCTCGGCTTCGCCCCGCCGGAGCGCCTCGATCGCCGCCACCTGGGCCATGGTGGGTGCACAGAGCATCGTGTACTGGTGGACCTTGGTCATCGCCCCGACGATGGCGGGGTCGCCGAGGGCGTAGCCTACTCTCCACCCCGTCATGGCGCAGGACTTGGAGAGGCCGTTCAGAAGGACCGTCCTCTCTTGCATCCCCTCCAGCTGGGCGAAGCTGGTGTGCTTTCCATCGTAGGTGAGCTTGTCATAGACCTCGTCGGATATGACCAAAAGGTCTTTTTCTGCCACCAGGTCGGCGATCTCCTCCAGGTCCTCTCGGGTCATTACGGCTCCTGTGGGGTTGTTGGGGTAGCTGAGGACCAGGGCCTTCGTCCTATCGTTTATTTCGTCCCGGAAATCTTCGGGGCGCAGCTTGAACTCCTCGGAGAGCCTCGTAGCCACAGGCCGGGGGACGCCTCCCGCCAGGAGGACGTCGGGGACGTAGGCGACGTAGCAGGGCTGGGGGACGATCACCTCGTCGCCGGGGTTCAAAGTCGCCCGAAAGGCGAGGTCGACGGCCTCGGAGACGCCGGTGGTGATCAGGACCTCCTCTTCGGGGTCGTAGTCGAGGCCCAGATCCTCTTTCGCCGACTCGGCCAAGATCTCCCTCAGCTCGATGAGCCCCTTATTTGAGGTGTAGGATGTGTGGCCGCCTTCGAGGGAGTAGATGCACGCCTCCCGGATGTGCCAGGGGGTCGGAAAGTCAGGCTCTCCGACCCCCAGGCTGATGACGTCCTCCATCCCCACCACGATGTCGAAGAACTTTCTGATCCCCGAAGGGGGCATATCCCTCACCGTCGTCGATAGGTGGGAGTCGGGGCGCCAGAGGGCAGGCTTCTCCATCGCGAGCCTCTTCTTCCCCGCGCCGATATCGCCGTTGGTCATGCAGTGACCACCAGTCGTTTCGGCTGGGCCCTATCGTATAGTATGACCCCATGCTCCTTGTAGCTCTTGAGGACGAAGTGGGTGCAGGTCGACTCCACCCCCTCCAGGGTTGCTATCTTCTCGGTGACGAAGAAGGCGACGTCCTTCATCGACTTTCCCCTGACGGTGAAGGATATGTCGTGGTCCCCGGATATCAGCCTCACCGACTGGACCTCTGAGAACCGGGAGATCCTCTCGGCGATGGCGTCGTAACCCTTGTCCCGATGGAGGGAGACCTTCAGCTCGACGATGGCGTAGACGTACCCGTCATCTATCTTCTCCCAGTTGATCATGGTCATGTACTTCCTTATGACCCCCGCATCCTCCAGGCGTTTGATCTCTCCACCGACCTCCTCCTCTGAAAGGCCTACCAGGGTCGCGATCTCCCCGGGGGTGGCCCTGGCGTTCTCCTCCAAAACCTCCAAGATCTCTTTGGCCAAGTCCCTCATAGATCATCCCCATCCGATCTGAAAAGGATTATAGTTTTCCTTTCCTCCTCCTTCCCGTCTCCCCTCACGCTCGTCCGCCGTCGTCGCCCCCGCGATACGGGGGCGATGGCCCATTCGCAAGGGTTCGCCTCACCACCAGTCCCTGAGGAGGGTCTCGAAGAATGACTTGTTCATCAGGGCTTCGACGCTGAAGGGGGCCGGATCCCTCGGGGCTGTCAGGTTCTGGAAGTCGTGGAATATGCTCTCGCCTCTCATGAGATGGTAGAAGGGCGGCTCAGTCTCGGCGTCTGCCCCGGTATCATTGAAGATGCCGTCTCCTGCCGATCGGTTAACAACGCCGATCCCAGCGCCCGCCAGGAGCGCCTCCAGCTCGTCGAGGTCGCCTGTGAAGTTGAGGGCGAGGGGGTCGAAAGCGGCCGATGCCGCCGCCACCATCGAGAAGAGCAGGAAGAATAATAGACGCACGTATTCCCTCCGGAATATATAGAACCTTATTTAAGCCCCGGGCGTGATTCGAACACGCGACCTAGTGATTACAAGTCACTCGCTCTAGCCAGCTGAGCCACCGAGGCCCGCCTCACCCTCCCTCTTCAACATTTAAAGACTTTCCTCTCCCCTCACCCGTTCCAGGAGCCTGCAGCTGGCGCAGACTCCGTCGCTGGAGGGCTCGCCGCACCTCTCGCATGGGACGGCTTCGTAGGATCCGGGGGGCTGGAGGTCGAGGATCTTCTCAAAACCCCTCATGATGGAGTACTTCGTCCCCGGGTGGTTTGCCTCCAGGTCGTTCAAGACGTCCTTCACCTCCTGCCTCATGGCCCTGGCTATGTAGGGGCAGGCCGCCGTCTCGAAGGGGATGTGTTGGACTATGGCGTAAAGGCCCATCTCCTTCTCGGGGATCCGGGATAGGGGCTTGATCCTAGGGACCATCCCCGCTATAGCCCTCTTCGGCCTGAGCCTGTATAGCCGGTCTACGTCCCCTTTGAGGTAGTTGAGCATCACCGTCTGGGCCTCGTCGTCGAGGTTGTGGCCGGTGGCGACGGCGTCGGCCCCCAGGTCTCGGGCGGTTTTGTTGAGGAGCCCCTTCCGGAGGACGCCGCAGAAGCTGCAGGGACCCTGGGGGTGGTCCCCGGAGGCGAGACGGTCTGTGGTGACGCCGAACTCGTCCTGGTGGCTCACGACTACGTGTTCGACCCCCAGCTCTTCAGCGACCGATGCCGCCGCCGCCAGGGTCTTAGCCCTGTACCCTTCGATCCCCTCGTCGACGGATACCGCCAAGAGCTCCACGTCTTCTCTGTATGAGAAGAGGTGGTGGAGGATCGAGAGGAGGGAAGAGCTGTCTTTGCCGCCGGATACCGCCACCGCTATCCTGCAGGATTTTCCGAAGATCCTGTATGTCCGGAGGACCTCCCTCACCCTCCGGTGGACGTCCTCCTGGAAGTGACGGGAGCAGAGGTGCCGTCCCGAGTACTTCTGAAATATGACCGCCCGTTGCGAGCACCTGTCGCATGAGATCATGGTACCGGTATCGGGATCTTACGGTATATAAGAACGTATCCAGCTCCGTCGGCTTTATCCCGTCACCGGCCGAGCTTGTACCTCGTTATCGCTGCCAGGCCCCCCAGGGCCGAGAGCCTCTTTCCAGGCTCAAACTCCGAGCTGAATATGACGACCCTACCCCTGGCCTCGGAGACGGACCTCATCAGCTCCTCCACCTCGGCGCTTCGGACGAGCTGATCTGCCACCATCAGGGTCTCGACCGCTCCCTGGGACGCCGCCGCCGTCACCTCGGCGGGTCCATAGGCCGCCCGGCCGTCGGTGGCGATCTCTCGGAGGAGGTCCTCCATCAGCGTCGTCTCCAGGGCGAGCCTGCTATCCTCCAGAATCTTGTCGATGGCGCCCCGGCGGAGGACCTCCTGGAAGCCGGAGACTCCCATGGCGGTGGCGTCATAGAGGATGATCCGGGGGGCCAGGTCCGGGTGGGAGGCGTCGATCCTCTTTTTGAGGTCCTCCTTGGTGAAGCCCGGCCCCGCCAGGATCACCTTCGAGTCGGTGGCGGCAACCCTGGCCGCCTCCTTTCCCACCTCATCGAGGAACTCGGATCTTCGGTCGCCCCCTTTTCCTCCCATCCCCTTCCCCCCGCCCATCTTGATCTCTGAGGCGGTCTCGACCCCGAACTGCCGGAGGACCCCGATCGCCGCTTCCCCCTCCTCTATGAGGCAGATCACCACCTTCGGCCTCTTCGACTCGGCGACGGCCTCCCGGATCCGGTCGAGCTCGTCGGGGCGCCAAGTCTTGACGATGGAGACGTCGGCTCCCGGCTCCAGGTTGAGGGTATGGTAGGACGCGACCTCCGGCCCCACCTCGATCAACCCGTGGACCCGGAGCCAGTTGGAGGAGGTGTGAAACTCCACCGACTCCGCCCTTATCCCGAGCCTCACGGGCCTTCGTTCGAGCTTCTCGGGCCGGAGCTTATCGGTGGATGCGGTCGCCTTCCGGTGGGTGAGGGCGAAGACGAGGTCTCCGGGAGCTATCAGGTATTTGAGGTGCCAGAGGTCGTCGATCGACTCGGGAACGAGGCCGATCTCCCCCTCCAGGCCGCGGAGGCTCTTTCTGAGAACGCGCATGAGGTACCCCTCTGATCAAAAGGCTTAAATGGATTGCCCGAAAAGGCAGGGTTCGAGCCGCCATAACTCAGTTGGTAGAGTGTCTGGCTGTTAACCAGATCGTCACAGGTTCGAGCCCTGTTGGCGGCGTCCAAAATAAACGTTTCTTGGGCCTGTAGCTTAGTCCGGTTAGAGCGCTCGGCTCATAACCGAGTGGTCGCCGGTTCAAATCCGGCCAGGCCCATCATCTCAAATAAAAAAGCCCGGCTGCCGTCTCAGCAGCCGGATGGCTCTTCTGCCACGCTCTTGGCGAGGAGCTGCCAGGAGGATATTTTATTAATTTTGAGGCCGGTCTTCTCGGCCAGCTCCTCGGCACTGGCCTCGGCCAGGTCCAGGGCGGTCCTGACCCCGGCGGTTTCGAGCTTCTCCAGGGTCTTGGGGCCGATCCCCGGGATCTTGGCCAGGGCGTCGATCTCTGCCTTCTTCTTCGCTTCCTCAGCCTTCTTCGCCTGCCACTGGTCGAAGTTGCACTGGGGGCAGCCCAGGTCCCAGGGGCGTTTTCCCTTGTTGATGATCCTGATGTGGTACATCCCGTGGTCGGAGCAGATTTTGTCGGTGACGATGATCATCCCGAACTTGGGGAGGGGGAGCGTTTTGGTGCATTCGGGGTAGCCGGCGCATCCGATGAACCTGCTCCCCCGCCTCCCCCTCCTGATGATCAGCTCGTTGCCGCAGGAAGGGCAGTCGCCGACGATCTTGTCTGTCCGCAGCCCCTCCCGGAGGGTCGTCTCTATCTCCCCCTGATGCTGGAGGAGGTCGTCGAAGACGGCATCGAGCATCGATCTGGACTCCTCGATCACCTTCTCTTCTCCGATCTTCCGCTCGGCGATCTTCGTCATCTCCTCCTCCAGGGTCCGGGTCATATCCGGCTTTGTGATGGTGGGAGAATGGCGTTCCAGCGCCTCGATGACGGCGTAGGCGGTGTTCGTCGGCTTCATGGGGTTTCCCTGGACGTAGGCTCGGGCGTAGAGCTTGCTTATTATCTCGTGCCTAGTCGACTTAGTCCCAAGGCCGAGCTCGTCCATCAGCTTCACCAGCCTCCCCTGGCCGTATCTTGAAGGGGGTTGCGTCTCCTTGTCCATAATCTCTTTTCCCAGTACCGATAGCTTCTCCCCCTGGGAGAGGTCGGGGAGGATCTGCTCTGCCGCCTTGCTGTAGGGGTAAGATGCCCTCCATCCTGCCTCGATCTGCCGGGCGCCCATGGCCCTGAAGGGCTCTCCTCCGATGTCGAGCTGGACGTTCATGACGATCCACCGGGACGGCTCAGAGAGGGTAGCAAAGAAGCGCCTGACCACCAGCTCGTAGATCTTCCACTGATCGGGCTTCATATCCTTCTTGGTGGCCGGAGCCGTCGGGTATATCGGGGGGTGGTCGGTCGAGAACCTCTTCCCCCTGGTGGGGACCATAGGCCCCTTCAGCACCCTCTCGGCGTCCTCCCGGAACGGTCCCTTCTTGAAGGCCGAGACGAGGTCCCGGAGGTCGAGGGTGGGGGGGTAGACGGTGTTCTCGGTCCGGGGGTAGCTGATGAACCCGCTGGTGTAGAGCCACTCTGCGATCCTCATGGCGTTGGATGCTGAAAAGCCGATGCCGCTGGCGGCGCTGATGAAGGAGGTGGTGTCGAAGGGGGCTGGGGGCCTGTCGGTCCTCGTCTTCTCCTTTATGGATAGGACGGTGGCCTCGTCCCCGAGGTTCTCGAATATGGACCTCGCCAGGTCGCCGTCCCAGATCCTCCCCTTCTCGTGCTTCACCCGGAGGTCCTTCTCCAGGTCTGCATATATCTCCCAGTACGGCTGGGGCTTGAATGCCTCGATCTCCTTCTCCCGATCGACGATGAGGGCCAGGGTCGGAGACTGGACCCTCCCCACCGAGAGAAAGCCCTTCCCGAGCCTTCCGGAGGTGATGGATATGAACCGGGTGAGGGCTGCGCCCCATATCAGGTCCACCACCTGCCTCGCCTCTCCGGAGGATGCGAGGTTGAAGTCCACCTCCCCGGGGGATTCGAAGGCGTCCAGGATCTCCCCTTTGGTTATGGCGCTGAACCTGACCCTGTCGGCCTCGATCTTCGGATTCGCCTCTTCTGCTATCCGGAGCGCCTCGACGCCGATCAGCTCCCCCTCCCGGTCGTAGTCGGTGGCTATGGTGATCCTGTCTGCATCCGCACCGAGGTCTTTGAGGGCGGATACTATCTTCGCCTGGGTGGGCTTCGTCACCACCTGGGCGTGGATAAGATCTCGATAGTCCACCTTCTGCCAGTTGTTATATCCGGGCGGATAGTCCACCCCGACGATATGGCCGGAGAGCCCCATCACCACCTTTTCGTCGAAATGGAATGTCTCGACCCCGTGGACCCGTTTGACCTTGGGCTTGGTGCCGGCGAGGATCTGGGCAATCCTCTTGGCAACGTTGTGCTTTTCCGCAATGATGAGATGCATCCGCTCTCCGCCAGTTCTGGATATGATATAAGTAACTATCGCAATCCGGCCGGCGACCGTCAACGGTGGGCGCCGGAGGGCGCAAGGCCGAGGAAAGGGTCGCTCTTCGGTCCTCTCCTCTCATGAGTTCTATTCCCCTCTCATCGCGCCCTCCCCCTCGAACGTATATTTACAGATGATACTTATTATGTGAAACTGGTCTGAGACTGTTATCCCATTGTAACACAATCACATACATTTGGTATACTTATTCGGAAAATTTCGTCAGATATCTGCCTCGCCCTCAGAGGCAGCAAGATCGATATAGGGGGATAGTTTGTTCATAATGGGGCCATAATTCTGACTATCGGGTGTATTATATAGCTATATCATCTGTATTTTGTTCTATGAGCCCGCAAGGCCATCAATTTATCGGTTTTTCACACTCCAGAACATATTTTTACACATTCAAATAAATGTATTGTTATAAAACGGATCGCACAAAAACTTTAAGTAGCGATATGACCATGGAGAGTTAAGCGGGAGACTGTAGTTGATGGGATCGTCGCCGGGTATGATGGATTTAGGATTTGGTCATACCGTTCGCTCCGGCAGCCCTGATCTCTTCGGTCTCCTGCCAAAAGGTAAAGGAGGATAAAGAACGTGTCTGACAAAATAGACCTCTATAGTGACCGTGGCGTTCTTTTAAAGAGTGACGTTGACCTGAGCGCCGTCAGCCCACTCAAGAACGCGGCGATGAAGAAACTGATCAACCTGACCAAGCGGACCGTGGCTGTCAACCTGGCAGGAATCGAGAACGCTCTGAAGTCCGGCAAGGTCGGAGGGCAGGGGAGGCAGATCAAGGGACGCGAGCTGAAATACGACGTCACCGCCAACGCCGACGCCCTCGCCGCCAGCGTCAAGACGCTGCTCCAGGTAGAAGATGGAGACGACACCAACGTCCAGGTCCTGGGCGGAGGAAAGCAGCTCCTCGTCCAGATCCCCACCGCCAGGGTCGACGTCGCATCCGAGTTCGTCGTCGGAA
>JANKMW010000067.1 GCA_024649985.1 Methanothrix sp.
CGACTCTCCCCCCCTGAACATGACCCCCGAAGACCCCAAGAAGGGGCTTAAGTACGCCGCCGTCGACGTACCCTCCGGAGTGAGGGGGAGGATGGCGCTCCTGGGTCCGATGATCGAGGAGGCGGAGGCGGCGATCGTCATAAAGGGGGACGACTGCACCCTGGGGTGCACCGGCTGCGCCAGGACTAACGAGCTCGCCCGCTTCCTATTGAAGACGAAACGCATCCCCCTTTTGGAGCTGGAATATCCCGAGGATGAGTTTCAGGCGAAGCAGTTCGTCTTCAAAATCCGCGAGTTTCTGGAGGGTTTGAGTTGATCAGGATAGCCCAGCTCTCCTGCGGCCCCGAGTACAGCGGCGTCCAGGGGGAGCTGCAGAAGGCGGCCGACATGGTGGGAGCGGAGCTGATATTCCCCGAGGTCTCCCTCGAGGACGTCATGAACGTGGAGGAGAGGTTCGGGATCGAGGTGGCCAGCGGCGACCTCAACCTCGCCATGGCCAGAGCGACGCGGATCGTGGAGAACCCCGACCTCGCCGACGCCGTCTTCGTAGCCACCTGCTTTCGGTGTGCCGAAGGCGCCATAGTTCGTAGCGAGATCAGAAAGTACATCCATGAGAACTCCAGGATCCCCGTCCTCAGCTACTCCTTCACCGAGAGGACGACCGCCGAGACGCTCCTCACCAGGATGGAGGCCCTCGTCACCACCGCCAAGTTCAAGGGGCTATTATCCCGGGAGAGACAGACGGGCCTCACCGCCGGGATCGACTCCGGCTCGACGACGACCAAGTCGGTGGTGATGAAAGATAACGAGGTGATAGGGACAGGCTGGGTTCCCACTACGGAGGTCGTCAAGAGCGCCGAGGCCGCCTACAACGCCGCCCTCGAATCCGCCGGCGTCAAGAGGGAGGAGATCCAGGGGCTGGGGACGACGGGGTACGGCCGCCACCTGGTGGGAAGAGAGTTCGGAGCGAAGCTGATCCAGGAGGAGATCACCGTCAACTCCAAGGGGGCGGTCTTCCTGGCGGAGGCCCAGAAGGGCGAAGCCACGGTGATAGATATCGGTGGGATGGACAACAAGGCGATATCCGTCCAGGACGGGATCCCCGGGACCTTCACCATGGGAGGGATCTGCGCCGGGGCCTCGGGGAGGTTTCTGGAGCTCACCGCCAGGCGGCTCGGCGTCGACATAACGGAGCTCGGGAAGCTCGCCATGAAGGGGGACCACAAGAACGTCCCCATGAACAGCTACTGCATCGTCTTCGGGACCCAGTCCCTGGTGAACAGCCTCTCGGCAGGGTCGAAGCCCGAGGACGTGGCTATGGCCGCCTGCCACAGCGTCGCAGAGCAGGTCTTCGAGCAGCAGCTGCAGGAGGTGGAGGTGAAGGAGCCGGTGATCATGGTCGGCGGCACCGCCCTGATCGAGGGGCTGCCCCGGGCGATGGAGCAGCTTTTAGGGATGAAGGTGATGGTCCCCGATTACGCCCAGTACATCGGCTGCGTCGGAGCCAGCCTCCTCGTCTCGGGCCTCGTGGAGGATTGAGATGGAGATGGACCCCCTCGAGGTCTTCGAGGTCGAGATGCCCGGCGAGGGCTACGGGGCCGAGAAGTACCGGGAGATCATCATGGACATCCTCCAGGATCTGGGGCTCATCAGGTCGATAGGGAGGCTCTACGTCTACGTCGACATAGAGGCGCCCTACTTCGCAGTCTTCGGGATGATCCGGGGGAAGCTGCCTCCCCTGAAGGTGGAAGACGTCGGCGACCTGGTGGCCGCCGAGGGCGGGTATCAGATCACCGTGGAGGACGAGGAGCATATGGCGGGGCTCATCCGGGCCCTATGGGGAGCCTACGGCCGGGAGAAGGTGGAGCAGCCCGATAGGAACGTCCTCGTCGTCCTATCGGAGGAGTCGCCCGGAGGTCTGGTGGTGGCGGACACCGAGACGGAGTTTCGACGCGACCTCCTGGACGCCCTGGTCCGGATAGCCCCCGAAGGCTTCAGGAACCGGAGGAACGAGATGGCAAAAGATAACTTCTTCTTTTTGGCGGCGGAAGAGACGATAACTCCAGAGATCATCGCCGAGGCCAAAGAGAAGCTGGGGGGTATGCGAGATGCTTGATCCCGTGATGTTCACCGGCGGCGTCTACAAGCACGACCTGGTGACGGAGCTCATCGAGGACCTGGGAGGCTACCTCCTCCAGAAGAACGTCACCCAGAGCGAGGTGATCCTCCTGATGCTCGTCCCCCACGAGGACATGCCGGCGTTGGAGGCGATGACCAAGGAGCTGAAGGGAAAGCTGGAACGGGCACCCCTTGCGGGGACGGAGATCGCCGTCGTCACCCCGACCCTCGCCATCCATCACCTCCCCCACCCCGCCTGCGACGTCGCCGAGTACATCAGGAGGCATGGGGCCAAGAGCAACATGATCGGGATGGGGCGGGGCGTCGCAAGAGAGATCTCTCAGATGGACGAGTTCGAGACAGCCCTCATCAACGAGCACGACGCCGTCGTATTTACCTTCGGAAACTTCGCCGACTGCATCCTCAAGAAGGAACACCTCTACCGGACCCTCACCGTCCCGGTGATCGTCACCGGCGGCCCCGAGATGAAGAAAGAAGATCTCCCTTACGCCTTCGAGTACGTCAAGAACGTCGGCCGGATCGCCCACCGGTCCCGGAAGGCGACGGAGATCGGGTCCCTCGACAACATCATCGCCGCCGTTGGAAGGGCCCTCGACAGCGTCCGGGCCTCGATATCGAAGGACCCCCTCACCACCACCCCGCCGAGGGCGATGGAGGTGGTCAGAGAGCAGGTCCCCGACGTTACGCAGTCCCTTTCGCCGCTGCCGATAGCCCTGAACCTCAACGGCCTGAGGATAAAGCTGCCATACGAGGAGTACGGCGAGGCGGTGGCGGGGGTGGAGTTCGACGAGGGGGTGACCCTGGGGGAGATCGCGAAGGTGATGCCCTCGAGGATGAAGAACTATATACTCGTTCGGATATTGCCCGTCTCAGAGACCGGCTTTGTCGTCTAGGTGAGGGGAAATGAGGTTTGAAGAAGATCTGGAGAAGGTCCTGGAGAAGGGGACGGAACAGACGGCGGAGGATATGCTCGCCTCCATCGAGAACGCCTACGGCGAGGTGCCTTACATATTCCGGTTCATGAAGGACAAGCCGGAGCTTCTGATAACTAAAATCCTTCACAACAACGCCATCATCAGAAGCTCCCAGACCCTCGACCTGGAGACCCAGGAGCTGATATCCATAGCCGTCGCCGCGGCCATCCGGTGCACCCACTGCCTCAAGCTCCACTTGAGGGTCGCGAAAAGGATGGGGATCTCCGACGATGAGATCGGGGCCGCCCTCCTCATCGCCGGAAACATCGCAAACGCCACCGTCCTCGCCATGGCCACAAGAGAGCTGAACGAGGAGAAGGACGCCTGCCCCGTCTGCCACGTCAGCAGCAACGGCGACCCGATGGAGATCTGAAAGGGGCGTTGGATCCCCTTCTGGATCAGATCTCCCCGGATCGGCCGAAGATGGCTCTCAGAGATTCAAAGCTCGCCTCGTAGCTCCACGCCGCCCCATCAGTGCCGGTGTTCTCTGCAGGCGTTCTCGTCGGTCGCCTCTTCGAGGTACCCCTCCTTCCAGTCGCTGATGGCGTCCCGAACGGTGCCGGTCGCCCCGACGAAGACATCGATCCCGTATCCTTCGAACATCTTCACCGCCTTCGGCCCCAGCCCTCCCGCCAGCATTACGTGGGCGCCCTTGGCGGAGATGAGCTCCGGGGGAAGGCCTGTGCCTCCCATGTGCTCGCTGGTGTTGGGGATCACCTCTACATCCCCTGAATCGGTGTCTACTATAGTGAAGGTCTCGGCACGACCGAAGTGGGCGCATATCAGCTCATTGAGACCTTGATCTCCCATGGTCGGAACTGCAACTTTCATCTTCCATCACCGGTTTTGACCGCCCTGTCCCTGCCCACTTCCTCCGCCGCGACCGCCGCCACGCCCTCCTCCACGGCCGCCACCGCGACCCATCCCTCCGCCCATACCAGCATGGGCCTGGACGGTGGCCGAAGACGTCTCAGAGAGCTCTCCGTTCTTGAAACTCTCCACCGCTTCTCTTACGGTCCCGCCCGAGGTGAGGTAGACCTTCACCCCTGCCGCCTTCAGGGTCTCTGTAGCGTTGGGGCCGATCTGCCCGGTTATGAGGGCTTTTGCTCCGGCGTTGGCGATCGTCTGGGCCGCCTGTATCCCTGCGCCGCTGGCGGCTCCTGCACTGGAGTTTTGCATCGATTCTGCTTCCATAGTCTCCGAGTCCACGACGACGAAGTAGGCACACCGCCCAAACCTCGGGTCGAGGGGGACGTCAAGGCCGGGACCGGCTGCTGTAATACAAACTTTCATATCAAGACTTCCTCATAGGTTTCTGACATACGGTTCATTCCACAAATCCGATCGTCCCCCAAACAACCGACCACTCTTCGAGCCTCTCCAGTCCATCTTCAATCGGCATCACCATCCCGCCTCCTGGAACCTCTCGGTCTTCATCCTTTTGGCTCGATCCCTCAGTTGAGATGTCTTTTATGGGGACTTTATCCATGTTGATCTAGCAGACGGTATGGTAGTTGAACGCTATGTTCGTATATATGCGACCATCTATTTGAATCTTCCTGGGTTATTGTTCAATCTGATGGGCTTTAAATTTACATTTTACTGCTTCGAAAGTCACGAGGCGTACGAGGGTGGTGCGCCTGGATTTGGTTGATATATCCAAGGAGAAACGATACCGATACGGGTTTGCTGGTTATCTCTTTTAATCGACCTCAGATTCAAAAACGATATTGTGCAGTGCATCTAAGAACTCAAAGCGAGATATCAACCGAATCAAAGAGCACCACCGACCCCTGAGAAGATGGCAGAAGAAGGGCGCCGCCTTGAGGAGGCGTTCCCTCAGAGACGGCGCCAGGTTTGGAGGGAGGGCGATGGCCCATGGAAGGATGCCGCAGCCAAGGAGGTCATGACATGGTGTGATTATCGCACCCCTGGCATGAGTCCATCTTAATAAGTAATAAATCTTTTGGTTAAAATCATACGAATCAGGCCCGGCCGACGAAGCCCCTCGTTTCATCTCTCTCGAAGCCGCATCTCGATATGTCGCTGATTTCTTATACGAAATCAGATCATCCGTAATACAATGGCGGCATTTGAAGAAGAAGCGTGTTATCCCTCCCGGGGCGGCCGGGGATGACCCTGGCGATCGAGACCTCGGGGCTGACCAAGACCTACAACGGACGGACGAGGGCCCTGGACGGGGTGGACCTCAAGGTCCGGCCGGGGGAGGTCTTCGCCTTCCTGGGCCCCAACGGCTCGGGGAAGACGACCCTGATGAGAATCCTCACGACCCAGTTTCGGCCTACCTCCGGCGAGGCGCGGGCCTTCGGCCTCGACGTCGTCCGCCGCGGCTCGGAGGTTCGAAGGATGATCGGCTACGTCCCCCAGGAGACGTCGGTCTGGCTCGACATCAGCGGCCGCGAGAACCTCCTCATCTACTCCAAGGTCTACGCCGTCCCCAAGGACCGGAGGAAGGGGTCCATCGAGGAGGCCATCCAGGCGATGGGGCTGGAGGAGGTGGCGGACCGGATGGTCAAGGCCTACTCCGGGGGGGATGGTCAGGAGGCTTGAGATCGCCGCCGCCCTCCTCGTCAAGCCTAAGATCCTCTTCCTAGACGAGCCGACGATCGGCCCGACCCCTCGGCGAGGAAGGCGGTCTGGGAGAACCTGACGGCCTTCAAGGGAGAGTGCGGGACGACGGTCTTCTTCAACACCCATTACATGGACGAGGCAGACCATTACTCCGACGAGATCGCCATAATCAACCGCGGCAGGATCGTGAAGTTCGTCAACCCCCTCACCTACGCCGTCGACGCCGTCAGGGGGCTATTGATCAGCGGGGACCTCTCAAGCCTTGCCGTCGACGTAGCCGCCATCCTCGTCTTCGACGTCGTGATCTTCGCCGTGGCGTCAGTCAGCTTCAGAAAGATTATGGAATGATATTGATAAAATTACATCTATAGAAAACATTGAACGATTCCAGGTGATAGAATATGATTTTGAAGCCCAGCATGAGAAGCCAGGTCCTGCCGATGCCGGTGGTCCTGATATCTACGGTATCGAAGGATGGAGTCCGTAACGCCGCCCCCTGGGGCTGCATCATGCCGATCCTCCGCCCTCTCGACGAGATCGCCATCGCCTCCTGGCTGAAGAGGGACACCCTCGACAACATCAGGGATACGGGCGAGTTCGTCGTGAACGTCCCCACCGTGGAGATGGCAGAGGCGGTCGATATATGCGCGAAGAGCTTCCCGCCCGAGGTGGACGAGTTCGAGGAGGCGGGCCTTCTCCCTCATCCCTCGGCGAAGGTGGCGCCCCCGGGGATCGATGGGTGCATAGCCTGGATGGAGTGCGAGCTCGTTGAGGAGATCCTCCGGGAGAGGTTCTCCCTGATCATCGGGAAGGTCGTCTGCCTCGAGGGGAACGACGCCTTCTTCGATGACGGGGGAGGGATGGACTACGAGAAGGCTAGGCCCATGTCCATGATCCTGGGGCCCGACGGGGTCTGCTACACCCATCCGGCCAGAGGAAACCGCTGAAATATCGGAAGGGCAATCTAGCTGTCCCGGAGTCCCGGATCCGGATCTAAGGACGCTTCCCCGACCCCAGCGGCGCGAGCCGATCGTAGGCCTCCAGGACCAGCCTCTTCGTCCGAAACTCGCCGTACCTCGCCTCGTCCTTCCTCTTGACGATGGGGAAGGTCTCGAGGATGTAGTCGAGGTCCTCCCGGTCGAGCTGGTAGAGATGACCATACAAACCGTCGAGATCGGCCCTGAGGTCCGCCCGCCTCTCCTCGTCCCAGCGGAAGGGCGCGGGTTTCCCCTCGCCGTCGGGGAGATTCTCCGGGAACCAGCGGCTCCAGGTCTCCACCCCCACCTCCTTCAGCACGTCCTCTGCGAAGGGGAGAAGGTCCCAGGCGGTGTAGGTCAGCTCCACCACCCTGGGGACGATGAAGCCGAGGATCTCGGGGGTGTAGCGGTCGGGCGGGATGACGGGGAGCTGTTTGAGGATAAAATAACTGAAATTATTGCCACCAAGTTTTTGCCTGGCTACGAAGTCGAAGATGAACGTGTTGAGATTTGCGACTAGAGCACATTTTTCAATCGATCGCTTATTTGAAAATACGAATTGTATAGAATGCCCTGCTGCAACAAATGGTAGGATTGTTCCCAAGAAAGTACGCTCATTTGTAGTACTCGTTACATTTTTATATCCAAAAAGCCACGAATATGATGAATTATCGAGTATATTATTTATTACTTCATCTTTCGAAACCCAATATCGTGGCATTACAACGAATTCGGGATTCTTATGGTCTTCGGTTGAGGTGGCATCAGGTTGACCTGGACGAAATAATCTCGAATTATCCTCAACAACATTTGCAGCACGATGATCATAATGCATAAACATCTTAGCTTCATAGAGAGGAAGATATGTGTCGTTACTTTGAAAAAATATATTTCCTTTCAATTGAAAGCCGTTTGCTATCAGTTCCTCAGGTTTTCGAAATCGTATCGAGTCATTTGCCATATGGAATATAGTGGCAAAACGCACATTCCACGAGTTCGTTTCATCTCTTTCGTTAGCCATTACAGGCGAAGTGAGATAGATTTTGCGAGTTATTTCTGCGTCCGTATTTGTTCGGAAGATAGGGCAAGTTAATGTGTTAGGATTAATCAGATTTAGGTCTTCTCGGGTTAAAGTGAAGTGACGTATTCCGTCAGCTAAGTCTTTCATATTGTGCAGGAAAAAAGCAAAATCAGCTTGGGGAAATTGCGCGCCTCCAGTCGTAGTCAGTAAAGTGAATTTCATTCGGCTATCTACATCAGGAAATAGCTTCTCTCGATTTTCAAAATCAAATAGGCTAACAAGCAATTGTCCTTCTACAAGGTCCTGAAAGAAATTCCGGTAAGTGTAATCTGTCGCAATCCCGCTCGGGACTATGATCCCTGCCCTTCCCTTAGATTTGACCAGAGACTGGGCCAGCTCCGCGAAGACGGCGTAGACGTTGACGTCCCCGACGCCGGTGAGGGGGTAGCGGCCCGAGCTGCGGATGAAGTTGCTCTCGTCCTGGCTCTGCTGGAGGGCGGCCTCGTACTCCGCCGCCAGGGCGGGGTTCGTCTCTGGGAGCATGCCGATGAGCTTTCTCCGGGCGGCGGCGGTGGGGGCCTTGGCGATCTCGGGGTCGCGGGATGCGAAGAACTCCTTCTCCTGGAGCTTGATCCTCTCCCAGGGCGGGTTTCCCAGGACGACGTCAAAGCCCCGGTCCTCTCCGAAGAAGACCTCCGGAAACTCCAGCTCCCAGTGGAAGAATCTGACCGTTTCTGCTATATTTTGGGCCTTTCCGAACCACTCTTTGCTCCTGATGCTGCTCCAGTCGGGGCTGGCTTCCTCGCTGAGCCGGTGCTGAAGGTCTGAGTACTCCTCCTCGCCCACCTCATTTCCGAAGTAGGTCGAAAGCCATACGTTCGCCAGCTCCTCAAGCCGCCTCGTATGCTCCGACCCCCTCAGCCTCTTATACTCCTCCTCCTTCCACTTGACCGTCTCCAAATCGTCATCGGCCCGAGCCGTGAGGCCCGAGATCTTCTCGTTGTAGATCTCCCCATGCCTCCTCAGGACAAACTGCATCCACCGCGCCGACTGGTGGGCGTCGGAGCCTTTCTGGCCTTTCGAGCCGTTCGATCCGTTCGATCCGTTCGCTCCCTTCTGGTCGTTCCTGTTTTTTCTGCTTTCGCCGCTCCGGCCCGCGCCTCCCGCGCGCCGCCCACCTCTTCCCCCTGCCCTCGGGAGGAGGAGGATGCCCTTCATCTCCGGCCCGAGGTCGGCCCCGATCAGGCTGTTTCCGCACTTGAGGTGGTGGTCGAGGAAGCTCAAGGGCTTGTTCGAGGCGACGGTGTTCAGCCAGAGGGAGAGCTTGGCCAGCTCGACGGCCATGGGGTTCAGATCAACGCCGTAGATGCAGTTTCGGACCACCTCGCGCCTCGCCCACTGGATGTCGTGCTCGGCCACATCCTCCTCATCTTCCTCCTCGGGGGCCGCCGTCATCTTCGCCTGGATCAGATACCGGGCCAGGTGGTCTGTCGCCTCCACCAGGAAGTGGCCGCTCCCCATCGACGGGTCGATCACCTTCAGGGAGAGGATGTAATCGACGAACTCCTCGCCGGAGTTCATCATGCACTCCTCGATCTTCGGCTTGATCAGGGGGTCGATGGCGCTCTCCACCAGGTGCTTCACCAGGCTGTCGGGGGTGTAGTAGGAGCCCGTCGCCTTCCTCTCGCCCTTGTCGGTCACCAGGTAGACCCCACCAGCAGAGACTTGGTCGCTCGCCTTCTTGGCATTGCTTCCGGCCTCCATCGCGGGAAGCCACCTCTCCGCCCCCTTCTCGGAGACCGCCACCATCTCCTCCTCCGCAACCCTCAGCCGATATTCGAGGAGCCCCTCGTAGATCGACCCTAGGTGGCGGATCTCAAGGGAGGAGTAATCGACGAAGACCTTCTTGCGGCCGTCGTCCGAGCGAGCGAGAAGGTCGACCGCCTCCGCCACGAACCGATCCCCAACTCTGTTTTCGGTGAAGAACGGGTTTTTAGCGGGGTCGAAGAGGCCGCCGTTATAAGGTGGGATGTAAAAATCGCTCCTCGGAATTCCGAACTTCTCGCTCCCATCGTTGATCAGCCGGAAGAGGTTTGAGAGCCTATCCCAGAAGGTTGTGCTTATCGGAATCAGCAATTCTCGCCCATCCAGCTTCTCTGCCACCTCCATCTTCAGCCTCTGAAGGCTGAGCTGCCTGTAGTGATCGTTTTTGACGTCGAGAAGGTCCCTGCTCTCCGCATAAAAGATGAAGAGGA
>JANKMW010000068.1 GCA_024649985.1 Methanothrix sp.
TTCTAAAAAGGAACGAGGATTTGAAGATCGCGATGTCAATTCCTGGAATGGGCTTAGTCTCCGCATCGACTATCCTCGCTGAAATAGGAGATTTCAACGACTTTAAAACGGGCGATCAACTGGCCTCTTATTGCGGTTTGGTGCCTTCAGTCTACCAATCAGCAGGCAAGCTGATTACTGGACATATAACCAAAAGGGGATCACCTCACGTGAGAAGGATGTTGATCGAGGTAGCACATGCGATATCGAGGACTAGAGGCGATTCTAGGCTGAAAAGATTTTACCTCAGGATAAAGGCCAGGAGTGGAGCCAAAGTTGCTATCGTCGCTCTCGCAAGAAAGATCGTCTGCATACTGCACCATCTGATTATCAACAGGGAGATGTTCAAAGACGAGTCGACGGAGAGACCTAAGAGATCAAAGCTCAAAGGAACGATCTCGGCAGGTAAACTGACCATAGACGACGCGATTGAGATGCTTGCCAAAGCCGGATATGTGGTTCAAAGAAGAGATATGTGGGAAGGAGGATAGCTCGAAGCTGCCTCCTTTCCCGTATATGCTTTCATGGTAATATAAAGAGGTCTCCGTTCAGGGGTCAGCCCTGAAGATCGCCACCTCTCCTTCCTCGACGGATATATTGACGTCCAGGAACCTTTGAGCCGTCCAGATGTTCGTCGAGGCGTGGCTCGATACCATGGGCGCGGTGTAAGATCCGCCTGCCAGGGCGAGGTAGGGGACGAGCTGGTCCGATAGATGGCGATCTACCGCCGCCTTCGACCCTAATTCAGCCACCATCTCCTCTGCAGCCATGGCCCCCACCTTCTCAGCCAGAAGCCCCCGCTCGCCGAGGGCGCTAGCCCCTTTCCTCCCCGACCAGAGGGTGATCCCGCTCCCGGTGGAGGGAAGATTCGTGGCTTCGCACCCTATCTCGGCTCTATACCCCGCACCTTTCAGGATCTCTCTCGCCGCCTTCGCCTGCCTTCGAGCGACGTGCTCCGGGAGGTTTGATGAGTGAGAGACCCCATCGACAGATCCGAATTTCGAGGGGGAGAGATCCGCCCTCTGAAGCTTTCCCGGGACCGTCTTCAGGACGGCGATCCCTCCGCCCCTGGGGTGATAGCCTCGCCTCTCGCAGGATAGGGTCGATCTGACGGCGAACTCGCCGAAGGCGGGAAGGGCGACCCGCGATAGGTAATCGATCGTCGGCGACCATCGGACGTCGGTTCCGCCCCGGACGATCAGGGTCGCTGGAGAGTCGGCGAAGACTAGGGCGGGGAGGAGGCACTGGATGAGGAGGGTGACGCTTCCGGCGGTCCCTATGTCGACCTCGTACTCGCCGCCCCGGAGATCTCGGGGCCGAAAAATTATCTCGGCCGACCCCGGCTTCACCCCCTGGATCTCGGCGTCGGCGACCCTGGCCAGAGCCTTTATCGCCGTAGCGTGCTGGGGCGAGAGGCCCGGCTTTGGCCTATTATCCCTGATCCTCGTTATCCGGACGGGGTCGCCGGTGACCGCCGAGAGGGCGACGGCGGTCCTCACTATCTGCCCCCCGCCCTCGCCGAAGGACCCGTCTATCTCTATCATCCGACCGCTGCTCTGAACTCCTCTTCGAACTCCTCGCATAACCCGGCTATCCTGACGGCGACCTCGTTGAGGAGGAGGACGGGATCGACCTTTCGGGTCTTCAGCCGGAATATGGGGTTGGTCATCATCGGAAACTTGGCGTCGTAGGTGGCGAGGAGGACTCTATCGTCCTTCAGAAGCTCCGTCCTCAGGAGGTTGAGGAGGGTGTGGCTATCCCCCTCGAACTCCAGGTGGAGCTCGTCTTCGGTCTTTTTCAGGATCTTCACGTTCATCTGATCACCCCGGTTCCGAAATCGGTGCTGAGCTTCCGGGACTCCACCTGTCCGCAGTCGGGACATACGAGCCGATCACCCTCGATACGCAGGGGGGTTGCGCACCTTCCGCAGTATGCCTTCACCACCCCCAGGTCGCCGTCGACTATCGATAGGCCTATGGTGGGCGTATCGTCGATTATCTTCGCCTTGATGATGTCCCTGAGGCCGAGGACGGAGCGGATATCCTTGACGTAGGAGTTCTTGACCCTGGATATGTGGATCAGCGCCTCTGAATTGTGGATCGGCCTCTCCTCGCATCCTCTCTTGAAGGCGAGCCGGAGGATCGCCAGGCTCTCTTTCAGGTCTGTTATCTGGCCGACTACCACGTCCCCGTTCCTCAGCGTTACGGGGGCGTTTATCCTGGGAAGGACCTTTGCAGACCTGTTTTTGGCGTCCACCTCGATCACCCCCGTAGTCGATGCCCGGAGGTGCTCTCCTCTTACGTAGGTGCCTTCGCCGGGGAGGAACTCCTCGGCGGTGCCGACGACTTCACCGGGGATTACAAAATTGGATCGCATATTATGGTTCACCTGCAAATTATCCGATATAATTCGACTTCTATGATCTTGACGTCCCTCGTGTGAAACGCCAGGGAGCGTTTGAGGGGAAAGGCGATCTTCTCGACCTCTTCGACCTTACAGGGTTCTACGAACCGTCTAATGAACCCTTCGCTTCCGGCGTTGGCGATCGAGTAGACCACCTCTCCCATCTCCGTCGCCTTTCTGAGGAAGGGACGATCCCCACGGCTCCCCTTCTGGGCCCCAAAGGGGGGGTTCATCACCACCGTCGAGACGCCTCGCAAGACTATGGAGGTGACGTCGCCCCTCACGAAATCGACGTCGACGCCAAGACGGCTCGCATTCTCCACGCCGATCTTGAGGGCGGAGGGGTCGAGCTCGACCCCCACGGACCTCGCCCCCAGGAGGGCGGCCCCTATCGCCAGAGTCCCTGTACCGCACCCAAGGTCGCAGACCGTCCCCTCCAGGTCCCCCCGCAGGAGGGCGGAATATAGGAGATGGGAGGCGATGGAAGCGGGGGTGACGTACTGTTCAAGGCTGGGGTCGGGGGCGGAGAACCCCTCCAACCCCTCCATGATCATCTCTAGCTTTCGTCTCTT
Source organism: Methanothrix sp. (assembly GCA_024649985.1). Taxonomy (GTDB): domain Archaea; phylum Halobacteriota; class Methanosarcinia; order Methanotrichales; family Methanotrichaceae; genus Methanocrinis; species Methanocrinis alkalitolerans. The sequence continues at coordinate 3,015 of JANKMW010000068.1, forward strand.
CATGATGGTGGTCTCAAGAGCGGACGGCCCATGGCAGGGGCGTCCCGAAGATCGTCGGCCCCAACATCGAGGTCGGGCTCCCGTTTCGGCTCTGACCTATATGAAGTAGTGGGTCAGGTCGATGAGGAGGTAGAGGAATACGAGGGCCAAAAATAGGCTGAACCCTCTGATGACCAGAAACTCCAGAACCGCCCTGGTGGACCACCTCTGCAACCGCGGGGTCCGAAACTGCGACCTTCCCGAGAGGATCCCTCCGAGGTCCGCCCCAAGGACGGTGGCGAATTTGGAGATGTACTTTACCGGAGATCTCCGGCGAGCCTTGAACCCCGCAGAATCAATGCATGCGGGATTCTTCAAAATACCATGGGAAGATGGCGATTCGAAGGGGTCGGGGCCCTCGATCGTCGACGTCGTCCCCTCCACTGCCCCCCGGGGTTCTTCGAGGGGCAGGTCCAGAGGCAACCCCCCATCCGGACGGTAGAGCGATTCTGACGATCTGACGGACCCTCCCAACGACGGACTGCCCTCCTGGATGAGGACGTCTTCGACGGGGCGGATCAGGGGGAACTTCGAGATCCGACCCTCCCCTCCATCATCGGGGAGGGCCTCCCGATCCTCCATCGGTTCTGCCTCCGTAGAGGCCGACCGCCGCTCTCCCATCTCCATGGGGGTCGCAGCCTTAGGCTTCGGTTTGCCGAGGGGCCTCTCCTCCGAGAGGTTCATGGACTCGTCCCAGGTCCTGACGACCTCCAGCTCCGCCGCCTCTTTAAGGGCCGCCCTGGTGAGGACCCTGCCCATGAGGAGGAGCGCCCTCTGATACGTCTCCAGAAGAAGCCCCCTCTGTGCCTTCCCATCTTTTGCGATATCCTGGAGCCTCTCCACCATCAAGCGGGCCTCTCTGATCTGGAAGGGGCTTATCATCCCCAGGTCGGGGGCTGCGAGCTCGAAGGCGCTCTCCGCCCGCTTGAGATAGGTCATGCTATCCGAGAGGTCTCCCGGGGGTTCGCCCTTGAGCATCGCCGTCATGGACCTTCCCAGGTTCTTGAAGGCCGGGAGGAGGTGTCCGCACGCCTCTTTGCAGCCCCTCCCAGTGGAGCTGAGCTGGAGGACCCCCTGGGTGAAGTGCTCGGTGGCGTCGGCGACGACGTCAGTGAGCTGCCAGGGCTCGTCCTTCGCGAGGGCGATGCGCCAGGCCTCCTTCACCCCCATCATGCTCCGGCGTAACCCCTCGACGGAGGGGGTTTCCTGGTCGTCCTCCGTCTTCGAGAGGGCGTAGTTTAAGGCCATCACCGCCTCTTCCGCCAGCTTGATCGCCTTATCGGCGTCGTCCTCCGTCTCCAGTATCACCAGGGCGGAGGCGAACCGTGCTATCCCCGCCAACACCTCCAGCTCGGGGAGGCCCACCCCCTGGGTCGCCGCCAGCTCTGAGTAGCATTCTCCGACGGCGGCGTATTTCATCGACGCCTCCACGAAGAGGTCCATCCCGGACCGCTCTCCATCCGCACCGCCGACGGAATGGAGCGCCTGCTGGTGGAGTTCCCGGGCCTGGATCGACCTGGCGGCAGATAGCCACGACACGGCGTTGGCACGGACCGGCTGCATGCTCTTTCTGATCAGATCGAGGCTCGTCTCCAGGTGGTCGGCGGCCAGATCGTAGTCGCCCCGGTCCAGGTACAGCCGCCCGATGTTGGAGAGGACGACCCCGGCGTTCTGCTGCTGGCCGATCCCCTCGAAGATCTCCATGGACTTGTGGTAGTAGCCGATGGCGACCTCTTCCTCCCCCATCTCGGCGTTGACCCGCCCCATTCGGTTCAGAAGCCAGGCGACCTGCCTCTGATCCCCGAGCCCCTCGAAGTCCGATAGACTCTTCTCGTAGTGCTGGAGGGCGAGGTCGAATTCGTCGGTCTCGGCATAAATTCTGCCGAGGCTCCCGGTCATCTGGGCGACGCCGAAGTCGTCATGGAGGCTCTTGAAGATATCCAGGCTTTTGCGGCAGCTTTCCATAGCCTTATCATAATTCTGGCTCGACCTGTAGGCAGACCCCATGTTCCCGAGGACGTGGGCGAGAGACCCGACGTCCCCGAGATCGGTGAACCCATCCGCCGCCAGCTCGTAGTGGTGGAGCGCCCTGCCGAGGTACCCCTGCCGGGCGTGAACCTGGCCGAGGTTGTTGAGGAGGACTGACCTGACGTGCCGGTCCGATGTGAGGGATAGGGCCTTGTTGTAACATCTCGCCGCAACCCCAAGATGGCCCGCCAGCCTACAGATGTCCCCGAGCCTTTTGATATCATAAATGTCGGAGAGACAGTTGAATAGCCTGATGCAGATATTCTCGTCGATCTGCCCCTCTTCGAAGCTCTCCAGGAGGGCGGCAACGAGATCAGCACAATCGCCACTGATCGATTTAGGATCTATGGAACGAGATGATCCGCCCCTCATGTAAGACTCGAATATCTCCTGGAGGACTACGAGCTGATCCATCGGGTATGAATCGACTTTTATCTTTAAGTAGTTTCTGCGGGAATAATATGCGGCAGATGCCCAGAGTATATCCGGGCGGGGAGCGCTCCTCTTGCCGGGGCTGGAAAAATCTATATCAGTTTAGATATATATGAACGATCGATGATTATGACGGCAGTAAAGCTCGATGTCGTCCTCTCGACGGAGGTGCCGCAGGCTTCAGGATGGGATAATCGAGATGGGTCCAAAAGGGCTCGATCCCGGGGCCACCGAGCCTATGGACGGCGGAGAGGCTGCTTGGGAAGGGGACTATTATGATTCAAAAGGAGTTGGCATACGAGGGCGGGGTGGCTAAGGGGTACATCATCCCCCTGGGGTCCGCAAATATCGTCTTTGCGGTGGGGACCAAGGGGCTGGTCGGCTGCGGTGCCTTCGACGTCTCAGCCTTGGACAGATTCGGATACCCGGCGGCGAGGGTTAAGCCCGTCGGAGGAAGCTCGATAGAAGGCCTCGAGGACCTCATGGCTGGAGAGGTGAAGGACGTCAACGGGGCGGCAGCCGGCCTTGGGGTCGAGGTGGGGATGAGGGGAGATGAAGCCCTGGCCCTCCTCTGAGGGGAAGAGGGGATGAACGGGATGCTCAAAACCGAAATCGGCCTGGAGGATGTCAGGAGGGCGGCCAGGCTTTTGGAGGGGAGGGTCATCCGCACCCCCCTCGTCCGTTCCCCCACCTTCTCCCGGATGGCGGGGGCAGAGGTCTATCTGAAGCTGGAGTGCCTCCAGACAGGCGGCTCCTTCAAGGTGAGGGGGGCCACCTACAAGCTCCTCCGCCGTCGTGAAGAGATGGGAACCGGAGGGGTCGTCGCCGCCTCCGCAGGAAACCACGCCCAGGGGGTCGCCCTCGCCGCTCGGGCCGCGGGGATCTCTGCCACCATCGTGATGCCGGTCTGGGCCTCTGCGGGAAAGCAGGAGGCGACCCAGGGGTACGGGGCAGAGGTGATCCTGGCGGGAGATAGCCTCGCCGAGAGCATCTCCGTCGCGAAAAGGATCGCAGGGGACGGGAGGCTCTTCATCCACCCCTACGACGACCCGGAGATAATCACAGGCCAGGGGACGATGGGCCTTGAGATCCTGGAGGACCTCCCCGACCCTGACGTCGTCGTCGTCCCCATCGGCGGAGGCGGCCTCATAGGCGGCGTGGCCACGGCGATAAAGGGGTTGAAGCCCGAGACGAGGATCGTGGGGGTCCAGGCCGCCGCCTGCCCCTCCGCCCACCAGGCCCTCCGAGAGGGGAGGCGGGTCAGGGTCGAGGCGAAGAGGTCCATCGCCGACGGCATCTCCGTCAAAGAGATCGGCGAGGCGAACTATCCCATAATTCGCCAGCTCGTCGACGAGGTGGTCCTGGTGGAGGAGGAGGAGATAGCCTCGGCGGTCCTGGCCCTTCTGGAGAGGAAGAAGGTCTTGGCGGAGGGGGCAGGGGCCGCGCCCCTGGCCGCCCTTCTCGCCTCAAAGGTCCTGGTCCCGAAGGGGGGCAAAGTCGTCCTTTTGATCAGCGGAGGCAACCTCGACCCGCCCCTCCTGGAGAGGGTGATAAGGCAGGGGCTTATGAAGAACGGGAGGATCATGAGATTCTCCGCCTGCATCGACGACGTCCCCGGCTCCCTCGCCCGCCTTTTGGGCACTGTGGCAGAGGAGGGGGGAAACGTCTTATCGATCCATCATGCCAGGGGCGGCCTGGACCATTCCCTCTTCAGAACCAGGGTCGAGCTGGAGGTGGAGGCCCGGGGGTTCGACCATATCGATGAGATGAGAGAGGTGCTTGAGGCGAGAGGGTACGAGATAGTGGTGAGGTGATGAGCCCCCCCTTATGAGCCTCTTCGCAGATGTTCCCCTCCCCTTTTGTCAATATGCCGACTTTCGGAGGAACTCAGTCCTGGGCCATCGCCTCGACGGGATTGAGCTTTGACGCCCTGAGGGCCGGGTAGAGCCCCGCCAGGAAGTTGAGGCAGAGGGCGAAGAGGATCGAGTAGACGACGAGCTCCGGCCGCAAGGTGAAGGTGAGGGGTACGTCCCCAAATCCGGTGGGTCCGAAGGTGGCGATCGTCCTTCCGGCGGCGAGGCCGACGATCGACCCCAGGATGCCTCCGGGGAGGGCGAGGATGAGGTTCTCGAAGAGGAATATCCTGAGGATGGACCTTTCATCTGCACCCATAGCCATCATTATCCCGATCTCCCGGGTCCTTCTGCTTACGATCATGATGGTGGTGTTGGCGATTACGAAGCCGGAGATGGCGATGATCATGGAGTAGAAGATGAGGTTTATCCGCGACTGGGTGGCTACAAACCGTGCGATCTCCCGGCTGAAGTCCTGCCATGTGCTCGTCTCGAGGTGGAGGGCGGATCCCAGATCCTCAGCCACCGCTGGAGCGTCCTCGAAGTTCGAGAGCCTCACGCCGATCTCTGAGACGACGTCCCCTTCTCCCACCAGGACTTGGGCGGTCTTGAGGGGTATGTATACGAGGTTCGAGTCTTTCGCCGTCCCCTTCTCCACCAAACCCGCCACCTTCAGCCTCACCGTCCGGTCCTTCAGGACGAGGTCGAAGGCATCACCGGGCTTGATCCCGAGGTTTTCTGCGAGCTTAACCCCGATGAAGGCGGACCTCCTCCCATATCTCAGATCCGAGAAGTCTCCCTCGAGGATCGAGGCCTGGACGTTCAGAAGGAGGTCTTCTGAGCCGGGGTCGACTCCGATGAACTCCACCCCCTCCACGTTATCCCGGTAACGGGCTGCCCCCTGGCCCACGAGCCTGGGCGAGACGGCGACGACTTCGGGGCGATCCCAGATCCGCTCAGATATGGTCCTGTAGAGGTGGAGGTACTCCTCGTCCTCCTTCGGCTCGATGTAGACGTGGGGGTTCTTCTCTATGGTCCCGGCCACGATCTCGCCTATGACCCCTTCGGTGATCCCCAGGGACATTATGATGACCCCCACCGCCACCCCCACCGATAGGAGGGTGAAGGCAGTACCCCTCCTGTTGGAGATGATGTGCCTCGTGGCCACTGCCGTCTCAAACCCCAGGGAGATGCACCGGCACGCCAGGACCTCCTCGAGGAACGTCGGCCTCCACCCCATCCGCCTCTTCCACCCAGCCTCCGCGCCCCTGAGCGCCTCGGCGGGGTCGAGCTTCGAAGCCCGATAGGCGGGGTACGCTCCCGCCAGGAGGCTGAGGGCGACGGCCATGATTATGTACGCTGGAAAGTTCCAGGGGTCGATGACCAGGGGTATGGAGGTGAGCTCCCTTCCCCCTGCCGTCGTCTCGAACCTGAGGCTCCCCAGGGCAAGGATGCCCAAGAGGCCCAAAACGGATCCGAGGAGGCCTCCCAAGAGGCCGAGGACCCCAGACTCGAGGACGAAGATCTTGAGGAGGCCGGATCGGTCCGCCCCCAGGGCGAGGAGCATCCCCATCTCCCGGACCTTCTCCAGGACGAGCATGTTCATGATGGCGGCTATCCCGAAGGCGGCGATGATCATCACAAAGAAGATGGACAGGGACCTCCAGAACCCCCCGACCTCGATAGACCTGACGATCTCGGGGTTGGTCTCCTGCCAGGGCGCGGCCTCGTAGCCGAGGTCCCCGACGGCGGCGGCGACCCTCTCCGCATCATATATATCGAAGAGCCTAAGCTCAATGGAGTTTACGACGTCCCCCTCGTCGAGGAACTCCTTCGCAGTCCTGAGGGAGACGTAGGCGACGGTCTCGTCGAGGGGGGTTCCGGTATCGAAGATCCCCACCACCAGGAGGTCGGTGCTCTTGGCCCGAGGAAAGGTCGCATCGACCCGGTCGCCGACCTTCAGGCCGAGCCTCTCCACAAGCCTCGATCCCATGACGACCTTTTTTCCATCCTGGATCTCGAAGAAGTCGCCCTCCACCATCGAAGAGCTTATCTTGTAGATGGCGTCCTCAGCGGTGGGATCGACCCCTCGGAGGAGGGCGTTTCTCCTCTTCTCCTTAAAGGAGATCGTCGCCTGGGTCGATAGGGTCGCCGAAGTGGAGCTGATCCCCTCGATGGCGGCGACCCGATCGAGGAGCCCCCGGTAGAGGTGGATGTACTTCTCCTTCCCGTCGGGGGTGATCCGGACGTGGGGGAGCTTCTCCTCGACGATCTCGGTGAGGACCATCTGGGAGCCGTTCCCAAGGGAGGTGAATATCAGGGATATGGAGACGGCGAGGGCGACGGCCCCCACCGACAGGATCGTCTGGCGCCTGCGAGATGCGACGTGCCTTATGGCGATGAAAAGCTCGAAGCTTTTGGCGTGAGGGTACAAAACAGCCTCATTTTGGCCTCGCTGGTTTATAGCCGTTGCCGGCGGAGGGTAGTGACCTCCCAATAGGTTGATTTTTATACTTGTAACATGCTATTTATATCGAGGGATAGCAAGATGGCAAGGAGGGGTCCAAAGCCAAAGTTCAT
>JANKMW010000069.1:0-2415 GCA_024649985.1 Methanothrix sp.
AGATCCCCATATACATCGGGGCCCAGGGGCCGAAGATGCTGGAGATGGCGGGTATGATCGCTGACGGCGTCCTCGTCAACGCAAGCCACCCCGACGACTTCAAGTACGCCGTCCCCCTGATCAGGGAGGGGGCAAAGAAGGCGGGGCGCGATCCGAAAGGTGTGGAGATCTGCGCCTACACCAGCTTCAGCGCCGACAAGAACGGCGAGAAGGCGGCCAATGAGGCGAAGATCGTCGTCGCCTTCATCGTCGCCGGCTCCCCCGAGACGGTCCTTTCGCGCCACGGCATAAAGGCCGAGGAGGCGGCAGCCGTCTCCGCCGCCATAGCCAAGGGCGACTTCGGCTCCGCCCTCGGCTCCGTAACCGAAGAGATGATCGACGTCTTCTCCGTCTCGGGAACCCCCGACGACTGCAGGGCGAGGGTCGACGACCTCCTGGCGACCGGCGTCACCCAGATCGTCGTCGGATCGCCGATCGGCCCCAACAAGGAGAGGTCCATAAAGCTCATCGGAAAAGAGATCCTATGAGGAGAGGTCTGTACATCGGGCGGTTCCAGCCCTACCACCTGGGCCACCAGGCCGTCCTCCAGAAGATCGCCGAGGAGGTGGACGAGATCGTCGTCGGCCTCGGAAGCGCCCAGGCGAGCCACACCCCGGAGAACCCCTTCACCGCCGGCGAGCGGATCAGCATGATCTGGCCGGCCTTGAAGTCCCTCGACGCCACATGTTACGTCATACCCCTCTGGGACATCGCCAGGAACGCAGTCTGGGTATCTCACGTCCGGGCCATGACCCCCAGCTTCGATCTCGTCTATTCCAACAACCCCCTGGTGGTGGAGCTCTTCGCCGAGGCGGGGGTGGAGGTCAGAAGGCCGCTTATGTACAGAAGGGAGGTCTATTCGGGGACGGCCATCAGGAGGATGATCCTTTCAGGAGACGAGAGCTGGAAGCGGCTCGTTCCCTTCTCCGTCGCCTCGGTGATCCAGGAGATCGGCGGCGTCGAGAGGCTCAAGAACGTCAGCTGTGGTGACGAGGGGTAAAGGCGCGTTCACCCGCTGTCCGTCTCCGCCTCTCCGGCCGCCGTCACGTCTTCAGCCGTTGCGTCGTCTCCAGATGGATGGTCCGCCCCTCCATCCTCCGCCGTCTCTTCCTCCTCGGCCGGGCGCATCTCAAAAGGCTCCTTCTCGCCATCACTGGCGTTAATATCTCCAGCCTCCGCTTCCAGCGCCTTTTCGTAGCATTCGATCGCCTCTTCGTGGCGGCCCAGGGTGGCGAGGGCGATCCCCTTGTTGTTCCATGCCTCCTTGAGGGTGGGGTCGATGGAGAGTGCCATCTCGTAAGATCTGAGGGCTTCGTCGTAGAGGCCGAGGGAGCTATAGGCTACCCCCTGGTTGTACCATGCCATGACGTAACCGGGATCTATCCTGAGAGCCTCTTCATAAGACGGAATCGCCTCCTCCTGGCGGCCCAAAAATCCCAGGGCGATCCCCCTGTTGTTCCAGGCCGGGGCGTAATCCGGATCGATCTTCAGGGCCTCGTCGTAACTGGCGACAGCGTCCTCGAAACTTCCCAGGGTCGAAAGGGCTACCCCCCGGTTGTACCAGGCGGGGGCGTAGCCTGGATCGATCTTCAGGACCAGATCGTAGGAGTCGACCGCCTCCTGGCGGCTCCCCAGGATCCCCAGGGCGATCCCCCTGTTGTAGAGGGCCATGATATGGTATGGTTCGATATCGAGGGCCTTCTCGTAAGAGTCGATGGCCTCCCGGTGGCGGCCCAGGGTGCCGAGGGCGATCCCCCTGTTGTTCCAGGCCGTGGCGTATTCCGGGTCGATCTTCAGGGCCTCATCGTAACAGTCGACGGATCGATCGTACAGCCCCGCGGCGTAGAGGGCTCTTCCCAGGTTGTTCCACGCCTCTTTGAGGGCGGGTTCGATCTCCAGGGCCCTCTCGTAAGAATCGATGGAACTGTTGTAGTCTCCCCGGGAATAGAAGATCCCCCCCCGGTTGCTCCAGACCAGGGCATACTCCGGATCGATCTGTAGAGCCCTCTCGTAAGAGGCGAGAGCTTCATCGGCCCGTCCCAGCCCCTCCAGGACGACGCCGTGGTTGTTCCAGGCGGGGGCGTAACCAGGATCTATCTCCAGGGATCGGTTGTAGCAGTCCAGAGCCTCGTTCTGCCTTCCGAGGGCGCTTTTGGCGATACCTTTGTTGTTCCAGGCGAGGGCATACTCCGGGTCCAGCTCCAGGGCGTTGTCGTAGCATAAAATGGCTTCGTCGTATCTGCCGAGCTCCGAGAGGGCGACCCCCTTGTTGTACCAGGCGAGAGGGTAAAGCGGGTTCTCCTCCGCATACCTCTCCGCACCGGCGGGGAGAACGAATATCGAAAAGAGCGCCAGGAGCGCCAGGGGGCGAAGCAT
>JANKMW010000069.1:2425-9862 GCA_024649985.1 Methanothrix sp.
CTCTCCCCTTTTATTGTGTGAGTTGATATGGATTACGGTCGCCGGAGGCGATCGACTCCTTCCCGGCCGTCTCCATCCTGGGGGATCCGCCCGGCGAGAACGGACCCGTCGGTTAAAAGCCGGCCCAACGACGGCTTCCCGTCCGTCTAGACGACCATCTTGCCATGGGAGTCGATCTCGCCGCCGCAGATCCGGGTGGAGGAGATCCGGACGTCGTCTTCGGCCATCTGGTACTCTATCCTCACGATATTGAGGGGACGAAGGCCGTTTTCTCTCCTGATCTCGTTGATGTTGCAGGCCATCGGTTCCGTCTCCGGAGATACGACGATGGCGTCGTAATCCTCCTCGATCGCCGAGCCGTAGACGGTGTGAAGCATCTCGATCTTGAAATCTTCTACACCAAAAATCTCTTTGAGCGCCGCCCTCAGCTCTCTGACCCTGGTATCGAAGTCGCGGACCGGCCGGCTCCGCTGACTTTTTGCCATCCTGTCCGAGGTGAGGGCGATCACCACCTCGCCGTCGTCTCCTGCGACCTCGAAGGCCCGCTTCAAAAGAGCGATATGGCCGTCGTGGAGGGGGTCGAAGGTGCCGCCGACGGCGACTTTGGGGGCCATATTGTCGGCAAAGGTGTGGGGTCGGTATAAGTAGCTGGCGCTGAGCCCCCGATCCCGTGAAGAGTCGGTCATCTATCTACGGGAGGAGGACCGATATCGCTACCTTCGGCGCTCCTCCAGAACCTTAGCGACTATCGAACGGGAGCTGCAGAGGGGGCAGGGGTCGTGCTCCACGAGCCTCACCACCCGGGCGTCGATCCCCCGGGTGGCCAGCTCCTCTTTGAGGAGGACGACGTCGAAGTGCTGGTCGTAGCCGAGGGTGATGACGTCGGGCTTCAGATCCTCGATCGGCCGGAATATGTCTGTCTCGTCTCCCAGGACCGCTCTGTCCACCATCTTCAGGGTCGAGACCATCAGGAGCCTCTGCTCCTGGGGGATGATGGGGCTGGGTTTATGCTGGACGTTGGCGTCTCTGGCCACGATCACCAACAGCTCGTCGCCGAGAGCCTTCGACTGTTCCAGATAAAAGAGGTGTCCAGGATGGAGGAGGTCGAAGGTTCCCGTCGCCAAAACCCTAGTCAAACCAGTCCTCATCCTCCTCGACGTCCACGTCCAGGACGGGAAGGTCTCGCTGAGAGCCCGTCCTGTCGTAGCAGGTCCAGCTTCTTTCGTCGAAGGGGAGGCCTGCGATGATGTGGTAGTCGCCGGTCTTGGAGAAGAAGATGAGGTCCGCCGACGATGGGCGGATGTTGGATGAGGGGTGGCTGTGGACCGATCCCGCGATCCTCATGTTGGGGAGCATGTAAAGCCGGACGAGGGCGCTCTTGCTCGACGATTCGGTCCCCGGAAGCATGATCACCTCGGTGATGACGCCGTCCTCGGCCCGGAGGAGCCCCGCAAACTCCACGGGGAGGGTCGATCGGGAGGCCTCGAGGATGAAGTAAAGCGTATCTCTGGCTATCCCTTTTATCTCCATCTTCCGCTTCATCTTCGACACCTCTCCATCTCAAAAATCTCCCTTTACAAATAACCTGCGCCGTCCCCCCGCCGCCGCCGTCGTGAGGCGGGAGATCTCAAGCTTCCTCATCCATAGCCGACCTGAGGTGGACGCAGTCGCCGGCTAGGACCCTCTCCATGCTGCCGTCGTCCTTCCTTACCAGAAGGGCTCCGTCCGCCTCCAGGGCCTCCGCCGTCCCCTCAAACTCGCAGCTTCTGGTGATGATCTTCACCCTTCGGTCGAGGGTCGAAGACCGGGAAGACCACTCCTGGTGGATGAGGTCGAAGGACGTCTTCATCTTCCCGTAACACCTCTCCAGCTCCTCCAGGGCTCTTTGGACGAGCTCCACCCGTTGGATATCTCCTCCTGCCTCCCTGGATATGGAGGTTGCCTTCCATCCTTCGGGCAACGAGGCAGGATCGAGGTTGGCGTTGATCCCGATCCCCACCACGGCGTAGTCCAGGGTGTCCATCTCGGCTCCTATCTCCGTCAGAATGCCGCAGACCTTCTTCTCCCCCACAGTGAGGTCGTTGGGCCACTTTATCTTCACGTCGAGGCGGTAGAGGGCCGCAAGAGCCCTGGCCACGGCGACGGAGGCGGCGATGTTCACCCTGAAGGCGAGGGCGGGGGGGATGTCGGGCTTCAGGATGACGCTCATCCAGACTCCGCCCCGCGGGGAGCTCCATGGCCTATCCATCCTCCCCCTGCCGGCGGTCTGGACCTCGGCGACGACGACGGTCCCGTCCTCCGCCGAAGGGGCGATCCTCTTCGCCTCGGCGTTGGTGGAGGCGAGGGTGGGATGATATATGAAGGTCCTTCCTACGAACTCTGTGGCAAGGCCGGCTTTTACGACCTCCTCTCGGAGGAGGTCCGGGGCAGACCGCATCCTGTAGCCCCTCCTCGAAGCCTCTATCTCGTACCCCTCGGCCCGGAGGGATTCGACCGCCTTCCAGACGGCTGCCCGGCTGATCCCTAAGGCCTCTGCCAGATCTTGGCCGGAGGTCCACCGACCGGCCCTTTGGATCAGCTCTCTCTCGATCTCTTCCCTATTCAAGGGGGGACCTACTCCTCGGAGGCGGGGGCTTCCCGATGGGCCATGTAGGCTCCTACGGCCGCGGATATGGCCGCCACCCTCCGGGTGTCGGCGCCGAGGGCGGAGGCGAGGGATAGCCCCTTCTCGTACTCGGCCTCAGTGACCTTCTTCACCTCCTCCATTATCGACTCTTCCTTCAGGAAGTTGGTGTTGATGTCGCCCCGCCTGAACCTCTCGTTTCTTAGGACCGCTACGTGGAAGTTTATGTTCGTCTTGACCCCGGTGACGATGTACTCGTAGAGGGCTCGCTCCATCCGGGCGATCGCCTCGGTTCTGTCCCGCCCCATGGCCACCACCTTGGATATCATGGAGTCGTAGTAGGGGGGGATCACAAATCCGGCGTAGACGCCGCTGTCGACCCTTATGCCGGGACCTCCGGGGCTCCTGTATCTCTTTATCCTCCCGGGGGAGGGGGCGAAGTCGTTGAGGGGGTCCTCGGCGTTGACCCTGCACTCGATCGCCCACCCTCTTATCTCGATCTCGTCCTGGGAGTAGCCGAGGGGTTCGTCGGCGGCGATCCGGATCTGCTCCTTGGCAAGGTCGACGCTCGTCACCATCTCGGTTATGGGATGCTCCACCTGGAGCCTGGTGTTCATCTCCAGGAAGTAGTAGTCGCCCCTTGAGTACATGAACTCCACAGTCCCCGCGGACCGGTAGTCTATCGCCTCGGCGGCCCGGACGGCGATCGATCCCATCTCCTCCCGGAGCTCCGGGGTCATGATCGGCGATGGAGACTCCTCGATCAGCTTCTGGTGGCGCCTCTGGATCGAGCATTCTCTGTCGGAGACGTATATCGTCTTCCCCCTGGAGTCGGCGAGGATCTGAAACTCGATGTGTCTTGGGTCAGCGAGGTACTTCTCGACGTAGACGGTCTCGTCGTCGAAGGCGGACCTCGCGATGGACCTCGCAGAGTCCAGGGCCGGTCCCAGGTCCTTATCCTCCCAGACGATCTTCATCCCTATCCCGCCGCCTCCGGCCGCCGGCTTCAGCATCACGGGGTAGCCGATGGACTCCACCAGGTCCATCGCTTCCTGGGGGTCGGTTATCCCTCCCTCGCTTCCGGGGATTATGGGCACCCCGGCGTTCTTCATGATATCTCGCGCGGCGATCTTGGACCCCATCCTATCTATGGACTTGCTGGTGGGGCCGATGAAGACGATCCCTTTCTCCTCGCAGGCCCGGGCGAAGGTGGGGTTCTCCGAGAGGAACCCGTAACCTGGATGGATCCCTTCCGAGCCCGTCTCCTCTGCCGCCTCCAGAATCTTGTCGATCCGCAGGTAGCTTTGGGAAGCCGGAGATGGGCCGACATAGACCGCCTCGTCGGCGTACTTGGCGAAGAGGGCGTTTCTGTCAGCCTCGGAGTAGATCGCGACGGTGGAGATGCCCAGCTCGCGGCAGGCTCTCATGATGCGGATGGCGATCTCGCCACGGTTGGCGATCAGAATCTTCGTGAACATCGGCTCTGGTTAGGAGGCCCGAGGCTAAAAACCTTTGGCGATCCGGTGGAAGAAGGTTTTAATTACCTTTCACCCCGAGAGAGGAGGCCATGAAGCCGAGGGAGATCTCCGGGGAGGAGTGCGAACAGCTGCTGGCGAATTCCAGGTTCGGGAGGCTGGGCCTATCGTCGGGGGGCGAGCCTTACGTCATCCCTATGTCTTACGTCTACGCCGATGGGTCGATCCTCCTCCACTCCGGCCTCAGGGGTAGGAAGCTGGAGATGGCGAGGGAGAACCCCAGGGTCTGTTTTCAGGTCGACTCCGTCGAGAGGGGCCGTTGGAGGTCCGTCATAGCCTTCGGAGAGGCCCGCCTCTCCGAGGATGCGGCGGCCAAAGAGAGGCTCTTTGACATCTTCACAAAGAAGGAGATGGCAGGTCACGGCGGCAAGTCCTTCCGCCGGGAGGATATGGAGAGGATGCCGATGGTGATCTGGGAGATCGAGATCCAGGAGATGACGGGGCGCGAGGGCGTCTGGTAGAGGCTCATCGACCTGGAGCCTGGTAGAGAGATCGAGACGAAGATGGGATCGATGGAGAGGCCGTTTCCGCCATGACCGCCACCAAATGGACTGAGAAGTACAGGCCCAAGAGGCTGAAGGAGCTTCTCGGAAACGGGAAGGCCGTCTCGGAGCTGGAGGGCTGGGCCCGGTCCTGGGAGAGGGGTCTCCCCGAGAAGAGGGCCGTCGTCCTCTACGGTCCCGCCGGTGTGGGTAAGACCTCCGCCGCCCTTGCCCTCGCCGAGGAGATGGGTTGGGACGAGATCGAGATGAACGCCAGCGACAGCAGGACCGCCGCCGCGATCCAGAAGGTGGCTGGGGCCGCTTCGCGGATGACGACCTTCTCGGGGAGGAAGCGGCTCGTCATCCTGGACGAGGCCGACAACCTCTACGGGTCCGCGGACCGGGGCGGCTCTGCCGCTATGCTGAAGCTGGTGAGGGAGACCGACCAGCCGGTGGTATTGATCGCCAACGACTACTACGGCCTTACCAAGCCCCTCCGGGAGGCGACCTTCGGCATCCAGTTCCGGAGGATCACGAAGGGGACCGTTGCCTCGGCGTTGCGGGAGATATGCCGGGCCGAGGAGGCGGGATGCACCCCGGAGATGATCGAGGAGATCGCCGATAACTCCGGAGGAGACCTCAGGAGCGGCATAAACGACCTCCAGGCCGCCCTCGAGGGCGCCCTCGACCCCGGCGAGGTGGCGACGGGGGTCCGGGACGCCAAATCATCGATATTCGACGCCGTCGCCAAGATCCTCCGGGGTTCGAACCTCGGCGAAGCCGTCAAGGTCGCCTGGACCTTGGACGAGAGCCCCGAAGACCTGGTCCACTGGATCGATGAGAACCTTCCCCTCGTCTACGTTCCCGCAGACCTGGCCGCAGGCTACGACCGCCTCTCCCGGGCCGACGTATTCCTGGGGAGGGTCAGAAGGAGGCAGAACTACGGCCTCTGGCGGTACGCCTCCTTCATGATGACCGGGGGCGTCCAGGCGGCCCGGACTGAGAAGAAGGGCGGCTACATCCCCTTCCGGCCGCCGGGCTACTGGAGGAGGATGGGCCAGACTAAGGGAGCAAGGCAGGTCCGGGACTCGGCGGCCAAAAAGATCGGAAGGCATTGCCACATCAGCTCCCGGATGGCGAGGGCCGAGATGATGGGATTCTTCGGCCTCCTCCTCAAAGATAAAGAGGCGGGGCCGAGGGTGGCGGCCCTCCTGGAGTTCACCCCCGAAGAGATCGCCCTCCTCATGGGGACGAAGCCGACGACCAAGAAGGTGGCGAAGCTCTACGACGCCGCCCAGGAGATCATCGAAGAGGAGAGGGTCTCGGAGATTGAAGGAGCCTGGGGCGGATCTCAAAAGGGAGAGGAGGCCGAAGAGATGAAGCGGCCTCAAAAGACGGATAAGGCCAGAACCGGCGCTCCCGACGAAGACGATTCTGAGGTGGGGTCGGAGGCCAGCGATCCGGATGAGGGGCCGTTCGAGGAGGGCGGAGCGGCATCCTCCGACCTCGGCCAGAGCTCCGAGCCGACAGAGCCGGAGAAGGACGACCGCCAGAGGTCCCTCTTCGACTTCTGACGGAATATAAAAATAGATTTTTTTACTTCAGAAGGTCTTCAGCTCCCCCTTCATCAATTTGTCCTGGATCAACAGGATGTCGTCGAGCCACTGGTTAGCGATCTCTTCCGCCTCGGACTGGACGCGGGAGTAGTTGGCCCCCTCCTTCACCGTCGTCTGGATGGAGAGCATGTGGGGCTCGTCGATGGGCTTGCCTATCTGGGAGAGGATCCGGACGTAGACCTCGCCGACCTCCTCCACCTCGGCGACGATCTTGTTTGCGATCTGGGTAGAGAGGAGGTTGTAGATCTTCCCGACGTGCCTGATGGGGTTCTTACCGCTTGTCGCCTCCATGGACATGGGGCGGTTGAGGGTGATGAGGCCGTTGGCCCGGTTGCCCCTCCCGACGGAGCCGTCGTCTCCCATCTCCGCCGAGGTCCCCGAGACCGTCAGGTAGACCGACCCCGACTCGGGGTCGTCGGCGACGTTCAGCTGGACCTTCACCTCCCTCTTCGCGCAGGAGCAGACGTTCTCCTCGATCTCCCGGACGATCACCTCTTTGGTCTCCATGTAGTCGGCGAGGTCGTCGAGGTGCCTTCCCACCATGGCGCAGGCGACGGTCAGGTTTATGGTGTCGCCGGACCTCATCGCCATCACCTTGACGTCTTCGCCGATGGCGGGGATCCTCTTTTTAAGGTCCATGAGGAACCTCTCGGTATCGTAGACGACCGTCTCCGTCTCGGAGAAGGGGGCGTAGCCGACGCCGAAGGAGGTGTCGTTGGCGCCGGGGACCTTCCTCTTGAAGACGTCCTGGAGGTCTGAGGAGCCGGTCCCTATCCTGCAGTCCAAGATGACGTGGTCGCTGACGTCGATGTTGCAGAGGACGCTTCTTATGTACTCCTTCGCCGTCCTCCGGGCGATGACGTCGACGGGGATCTCCTGCTCCTCGAAGAACCGCGTAGCTCTCCCGGAGAGGAGGACGTATATCGGCTGGATGATCTCGCCGCCTCCAAAGGCGGGGCAGGACCTGCCGGCGACGACCTGGGTCTCGTCGGTGTTGTGGTGGAGGACGGCCCCGACCCTCCTCTTGTACTCGTGGCAGAGGGCGCAGCTGATCGACTCCGCCAGCCCGTCGGCGATGCTGTCGGGGTGGCCGATCCCCTTCCTCTCCACTAGCTCGATCATCTGCTCTTCGACTGGCTGCTGGCTCAACCTCTCGACTCTGATATTTCTCGTCATGCCCC
>JANKMW010000006.1:0-19521 GCA_024649985.1 Methanothrix sp.
CCGTTATAATCAAAGTCAGCATCATGCGGGCGATTCGGTATAGCTGAATAGTTACAATTTTACATGAAATATATCTGAAAAGATAAGCACAAAGGTGAATATATTGTGCCCACCTGTTAACCGGCTTTAACCGAGCCCTTTAACATTTTGGATGCGAAAGGACGTTACTCCTTTCGAATTTTCGCCGGGCCACATTACGGATCGCCTCGGCACCGTTGGGCTTGGCCGTGTCGCCACCTTCTGACGTCCACGAAGGCCGCATTTTACAGGTGGGCAAACTACTACTACGCATCTATACTATTTAAACATTATGGTATATGTCCTATTTATGCCTATGAGATTTTAGAAGTCAAAAAATATATATCTCTGTAGCGCCTTTTATTTTGGGAGGGAGCATGCGATGAGCGATAACGTCAACGGAGACGATGGTGCCGAAGATCGTGGTTCGGCCACCAAGAGAGGTTCCAAGGTCGAGACGAAGGGGGGCGGACCGCCTCAGTTCCTGCCGAAGATCCTCAAAAGGCCGATCATGATCCGGATGATGGACGGCCGTCCCATAAAAGGGGTGCTTGAGGCCTACAACGACTACGAGCTTCTCCTCATCGTCGGCCAGGGCAAAAAACTGATCGTCTTCAAGGGTGGCATATCCTCCATAGAATACGAGGACGATCCCGAGAAGGGGAAGGTGGAGGTTAAACGATGGTGATCTCTACTCTACTATGCACCCCCCCACCATATCCTCAAAAATCTCGGCGGTGATCAAAATGATGGATAGCACTTTGAAGGTGCTGGACGACGAGGATCTAGAGTTCGTTTTTATACTCCAAAGTCTGGGGATGCAGCGGAACGTTGCCGTTCTCATCACGTACCTGGGAAGCGCCGGCGAGACGACATCAAGAGAGATCGAACAGGCTACGGGCCTGAGACAGCCTGAGGTGAGCATAGCGATGCGAGGTCTCCGCGGCGCAAACTGGATAGATGAGCGGGAGGTCAAGACCGGAGGGAAGGGCCGGCCCTCAGCAGTCTATACCCTCAACACCCCCCTAAGCGATATCATTAAGCGGATCGAGGACGAAAAGCTGCGGGAACTTGCCGACGCGATGGAGAACATACGGAAGCTCAAAGAGATGGTATAGTCATCTTGCTCTGTTCATGAGAGGGGCAGGAGTAGCCGGTATGCACGAAAAATCGATTCGCAGGTGCCCCCTTCGGCCGAAGAGAGCCGTCACCGCCGGAAAGGGAGGGGGGACGATTCCAGCAGAGGAGCGGACCGCACCGAGACCCGCGGTCCAGATGCCGGAGCCAATACATTTAACTATCTTCGGGCTGGAGTTTGAGGCGTGCGATCGATCCAGAAGACCGGTACTAAGGAGCATGGCGGCAAGCTGGAGCGGAGCAGGACCTCGGGAGCCAGATACGTCCTGCTGAGACCAGCAGGGTATCCGTTGAAGAGCGTATTTCAGGATTACCCAGAGGTCGCCGACCCCCGTCTCTTCGAACGTTACGCCCGAGAGCAGTGGTACGGCGAGCTGGTGAGGCCGGGGTGTTACCTCTTTGATCGAAGGCTCTACCCCGACTTCGCCTTCAAAGTGTTGAGGGCCCATCCTCACGTCTCGGTGGTGGGGTCCGATACCAGGATCGTGGTGGAGAGGAAGAAGTCCGAGGAAGCCAAGATCAAGAGCGATGTCACCTTCGATGACGTAGTCGGCCAGACGGAGGCGAGGAGGAAGATGAGGATCGTGGAGAAGTTCCTCACAGAGCCGGAGCGTTTCGGCAAATGGGCTCCCAGGAATATACTCTTTTACGGCCCCTCGGGCACCGGAAAGACGATGATGGCAAAAGCCCTATCCGGGGAGACGAGGGTTCCCATGATCCCGATAAAGGCGACGACCCTCATAGGCGAGTTCGTCGGTGAGGGGTCGAGGCAGATCCACAGCCTTTACAAAAGAGCGGAGGAGATGGCCCCCTGCATAATATTCATCGACGAGCTGGACGCCATCGCCCTGGACAGGAGGTACCAGGACCTCAGGGGCGACGTCTCTGAGGTGGTCAACGCCCTTCTGACGGAGATGGACGGGATCCACTCGAGAAAGGGGGTCTGCACCATCGCAGCCACCAACAAGATAGAATTCCTCGACGAATCCATCAGGAGCAGGTTCGAAGAAGAGATCAGGTTCGCCCTCCCCAACGCCGAGGAGAGGCTCGCGATCCTGGAGACGAACGTCCAGACCCTCCCTGTGGAGTTGGGCGCTCTGAACCTCGCGGCCCTCGCCAGGCTCACCGAGGGGTTCTCAGGTCGCGACCTGGTGGAGAAGGTCCTGAAGGCCGCCGTCCACGGCGCCATCATCGACGAGGTTTCCATCGAGCAGCGCCACCTTGAAGAGACGGTGGCGAAGGCGAAGAAGGAGACGAGAGATCCCCCCGCCGAGATGTTCTCCTGAGGGAAGACCCCCTCAGTCCTCTTCTCTCGATTCCATCCACGCCCCCGTCCATCCCTCAATCCCTTCTTCCTTACGGCCAAATCCATATCTCAGCAGGACGGTCCGGCGATGAGGAAAGGGCTTTTGTACAGATTAGTCCAATACCCTTCAGAATGGCGATGATATGTGGCGGGAGATTCTGGCTAAGTTCAAGCGTTACCCCGCCCAGGAGAAGGTCGTAAGGCTGATCCTGGAGCGAGGCTTTCAGGTGAGCGAGCGGGGAAGGGTGATCTCGGGAAGGATCGAGATACCCCACGCCCAGATCGCAAAAGAGCTGGAGGTGGACAGGAGGGTCGTGGACACCACCGCCGCGGCGATCGTCGAGGACGAGGTCCTCTGGAAGATCTTCAAGAACGTCCGATCGATGACGTTCCTCGCCGACGTGGCCCCCGTTGTGGGGTTGGGGGTGATCGAGATCACCCCCGTAGACGCTGCTCAGACCGGCCTCTTGGGCGAGGTGGCGAGCGCCGTCGCCGAGTACGGCCTATCCATAAGACAGGCGGTCTCCGACGACCCCTTCTTCGTGGAGCAGCCCAAGCTCACCATCATCACCGAGGCGAAGATCCCCGGGGAGCTGGTCCGGCTCCTCATGGACATCAACGGCGTCAGGAGGGTGACGGTATACTAGGGCAGAGGATGATGGACGATGCTGATCGGGGTATGCGCAGTTCCCTGCGAGATCGGCCCCCGGAGGTTGAAGGGGGGCATGTCCCAACGGCGAGGCGGGTTGCCTGCCCAGAAAGAATGAGTTCTGCAAGATATCGACCTGCGCCTCGAATAAGGGCGTGAGCCATTGCTTCTCCTGCTCCGAATTCCCCTGCAAGACGACGGGGTCGGGGCCGATAAGCTTCGGCTTCTGCCAGTACATCTCAGGTTAGAGCCCCCTGCCCCAACTCACCGGGAGATCTCCGCCCTCGACCTCTCTCTCACCCCGGAGAGCGAGAAGCCGAGGCTCCTCAGGAGCTCCGGGGTTCTGCCCCGGCCGTGGATCATCACCTCCACCAGGTCCGAGGGCTCGTCGACGTCCGATCCGCACCGGAACGACTCGAAGACCCCGGCCGAGAGGCCTAGGTCCGCTGCCATCTGGAGGTGCTTTAAGAAGCTCAATCCGTAGTAGCTGACCCTGAACTTCGGATTTCTGATCAGAATGAGGTTCGTTCCGCCCCCTCTCCCCGGAGCGATCACCACGTCTCCGGGGGTCCCCACCATCTCCTCCAGATCGGAGGGGGTCATCAGGGGAAGGTCCGCCATGGCGATCAAGAGGTCCGAAGGCCAGCCCCTCTTCACCTCGGCCTCGATCAACAAGTTCAGGGCTGGATCGAGCTCTAGGGGGCAATCGAGGATATCGATTTGAGAATGGATCCCCGGCCGGGATATCAGGCGGTCGAAGGTGCCGGGTTCGGAGGGCGGGTCTTTCAGCAAGATCGTCACATCTCCCAACCCCGATACCGCATCGATCACATCCTCCAGCATCGCCAGGGCTAGATCTTGCCTCTCGGCCGAAGATAAGACCGGCGACAGCCTGCTCTTGGCGCAGTCGAGCTTGAAGGGTATGACTACTTTTATCGACCGCATGACATCTCTTTAAGATCTCGACTCACTCTCTTGGAGGCGGGCCCTGATGACGTCCAGCTCCCTCGGCCTAAATATCCCGCCGCCGGATTTCGGATATGAAAGTCCCCGGACTACGACGACGGGAGTCCCGCCTCCCGCCTCACCCATGAGGAAGTTCGCCATCCCAGCGATCTCGTCCGCGATCGCCTCAAGGGTGATCTCAAGCTCCCTCCCCTCCAGGTCCCTCTCCCCCCGCCAGTCCCGGAGGGCTGCTATCCCCGACCAGCCCACGGCGACGCCGGCGACGCCGCATCGGAAGGGCCTTCCGGAGGTGTCGGTGACGATGACGGCGCAGTCATTTTGTAGACCCCTCCTGATCCGATCGGCGCTGGCCTTGGGGTCTTCGGGGAGGAGGAGGATCCTTTCACCCCCGACGTTGGACAGATCTATCCCGGCGTTGACCCCGACGTGGCCGAAACGGGTAGCCACCAGCAGGAAGGGGCTCTCCAAGATAACCTCCTGGGACTCCTCCAGGACCGCCTCGACGAACCGGGGGTCTTTGTCGAGCCGCTCTGCGATCTCCATCGACCTCGACGATGGGGTATAATCCTCGAGCCGCCTCGTCCTCCCTTCAGACTTGGAGACGACGGTGGAGGCGATGCATACGACGTCCCCGTCCCGAAGGGGGAACCTTTCCAGGATCATCCCCACCAGGTCGTCCCCCTCTTTGAAGGCGGGAAGATCCCTCACCAGATGGAAGCAGACCGGCTCTGCCAAGATCGGCTCCTGGGCGGCTACACTCTACCTGAACCGCTCCTCGTAAGGCTTTCTGCTCAGGTTGTAGAGCCTCGCATGGACGAGAAGGTCGAGGAGGTAGGAGTAGTTCTCGGCGACGATGGCGAGCCTTTCATCGCTCCTCTCCTCCCAGGGCAGAGAGTTGTAGCTATCGGCGAAGGGCCTCCAGTAGTCCGCCGGGAAGAACTCCATCAGGTAGAGGTGCCGGTCCGTGAAGGAAAGGGTTACCTTCGGCTCCATGCACCATCTCTTCCCATCACGATGACCCCTTCTTCTCCACGATCTCCGAGAAGGCGAGGGTTCCGCTGATCTTCTTGATCTTCGCCCGAACTATGTCACCCTTGGCGGTCCCCGGAACGAAGATCATGAACTTGTCGACCCGGGCGATACCGTCGCCCTTCCTCCCCACCGAGTCGATCCGAAGCTCGTAGGTCTCCCCCTCTTCGATGACGTCCCTGGGAACGACCGTCTTAGTCTTCCTCTTCCTGACGGGACGATGGGCGCCGCAGGCCTCGCACTTGAGCATAAGGACCCGATCGCTTCTGATGAGCTGGGTGTCAGGCCTGTGGCACTCCGAACAGATGACGTACTCCTGGACGTAAGAGTCGATGTGACGCTCCAGGTTCTGCTCCGTGAACCTCCCCTGAAATACGGCGTGCTGACCCTCAATCTTTCCTGCGGTCCCCATCTCCTGGAGGATGAACTTCATCAGGTGGTCTGGGTCCCGGTTGAGGGCATCGGCGATGCCGGCAAAGTTCTCGAGGACCGTCGTCTTGCCCTCGTAGAATATCTTGGGAGGGGGTATCACAAACCGATCCTCAGTGCCCCTGGAAGCGGGCAGCCTGCTGATCGCCCGCTCGAGCCCTTTCATGTAGTCTTCCATCAAAACACCGATCAACCTCAATTATTTGATAAGCTCGGCACCCTTGTCGACTACCATGTAGACAGGGGTGGGAAGCTTGTGTCCTGCTCTCCGCAGCGCCATCTTGGCATGAGAGAGGTTCTGGGGCGTTGTGCTGACGGAGAATACCTTCTGGTCCGCGTCAACCCTGGCGGCGGTGCCGACGGCCTTTCCGAAGGCGTGGCGCATCCCACTTGATACCCGGTCCGCCCCAGCGCCGGTGGCCTGTTTGTTCTCCCTCAGGACCTGGTGGGGGTAGACCCTCAGCTTCAGGTGGAAGTTGAGCCTTCCGACGTAAGTCATGAGATAACGGTTGGCGGTGATCCTCCCAGCCTCGAGAGCCGTATGCCTGATCTGGCAGGGCTCCTTGACGGCGAGGGTCAGAGTCACCGGAAATTCGGTGTTGAGGTTGCCCATGTCGTAGTGGACCACCTTGCTTCCCGGAACGCCTCCCATGTACTTCCTTCTGGTGTAGGGGCGCTCCAGTCTTCTGTACATGCTTGCTGGTTTACGTGCCAAAACTGAATTCCTCCAAAGTAATCTTGAGCCAGCCTAATATATCTATCAGGTTTATAAGCGTTGGGGGGAAGCAAAAGGGACGGGGACCAGAGCCCTCCTGCGAATCCCCACGGGTTCGACTTTTACACCGTCGTCGGCGTCGAGGAAGATATCTCTCCCGCCAGGGAGACCTTCATCAACCCCTTCGCCTCCTCGACGGTGGATGTGTTGGCGAGGGCCCACATCAGCTTCACCAGGGCGACCTCCGGGAGGGTGTCCCCGCCCTCGATCCCCCCGGCTGCGAGGATGTCCCTCCCCGTATCGTAGACCCGATCGCATACCCTACCCCGGAGACACTGGGAGGCGATGACCACGGGAACCCCGGCGTCTGTCGCGGACTTTATCGTCTTTATCCAGTCGGAGGCGACGTGGCCGAGGCCCGTCCCCTCCAGGACGATCCCCCTGTAACCAGAGTTTATGTAATGCTCGAAGAGGTCGGGTTTCGCTCCTGGGAAGTACTTGACGAGGGCGCATCTCGACTCAAGACCGTCGTTGACCTCCAGAGCGGCCTCGCCTCTCCTCCGGTGGCCCCCCAAAACCTCGATCTCTCTATCCGGATAGCTGACCTTCGCGATGGGGTGGCAGTTTATGCTCCGAAAGGCGTCCCTTCGAGAGGTGTGCATCTTTCGGACCCTGGTTCCCCGGTGGACTAAAGCGAAGTCGTCGCTGGTGGTCCCGTGCATCACCACCGTCACCTCCGCGATATCGCTCGTCGCGACGGCGGCCGCAGAGATGGCGTTCATGGCGGCGTCGCTGCTGGGCCGGTCGGAGCTTCGCTGGGAGCCGACGAGGACGACTGGAACCGGGGTTTTGATCATGAAGGAGAGGGCTGCGGCGGTGTAGGTCATGGTGTCGGTCCCGTGAGTGACGATGACCCCCTCCGCCCCCTTCTCAATCTCCGATCCGACGGCCCTCGCCAGGACCTGCCAGTACTCGGCCTTCATATTCTCGCTCAAGATGTTGTAGATCACCCGCCCGTCGTAGTTGGCGATCTCCAAGAGCTCCGGGATCGATGATATGATCTCCTCCGCCGAGAACTGGCTCGTCACCGCTCCGGTCCTGTAGTCGACTTTGCTGGCGATCGTCCCCCCGGTGGAGAGGATCGAGACCTTCGGGAGACCCTCACGGCGCAGGAGGAGGGGTGGCGGCGGAACCATCGGTGCCTTCCCCTTCCTCACCAGCTCCACATCGGACCGTTCCGGATCGAATCCGGCGTTGTAGCCGCTATCCATCTTTATGACGACGGTGCCGGAGACGGAGGGCATAAGAACCCCCTCGCGCCGGACGCCGTCTTTTGTGACCGCTATTCTGTCCCCCAGTTCCAGCATCGCCGCATCAGCTCCTCTCTTCTTCCGGGGAGGGTCTTATCCCCCGGGTGAAAAACGTTCCCCTCAGAGACCGACGACCGGACGGAAGAGGCCCACTAGATAGAAGAAAGAACGAAAGCCGATTAATACGAGCCGGATCGAAGGTGGGGAGAGGTGGAGGAGAGATGATCTATTTCGTCACCGGAAACAGGGGAAAGTTCGAAGAGGCCCAGGAAATCCTGGGAGAGGTGGAGCAGAGGAACATCGGGTACGTCGAGATCCAGGCCGATACCCTCGAGGAGGTGGCGGCCTTCGGGATCAGGGAGGTCGCCGAGAAGCTGGCGAGTCCCGCGATGATCGAGGACGCAGGGCTCTTCATCAATGGGTTGAAGGGCTTTCCCGGGGTCTATTCCGCCTACGTCTTCGATACCATAGGTAACGACGGGGTCCTCCGGCTGATGGAGGGGATCGAAGATCGGAGGGCGGCGTTCAGATCTGTGGTGGCGTACGCCGAGGCGGGGGGAGAGCCGGTCGTCTTCGCAGGAGAGCTGGAGGGTGAGATCGCCACCGAGCCCCGGGGGTCGGGGGGGTTCGGGTACGACCCGATATTCGAGGTGGGAAATAAGACGATCGCCGAGATGGACCTATCCGAGAAGAACAGCATCTCCCACCGGGGCAGATCGATCCGGGCCCTGGAGAGCTGGCTATCCTCCCGGTGACCCCTCCCGAAAGATCGCCCTTCAGCACTTCCGACCCTTCCTGAGGGCGCAACGGGGGAGCATGCTGCTGTCGATCCTCTTTATCCGGGGAGCCTGGACTGCGGAGATGTAGAGGGCCCTCCCCCCCACATCGACCTTCTGGTCCATCGGCTTTGGGGGGCTGAGCCTCACCGGGAGGAGGATCGGCCCCTCACAGGTGGTGCATAACCGAAGCTCTGAGAAGCTCTTTATTATGTACTCCCTCATCTCCGGAGATATCTCCGGGGGAGCTGTCGGCCCTTTCTTTGGAGACTTTACAGGCATCGTCATGGAGATCTCTTCGCCCCTAGAAATAGTATATCTTTTATACCGACCGGTGATGAGGCTATACCCGTGGCCAGGAGGAAGAAAGGATACTACAGGGCGAGGGATCTGGCGAGGCAGAGGATCGAGAAGCTCTTTCTCCTCGCCGAGGAGGAGCACCTCCTCCACCCCGAGAGGAGCGACCGGTACGCTGCCCTCGCCAGGAGGATGGGGATGAGGATGAGGGTCCGGATCCCCAGACGGCTGAAGAGGCAGATCTGCAAGGGATGTCGGTGCTACCTCACACCCCAGAGGACCCGGGTGAGGCTGAGGGACGGAGTCCTGACGATAACCTGCACTGAGTGCGGAGAACAGATGAGGTACCCCTACCGAAGGCCCCGGTGACTGAGAACGGCGGCGCACCCCCCCCGATGGCACCATCCGCCCCGTCACCACCTCAGCGACGGCCGAACGCTTTTAATATGTCTGGAGAGGATATACAATATGCGGACGCGTTAGAGGTGGGATGTGACGCCCTCGAATTTGTGGGATCTGCCTTGGATCTTGACATCTTCGGTCGGGATAATGGGCGAGCCGGGCTATTGGCCTCCCGAATACATAATGGCATCCAGAGCGTTCCTCTTGCTTTTGACCTCTTTGCTCGGGTTCAAGGCGCTCTTTCTGCCTTTCAGGTTCGTAGAAGACGAGTAGCTCCTGAGAGGAGACGGGGCTTGGGATTGGAGACCTTCATCGCCTTTCGGCGGGGACGAGACAATTCGGCCCGTCGCCGATGAGATCCTCTCTGCCCGCACCCCTGAGCCCTTCCCGAACGAGGGGCCAGTTCCTCCCATCCCGGTACTGGAGGAGCGCCCTCTGGATCTCCTTCTCCCTGCCCCGGGGGACGTGGACGGGCTTTCGGGTGAAGGGATCGATGCCTGTATAGTACATGCAGGTGGAGACGGTCATCGGCGTTGGGGTGAAGTCCTGGACCTGCTCGGAGTAGAGCCGGTGGTCCCGGATGTACTCGGCCAGCTCCACCATGTCCTTAATTTCGCAGCCGGGATGGCCGGAGATGAAGTAGGGGACGAGGTACTGCTCTTTTTCCACTTCCCGGCTCGCGGCGACAAACCTCTTGCGAAACTCCTCCAGGGCGGCCCTGGGGGGCTTGTTCATCGCCAGGAGGACCCGGTCGGAGACGTGCTCTGGCGCCACCTTCAGGTGGCCTGAGACGTGGTGGCTGACGAGGGTCTGGAGGTACTCCGTCCCCGCAGGGGTCTCGTCACTCAGGACGAGGTCGTGCCTGATCCCAGAGCTGACGAAGACCCGCTTCACCCCGGGGATCTCCCTGAGGCGGCGGAGGAGCTCCAGCTGCCTTTCGTGGTCGGCGGCGAGGGTCGGGCAGTCGGAAGAGCAGAACCTGTCGGCGCAGGCCCCTGAGGTCTTCCAGCGGCTGCACGCCATCCCGTACATGTTGGCGGTGGGGCCGCCGACGTCCTGGATCACCCCCTTGAATCCGGAGAGCTGTGTGAGCCCCTCCGCCTCCCTCACCAGGGAGTCGATGGACCTGGACTGGACTATCCTCCCCTGGTGATGGGTGAGGGCGCAGAAGGAGCAGGATCCGAAGCAACCCCGGTGGGTGGTGATGGAGAACCTCACCGGCTCGAGAGCCGGTACCTCTTCCCGATAAGAGGGATGGGCCTCCCTGGTGTAGGGGAGCTCGTATACCCGGTCGAGCTCATCGGTCGTCATGGGAAGCGCCGGCGGGTTCTGGATGACGACGGTCTTGGGGTGGGGCTGGGCTACCGTCCTTCCCAAAATGGGGTCCTGCTCTCCGTAGTGGAGGCGGAAGACCTCTGCGTACCTCCTCTTATCCCTCGCCACCTCATCGAAGGATGGGATCTCGAGCAGCCCCTGGTGGTCGGATCCTCTCCACTCCCGCACCCCCATCTTTACGACGGTCCCGGGGACGTCCCTGATCTCGGAGACGGCATCGCCAGAGGAGAGACGGCAGGCCACCTCCAGGATCGGCCTCTCCCCCATCCCGAAGACGATCATATCCGCCGGGGCGTCCGCCAGGATCGAGCGGCGGACGGAGTCGGACCAGAAGTCGTAATGGGCGAACCTCCGGAGGGAGGCTTCGATCCCGCCGAGGATGAGGGGCACGTCGGGAAAGAGGGCGTGGACCCTGTCGGCGTAGACAATACCCGCCCGGTCGGGGCGCAGGAGCCTCCCCCCGGGGGAGTAGACGTCCCTTCTGCGCCTCTTTCTCTTCGGCGAATAGTTGTTCACCATCGAGTCGACGTTGCCGGAGGCGACGCCGAAGAAGAGCCGGGGGGCCCCCAGGGCAGAGAGATCTTCGTCCCGCCTCCAGTCTGGCTGGGGGATGATCCCGACGGCGTATCCAGCGTCCTCCAGGACCCTGCCGATGACCCCCACCCCGAAGGAGGGGTGGTCGACGTAACCGTCCCCGGAGACGAGGATGACGTCGAACCGGTCGACGCCCCGGCGCTTCCCCTCCTCCATGGAGACGGGGAGGGGCGGCGAGCCCCCCCGTCTCGCCCTCTCCCTCAGATCTCTCCTCATAACCTAAAACCTCTCCTCCAGGACCGGGAGACAGAGACCCGACCTCTCGTCCAAAAGCCTTCTTGCCCCAAGGCCGAGGATCTCGAATACCACCGCCTCCACCACCAGGTAGGTGTCGGCCCTCTCCCGGAGGCAGCCGGTGAGGACCTTATCGCTCCTGCCGACGGAGGCGTGGATGTGAACCCTCGGCTCTCCCCCTCCCCCCGGGTAGATGGTGGCGACGCCGAAGGTCTCCCACCCCCCCTCCAGATCTTCGACGAAGGGGCTTGTCGGCGGTATCGTCGGCTCCCGGGGTCCCGCGATCAGCCGCCCCCGCCGGAGGGCTCCGAGGAAGAGGATCGTCCCGGAGGCGACCTCCTTCTCCGCCAAAAATCGATCCAGCGAGCTGATCAGATCCTCGCCATCCTCAAGCCTGATGACGAAGACCCTGCCGAGCCTTCCCTCAGAGTATTCCATGAAGACTGATATGAGGATAGGAACGTAATAAAACCTTGACATGGAAGCAGTCAGGAGATATCGTCGACGATCGGAGGATGCCTACGATCTTCCCTTGAATCCGATGGATCATCACGATCGACACCGTTATCTACCCGGAAGATATTTCCTGCCGACAGGCTTCCGGACCTTCCGGAACCTTTTAGACATGTGGGGGATATTTATGAGCAAAACTAAATCAAACATATTGATATTCGCGCTCTGCATCGTGGCCCTCTCCGCCATCGGCGCAAGCGCCATGGTGATCAACGAGGTGGAGCTGAACCCCCTCGGAAACGGGACCAAATGGGTCGAGCTCTACAACAACGGCGAAGATGACGTGGACGTCTCCGGATGGGTCGTATCCATAGTCAACCCGCCCTGGAACGGCCTTATGCCGATCCGCGACGGCACGATCATCCCAGCGAAGGGATACTTTGTAGCCGAGGGCTCGGCCCAATGGGGGCAGGAGGAGAGCGGGACCGTGGTCCTGGTGAACGCCTCGGGGTTCAAGGTCGACGAGACCCACTTCATGACCGACGACGGCGATAGCGACTTCACCTTCGTCCGCTACCCCAACGGCGTCGACACCGACCAGAAGTCGGACTGGAAGCTGATGAAGGCCACCCCAGGGTCGGAGAACCTCCTCTCCATAAGGGCCTGATGGCTCCTTTTGGGAAAGACCGGAACGAAATGATGGGTGATCCACAAAAACCGCCCCGGACCCTTCGCCCTGGATGGCAAGGTCCGGGACGGTCCGTATTCTTCGGACGATCCGTATTTTCGGCTGAGAGATGGATCTTATGATGATCCGAATTTCATGGGGAGCGTTGACATCCTTGCTGGCGGTCTTGGCGATATCCTCTCCGGGCCTTGGGGCTGTGGTGATAAACGAGGTGGAGCTCGACCCCTCCGGCGACGGTAACGAGTGGGTGGAGCTCTATAACAACGGCGGAGAGGAGGTTTCTATAAGCCGCTGGACCGTCTGGATCGTGGACTGTGATCCCACCTGGACCGGGATCATGAAGATACCTCAGGATACGGTCGTCCCCCCCGGCGGCTTCTACGTCGCCGAAGGGGATAGAGGCTGGATCCACAACACCGGGAGAGGAACGGTGATCCTGAAGAGAGAGGACGGGTCGGAGGCGGACAAGACCCCCCTTCTCAGCGACCAGAGCGACAACTTCTTCACATATTTCCGCCATCCCAACGGATTCGACGCGGACCAGAGGTCAGACTGGATCTTCGGCAAGGGGACCAAAAACGTCCCCAATTCTCCAAATTCTTAACCTTTGGACCAGAATCATGAACTCACCGAAAGAGACGCCAGAACTCCTTCTTCCCGGGGTCGAGATATCGAAGGACCTGACCCTCATCGTCGGCCGGGGGGGCCTTCAGGGGTATCCCACCTCAAAGATCGAGAAGGGGCTAGTCATCTCCTTGAAGGGCGAAGACCTCTCCGAGGAGGGGGTGGGGTTCGGGGTCCCAGTTCTCAAGTTCGGGGACGACGCGGCCTTTCCTGGAAGTTCCGAGTCGAGTTCATGGACAAAAGGAGATCTTGCGGTGGTGAAGGTCGACTACGACATCAATCTCGTGAGCAGACTTGCCCTGGGAGATAGATTGATCAAGACCGACCTGCTTTGCCGTGCCAAAGGAAGGGTCGACCGCCTCCACAGAGACCGTCCTTCCCTGAGGCGCGCAATCCGCCTCGGATCAGCCCTATTCAGGAGAGGACTTTCGGTGGAGACGAGGCTTGTGCAGACGGGTTCCGTCGGAAGGGCACAGGTGGTTTACACCATATCCCAGGAAGGCTTGATCGACGTCCTGGTGAGATGCTGGCCGAAGGCGGAGGGGTGCACAGAGATGGCGGTGATGAACGAGCAGGGGTCCGAGAGCTTCGATCGCTACATCGATTCAGAGGGGATGGACATTTCCGGTGAGGAGATCGGCTCGTGGGAGAGGACCGGGGCGGATTGGGGAGAGTTCATCGATACAGGCCACGGCCTCTCGTTCAGGCTATGGAGGACCGAGGGCGCGGATCTATTTCGGGGGCGAGAAGCGATCCCCGGCCGCCTCGCATGGGCGGGCCTCGCCCACGTGGTCTCCATGCCAGAGGGGAAGGATCTTGAGTACAAAATTGAAGTTGGAGGATCGCCATGACATCAGTCCTTCTGATATATCCCCACTTCAAGCCCCGCCGGAAGAAATCGAGCTTCCTCTTCCCTCCTCTGGGCCTCGGCTACGTCGCATCGAGCCTTCGGGAGGCAGGCCACCGGGTCAACCTCCTGGACTGTACATTTTTAGAACGGGATGAAGCTCGCCGGAGGGCGATCGCCTCGAGGGCTGAGGTGGTGGGGATCTACTCCATGATCTTTATGCGAGACGATGCGCTCGGATTTGCGAGGCTCCTTCGAGATCGAACCGAGCTGCTAGTAGCGGGGGGGCCAGAGCCCTCCTCAGATCCGGTCCCCTTCCTGGATGTTTTCGATATCGCGGTGATCGGCGAGGGGGAGGAGACGATTTTGGAGGTCTTAAAATCCCTGGAGGAGGGCACCGACCTTGAGGCAGTGAAGGGGATCGCCTATCGTCGGGATAGGAATTGGGGATCTATAGGCGATCCTCAACAGGGCAATAAGAACCTCACAGATCTCGAGGACGAGGTCGTCACCACAGAGCAGCGCCCTCACCTGCAAGACCTGAACTGCATCCCGTTTCCTGCTAGAGACCTCTTTGCTAACGGTGACTACATACGATACTGGAAAAGCCATTTCGGCAGAGCCTCTACCGCCGTCATCACCACCAGAGGCTGCCCTTTCGCTTGCGAGTTCTGCAGCCGACCGGTCTTCGGGATATCTTATCGAGAACGATCCGCAGAAAACGTCCTCGATGAGGTGGAAGTCGCCCTGGACCTCGGGTACGACCACATCCACTTCGCCGATGACGTCTTCACCCTCCACAGGGATCGGGTCCTGGATATCTGCCAGGGGATCCGGGAGAGAAGGCTCTCTTTCCGCTGGGAGTGTCTAGGACGGGTCGACTCGATCGATCCGACAGTAGCGTCAGCCATGAGAGGGGCGGGATGTGAGAGGGTCCTCTTCGGCATCGAGTCCGGGTCTGATCCCATCCTCAAGCTCATGAAAAAGAGGATAACGGTCCAAGAGGCGCAAAGAGCGATCTCGGCGGCTCGGTCTGCAGGCCTCAAGACCGGAGCCTTCTTCATCCTCTGCTATCCCGGTGAGACGGACGATACGGTCATCGAGACCATAAGGTTTGCAACCCGCCTCCCCCTCGACTACCTCTCCTTCACCACACCTCACCCCCTCCCAGGAACCGTTCTTTATGAGAGGGTGAGGGAGAAGATCGATTCTCTCGATCCCCCGATGGATGGGGGCGCCATCTTCGACGGCGAATTCTCCAAGAGAAAGATGAGGTTTGCGAAGTTGAAGGGCGATCTCCAGTTCGGAGTCAGGAGACGGCTGGGCCGGGGCGCCCCCCTGGTCCTCTCGCCCTTTGAGGCCGTAACCGATGGCATATTAAGGCTGATGAAGTAGAACGGGGCCCGCAAATGGGCCCCGCAAATTCTGCGGATTGGATGTTTTGGGTCTCACCCCGCCCCACAACTCATCGACACGGTTATTTATTCGAAGGTGGTCATTATCCAGCGGGCAGGGACGGGGAAGTCCCGAGCCTCTAGGTTCATGTGGGGGTTGATCATGAAGATTATATTGAAGCTGCTCATGGCGTCATTGACGGTCTTATCCGCCTGGACGGCAGCATCGGGGTCCGTCGTCGTCAACGAGGTGGAGCTGAACCCGCCCGATGGGGCGGTGGAGTGGGTGGAGCTTTACAACGTCGGGGACGACTCCGTGGATATAGGGCTGTGGACGGTATCGATAGTCGAGATCCTGCCCACAACCTACGGCAGATGGACCGGAGCAATAAAGATACCCAAAGGGGTGGTCCTTCAGTCCGACGAATACTACGTCTGGGAAGGCGACCCCCGTTGGGTTCATGGAAATAACGGGACCGTTTACCTGAAGACCGACGAAGGGCTGGAGGTGGATAAAACCCCTCTTCTATCCGACGAGGATGGAAACGACTTCTCCTGGTCCCGGTATCCCAACGGCCAGAATACAGGCACACGGTCCGACTGGGCCTTCATCAAGTCGACCAGAGGGAGAGAGAACGTCCTGCGAACCACCCCTGACTCATGACGGGGCGGATCTTTTAACCGGGGACGGTGCTCGCCAAAGGCCCCTTCGCATTCATTTATATGAGATGATGCAGTAGATAGCTTCCAGGTGGAAGTTCATGGTATCTCTTAACGTCAATGCGGAAGCTAAGGCGAAGGTTCAGGGTAGCGAGGACTCCGAGAGGTATCCGATCGTCGCCGAGGTGAAGGGGACGGGGGAGGACGGAGGTCTCCGGGTATCGGTGGGGATCGAGTCTCCGATATCGGCGAAGGTGAGCGGCGATATGGAGAGCCCCGTCGCCATCGCCCTTCCCGAGCTTCGAGAGATCGCCGAGGTGGTGGCCCGGATGGCGGAAGGGATTAAGGTCGAACTATCCGGCGAGGAGAAGCCCCTGAAGGTCGCCCTCGGCAGGATCCCCGTAGACCTGACCGTCTCGGTCACCTCCCCCAAAGACGAGTCGGTGCTGACGGTCAGGATAAAAGGGTCGGTAGGGGACTGAATCTCTGAAGACCTCTCCATTGGACCCCCCTCCTGAGCCGCAGCGCTTCGGGATCCGGTGGCCTCGGGTTCCGGCTCGTCCAGAGGGATCCATCTGATAGACCTCTTATCCTCGATACCGGGCTGGCTAGCGACCTTCGTCCTCGCCATGTCCCCGATCTTCGAGCTCAGGGGCGCCATACCCCTGGCCATAGGGGTCTACGGCATACCACCCCTGGAGGCTTATGCCATCTCCGTCGTCGGAAACTTGGTTCCCGTCGTCCTCCTCCTCCTATTCCTGGAGCCGGTATCCCGACATCTGATGAGATACCGGCCCTGCAAAGCATTCTTCTCCTGGCTCTTCACCCGGACATACAGGAATCACGTCGAAAGGCACCGGAAGTACGGCATCCTCGCCCTGGTCTTCTTCGTCTCGCTGCCGCTGCCCGTAACCGGAGCCTGGACCGGATCTGCCATCGCCTTCATCTTCGGCCTGCGGTTCCGGGAGGCCTTCCCCGCCATCGCCGCCGGCGTCTTGATCGCAGGAGCCGTGGTGACGGCTTCGGTCGTCGGGGCGATATCCCTCGCCTTCAGCTGAACCGCAGCACTCGGTGGCCTTTTCGGGATCTCAGGACCGGACGGCACCCCGATAACATCCGATCATCGAGGCGATCCGCCCAAAAGATATTATCTATGAGGAGATATATAACCTGTTGAGGTGCGTGGTGTATCGTGGACGGCATGACCCTGGAGATCGAGCTCGCTTTCCTGGTAGTGGCAGCGACGATACTGCTTTTTGTAACCGAAGTGGTGAGGATAGACGTCGCGGCGATGCTAGTTGTTCTCCTCCTCGCCTGGACCGGCCTTGTGACCCCAGCCCAGGCGCTATCGGGGCTGGGGAGCAACGCCGTAGTCTCGATAGCCGCCATAATGATTCTGGGGAGAGGGATGGATAGGGCTGGTGTCGTCAACAGCATTAGCGGGGCGGTCCTGAGGACGGCGGGGTCGGATGAAAAAAGGCTGTTGGGAGTGATATCGTCGGTGGTGGGGGTGATCTCCGCCTTCATGCAGAACGTCGGTTCTGCGGCCCTCTTCTTGCCGGCGATCCTGAGGATATCCAAGAGCACCAAGACCCCCGCATCCCGGCTCTTGATGCCCATGGGATTTGCGGCAATCCTCGGAGGCACCCTGACCATCGTCGGCTCAAGCCCCCTCATCATCCTCAACGACCTGATGATACAGGGTGGTGAGGAGCCCTTCGGCTTCTTCAGCGTGACTCCCATCGGGATCGTCCTTCTGGCCTCGGGGATCGGATACTTTCTGATACTCGGCCACCGCCTCCTTCCAGAAGAGGATCGATCGGAGGCCGATTCCATGTCCCAGGTAGATCTGATCGAAACCTGGCAGCTCCCCTCCCTCGTCAGTTACTACTTCGTATCCTGGAAGAGCGATCTTGTAGATAAGACCAGGGAGGACGCCCGGATGAGGCGCAACTACGGCGTCACCCTCGTCGCCATAGTGGAGGGGGAGGAGGTGACCTACTCGCCCTGGAGGCGGACGAGGTTCTCTGCGGGTCAGGTGCTGGCGCTCCTGGGAGAGGCGGAGGACGTCGAACGGCTCGCCTCTGATCACGACCTCTGGAAGATCGTCGACGACTCCAGGCTGAGCGGCCTTCTCTGCGAGGCTGAGGCGGGCTTTGCGGAGGTGATCGTCCGCCCGCGGGCACCCATCGTCGGAAAGACCCCCCGGAAGATCGGGATCCGAAAAAATTACGGCGTCGAGCCCATCATCCTTTTGAGCGGTACGGAGGAGCAGAGGAAGGACTTTGCCGACCGTCCCCTGGCCCCGGGGGACACCTTCGTCGTCCACGGCCTCTGGGACAGGATAAGAAAGCTCGGCTCCGACCCCAGCTTCGTCCTCCTGACGCCGGTCGAGTCGGTGAGCTCCGACCGGTCGAAGGCGATGCCCGCAACCCTCTGCTTCATCGGGGCGCTGGCTCTCGCCCTCGCGGGCTTTCAGATATCCATAGCCCTCCTCACCGGCGCCTTCGCCATGATCCTTCTGCAGGTCATATCCGTCGACGACGCCTATGGTGCCATCGACTGGAGGACCGTCGTCCTTCTGGCCGGCCTGATACCCCTGGGGATCGCGCTGGAGGAGACGGGAGCTGCCTTTCTTGCTGCCTCGATCTTGATGGAACTCCTCCAGGGATTCCCGACGATCGTCGCCCTCCTGGCGGTGGCGGCCCTCACCACCTTCCTGTCCCTCTTCATATCCAACGTTGCAGCCGCCGTCCTCCTCGTCCCCCTCGTCATGGTCATGGGCCAGGGGATGGGGATAGACCCGAGGGCTCTCGCCCTCCTGGTGGGGATCTCCGCCTCCAACTCCTTCCTTCTCCCCACCCACCAGGTCAACGCCCTATTGATGGCCCCCGGCGGATACAAAAACTCCGACTTCCTGAAGGTGGGAGGGGTCATGACCCTGATCTTCATCCTCGTCGCCGCGGGGATGGTGGAGCTTCTTTACCTTTGAACCTTCAGTACTTTGCGAACTCTGACGCTATCGCCTGCGGACGCTCCCAGGTCCTCGGCGGCGCTATCCATGTTGATGGCGATCTCCAGGCTCCCCATGAAGCCGACGAAGGCCACCATCTCTCCACGAGGGACGTCAGAGTAGGTCGATCCGAAGGCCGCCTCCACGACATTTCCGCCGACGGCGATCTCGATTCGATCATTTGGGGCGAGGCCCACTTCATCCGCCAGATGGTAGGGGATGTTGGTGACGAGGTTTCCCCAGTGGTCGACGTGGGCTACGGCCCCGACGAGTACGCCGTCTTCGATCCCGGCCCTTGCCGCCTCGATCCTCACAGGATCGAAGATCTCGGGCCCCACCTCGGATGTGGCGACCCCTCCGGCGAGGCGACCGGCGACGGGGCCGTAGACTTCGACCCCTTTGAAGGCGGCATAACCGTCCCCCTGCCGTGTGAGGCTCAGGTTTCTGACCTCGCGGACGGCTGCGACCCCCAGCTCGTCCATGACGCCGGTGAATAGGCCGTTGTCAGGCCCCACGAAGAGCTTGCCGTCTTTGGTCTCCAGGACGATGGATCTCACCCCTGCCCCGACCCCCGGGTCGACCTCCGCTGCAAAGACCGTCCCCGGGGGGTACTCCCGGGCGGCCCGGGCCAGGATGTAAGACCCC
>JANKMW010000006.1:19531-20458 GCA_024649985.1 Methanothrix sp.
ACCCCTCGGCAACGTTGAAGGCCGCCACCTCATGGGTTATGGCCGATATCCGGGCATCCGGGTTGGAGGAGTAGATAGACCCCTCCAGGGCCCCAACGTAGAAGTCGCAGGTGCCGTAGTCGGTGAGGAGGACCACCAGGTCCTGGACCATACCTTTGTCGGGTTCGGGAACCCCTCCGACGATGAGGGGAGAGATCGCCGCCATCATCGCCGCAAGCATCAGAAGTCGTCTGCTCATGCTTCAACCTCCTAGCGAAATCGGTCCCTCCTTCGTATCAGCTTTATAAAGATGTGACGACCAAAATGATGATCTTGATGAGCGGATCCTGTGGCAAAGATCGAGATGCTCAGGGGTCCGGGTCTCAGAGATGCTTAGAGGAGATCTGATGCTGGAGTATTTGAAGATGGATCTTTGGTCCCCCTACGTTGCTGGGGTGGGTATAGGGGTCTTGAGCATCCTGGCGTTCCTTCTCTCCGACAGGCCCATCGGCTGCTCTACAGCCTACGCCAGGACGAGCGGGATGATCGAGAGGATATTTCGCGGACCTAAGGTCTCGGTGAAGGCGTATTACAGGAAGTTTGAGCCGGTCGTCGACTGGGAGGTGATGCTCGTCATCGGGATCGTCATCGGATCGTTCTTCTCGGCGAGCCTCTCGGGTTCCTTCCGGCTGGAGGTCGTACCCCCCCTCTGGACGGACCGGTTCGGCCCCGACCCTCTCCTGAGGGTCGCTGCCGCCTTCGCCGGGGGGGGTCCTCATGGGGATGGGGGCGCGGTGGGCAGGGGGCTGCACCAGCGGCCACGGGATCAGCGGGACCCTCCAGCTCGCGGCGAGCTCGTGGGTCGCAGTGATCGCCTTCTTCGTCGGAGGGGTGGCGACGGCGATGGTCCTCTTCGGGGCAGGAGGATGAGGCGGTGATGGAAAGCAT
>JANKMW010000006.1:20468-29556 GCA_024649985.1 Methanothrix sp.
AAAGCATGACGGAAGATACGCTCAAAGGCCTCAGATCGAAAAGACGGGCTCAGCTGGCCGTGGGCCTATCCATCGGGATCGTATTCGGCTTCCTACTACAGAAGGGCGGCGTCACGCGGTACGACGTCATCGTCGGCCAGCTCCTCCTCGCCGACTTCACAGTCTTCAAGGTGATGGCCTCGGCGGTGATCGCCGGGATGATCGCAGTCCACATCCTCTGGAGGCTGGACCTCGCAAGACTCCACCCGAAGCCCGGATCCTGGGGCTCCTCAGCCTTGGGCGGGCTCATCTTCGGCGTCGGCTTCGCCCTCCTCGGCTACTGTCCCGGAACGGCGGCCGGAGCCGTCGGCCAGGGGTCGGTCGACGCCCTCCTGGGCGGAGTCGGAGGCATCCTCCTGGGGGCCGGCATCTTCGCCGCGATTTACCCGAGGCTCGAAGAGAAGGTCCTGAGGAGGGGCGACTTCGGGGATGTTACGATCCCGGAGATCCTGGGGGCGAGATGGTGGCATGTGGTCTTCCCGGCGGCTCTGATCCTCATCGGCCTATTATTTTGGATCGAAGAGATGGGGCTTTGAAGGCGACGATGTAGGCCTCCATGGGCTTTAGGGATGATGGGCCGTCGAAATAGAAGGAAAAAAAGGAAAAAAGAAAGTTTTCAGTGCAGCAGGACCGCTGCTGCACTGGAGGCGAAGTCGACGAACGCCTGCGGGAATATGCCTATGTAGAAGACCGCGACGAGGGCCACGACCATAGCCAGGACGTATCCCCTCGGCTCTGCGATCTTCGCTCCTGCGGGCTCTTTCATGTACATGTACATGATCACCCTCAGGTAATAGTAGAGGGAGAGAGCGCTGTTGAGGGCGAAGAGGACCGCCAGCCAGACGAGACCGGAGTCCATGGCTGAACCCCAGACCAGGAACTTGCCGACGAACCCCGCCGTTGGGGGTATCCCCGAGAGCGAGAATAAGAAGACCAGCATACAGAACGCCGTTATCGGCGCCCTCCTTCCCAGTCCCGCATAATGCTCGATGTCATCGGGGTTATTCCTCCCCTCCCGCAGGGCCATATAACCGACGACCGCCACGGCGATGAAAGCCCCGGTCTTGGAGAAGGCGTGGCCGAGGATGAGCATCAGGCTCGCGGCGATGCCGTTCTGAGCCACCCCGAGGTCGAAGCCGCCGTTGTTGACCGCACCGACCACTACGAAGGCGATGGCGATGTATCCAGCATAAGCGACGCTGGAGTACGCCAGCATCCTCTTT
This sequence comes from Methanothrix sp., assembly GCA_024649985.1. GTDB lineage: Archaea > Halobacteriota > Methanosarcinia > Methanotrichales > Methanotrichaceae > Methanocrinis > Methanocrinis alkalitolerans. The sequence goes on from JANKMW010000006.1 coordinate 21,731, forward strand.
ACGCTCTTCTGCCATATGGCGACGACGTTGCCCAGGGTCATGGTTATAGCCACCAGGACCGCGAAGGCCATGAACCACTCGAGCCTCAGAGCCACAAGGGCGATGAATATCACCTTGAATGCGGCTACGAAGCCCATCTTCTTGGAGCCCGCGGCGAGGAAGGCGGTAACGATCGTCGGCGACCCTTCGTAGGTGTCGGGAGCCCACATGTGGAAGGGCACCAGGGCCATCTTGAACCCGAAGCCCGCCACCACGAATAGGAGGGCAACGAGAGTTGCAGGTCCCATCATCTCCATGGAGGATGCCGCAACCTCCGCTATCCTGGTCGACCCCGTAAGGCCGTAGAGGATGGAGAACCCGAAGAGCATCATCGCCGATGAGACCGATCCGAAGATGAAGTACTTCATCGCAGCTTCCAGGTTCCTCTTCTCCTTGTCGAAGGCGGCCATGGCGTAGGTCGAGATGCTGGCCAGCTCAAAGCCTATCCAAAGGGTGAGGAGGTCGATGGAGCTTGCCACCACCATCATGCCGATGGTGGCGAGCAAGAGGAGGATGTAGAACTCGTCCTGAGCAGGACTGTCCTTGTACCTGGTCAAGCCCGCCAACACCACGATCAGAGAGACCGAGATGAAGATCAGCTTGAAGAACTGGGATAGCGCGTCGACCTCTATCGTCCCAAAGAAGATCGGCCCCTTGGTCATATCGGCACCGATCGAGAGGAAGAGGGCGATCCCAAGCCCGGCTAGGGCGAGGTATCCCTGGATGTTCTTGTTCTTCAGGTACAACCCCAGCAAGATCATCAGCATTACAAGTCCCGTCAGCAACGACTCCGCTCCCATGAGGGAGAGATAGTCGCCGAATCCTAGTGTCACTTCAGATCACCCCCGTCTGCGCCAGGGTTATAAACGGCTTGACCAGCGGCTCTGCCGCCACCCCCATGATGTCGGTGATCGTCGCCGGCTGCACTCCGAAGTAGATTATGAGCAGCACAAGGATGCTCATGGACAGGATCTCGTATGAATGTGGATCTTTGAGATCCAGGTACTTCTTGAGGATCGGACCGAACATCACCTTCTGCATCGCCCACAGGTGGTAGCCTGCGGTGACGGCGATGCTGCCGAAGACCGTTATCAATACGTATATCGGCAGGTTCTCGTAAGATCCCGCCAGGACCGATACCTCGGCCACAAAGCCGCTCATCCCCGGAAGGCCGAGGGACGCCATGAACCCCGCCATCATCAGCACCGCAAACTGGGGCATCCTGTCGGCGAGGCCTCCCAGCTCGGAGATGATCCTCGTACCCGCTGTGTGCTGGATCGTCCCCGCAGACATGAAGAGGACGCAGGTGATGAGGCCGTGGCTGAACTGCTGGAACATAGCTCCCTGGACCGATAGGACGCTCAAAGCTCCGGCCCCCAGGAGGACGAAGCCCATATGGCTGACGCTGGAGTAGGCGACCATCTTCTTCAGGTCCTTCTGGGACAGGGCCAAGAAGGCACCGTAAACGATGCTCACAACCCCTACCACCGCCATCAGCGTGATGTAGTTGGGCGATACGTTCGGCAGCATCGGCATTATGATCCTGAACAGGCCGTAACCTCCCATCTTCAGGAGGAGGGCTGCCAGGAGGACGCTGCCGGCGGTCGGCGCCTCGACGTGAGCGTCGGGGAGCCAGGTGTGGAAGGGAACGGCGGGCATCTTCACCAGGAACCCAAAGAGGAGCCCGAAGAAGATCAGGTTCAGCGCCATCGGCGAGAATATCGTCGAGTCCCCCGTCGCCGCGAGGAGCGTAAGCATGTCGAAGGTCCGCAGCCCCTCGGGCGTCCTGTAGCTGAAGTATAGGGCGAAGATCGAGAGGAGCATTATCAAGCTCGCCACATGGGTGTAGATGAAGAACTTGATTGCTGCATAGTCCTTCCTCGGGCCGCCCCATATCCCCACCAGGAAGAACATGGGTATCAGGACTACCTCCCAGAAGATGTAGAATAGGAAGAAGTCCAGGGCTGCGAAGACGCCTAGAACCCCCACCTCGTTCAGGAGGAGGAGGGCGAAGAACTGGTTTGGCCTCTTCTTCTCTCCCCAGGAGTACAGGACCACCAGGACGGTGACGATCGTCGAGAGGAGGATCAGGGGCAGCCCTATGCCGTCGACGCCGACGGTATACTTGACGCCGATGGCTGGGACCCAGTCGTAGCTCTCGACGAACTGCATGACGTTCGTCGTCCTGTCGAACTCCCTGAACATCTGGAGCGATATCGCCAGAGGGATAAGAGATCCTATCAGGGCTGCGTACTTCGCGAACTTCCCGTTCATGAAGGCGAAGATCGCTGCGATCAGCGGTATGGCGATCATCAGTGAAATTGCGTTATCAATCATATCGCCACCCCCATTGTAGCCAGCTGAATCAAAATCAACAGCGCTGCAACTCCCAGAACTATGGCGGTGATGTAGTTCTGTATGACTCCGGTCTGAACTTTACGGAGAGTTCCGCCGAACCCGACAGAGACCGCGCTTATCTTGTTCACCGCTCCATCTATGATCTTCAGGTCGATCATGTTGGAGACCAAGGCTATTCCGTAGACCACCTTCTCTGCGAACCAGAGGGTGTAGATCTCGTTCTGGTAGTATCTCTTGAGGAGGATATGCCTGAGGGGGTCCCTCTCAGAGGTTACCATGGACGGATCGAACCTCTTCCACCTCGAATAGAAGAGAGCCGCAATGATTATGCCACCGACTCCGACTATTATCGGGAGGATCTTGAAGATGAACGGCTCGTGGACGTGGCCGTGCTCTACGTGATGGCCTCCGATATGGGCCAGCTCCTCAAAGTCGACACCGAAGTGGTCGAAGTTGTTGCCGACGTAGTCGTAGAACTGACCCTGGGTCGGCATCCCCATGAAGAGGGCGAATAACGCCAAGACCACCAGGGGCCCCAGCATGATCCAGGGGGACTCATGCTTGTGATAGTCGCTCCTGGGCTCGCCGTCGAAGGTGAGGAACCAGAGCCTGAAGGTGTAGATCGCCGTCAGGAGGGCCGCAAGGATGACGAATACGTACGGAATCCATCCTAGACCGAAGGCTCCGTTCTCGAAGGCGAGGATGATGATCTCATCCTTGCTGAAGAAGCCCGTCGTCAGCGGAAAGCCTGCCAGGGTCAGGGACCCCGCCAGCATCGTAAGGCCCGTCCACTTCATCGATCTCAAGACGCCTCCCATCTCCCTCATGTCGTTGGTGGCGACGGCGTGGATGACGCTGTCGGCGCAGAGGAAGAGGAGGGCCTTGAAGAAGGAGTGGCCGATCAGGTGGAACATGGAGACGCCGACGGCGGTCGCGCCGACGGCCGCCCCAAACCCTAGGGCCGCCATCATGTATCCCAGCTGGCTGACCGTCGAGTAGGCGAGAACCCTCTTGATGTCGAACATCACAAGGCCCATCGTCGCCGCAAATAGGGCGGTGAAGGCGCCTATGTAAGCCACTACCATCAGGGCGTCGGGTGCCGCATAGAAGAGGGGGAACATCCTCGCCACCAGGTAGACGCCGGCGGTCACCATCGTCGCAGCGTGTATCATCGCCGAGACTGTGGTGGGACCCTCCATGGCGTCAGGGAGCCAGACGTGCAGGGGGAACTGACCGGACTTGCCCACAGCACCTCCGAAGAGGAGGAGGGCTATCCAGGTGAGCTGGTCTGGCGGGATGAGGGCTAGGCTGTCGTATATCGTCTGGAACTGGAGGAGGTACGCTCCCTCGGGGAGGACCAGATTCAGCCTCATCATGTTGGTGTAGAGGAGGATGATCCCCGCGAGGAACATGACGTCTCCGACCCTCGTCACCAGGAAGGCCTTCTTGGCGGCGGACGCCGCAGAGGGCTTGCGGTACCAGAACCCAATGAGAAGGTAAGAACAGAGACCGACAAGCTCCCAGAATATGAAGAGCTGAAGAAGGTTGTCTGAGAAGACGAGGCCCAGCATCGCCGCGGTGAAGAGGCCCGCTTCGGCGAAGTACCTGGCCATTCCAGGGTCGCCTTCCATGTATCCGAGAGCGTACGTGTGAATCAGAGTACAGACGAACGTCACCATCAAGAGCATCACTATGGCGAGCGGGTCTATCAATATGCCAGCGTTGAAGCTGGCGAACCAGTGCATCGATTGATGTACTATCTCGTTATTAGGGTAGATCTCCCTGAATATACCGAAAGAGAGTATGAACCCGGCGAAGGTCGCCAGAACTGTGAAGAACCCGCCCCCCTTTGGCAGATGCCAACCGAGGAAGATCGTGAGGACGAAGGCCAGAATCGGCAACCCCACGATCAGATAGGCGTAATCTTGGTACATCCCTCTACCACCTCAATGCGTTGATGTTGTCCAGCTCTATCGTTCCGTACAGCCTGTACAGCGCGATCATTATGGCAAACCCAACGCCGGCCTCTGCTGCGGCCAGAGCGATGGCGAAGAGGGCGAATACCTGGCCGTTTACGTTGGGCAGGTACGCCGAGAACGCCACCAGGTTGATTATTGCGCTGTTGAGCAGGATCTCCACGCACATCATAAGCTTGATACCGTTGCGCTGTGTCAGAAGGCCGTAAAGGCCGATGACGAACATCGTCGACGCCAGCAGCACGTAAAGCACTAGTGGTACCATCTCTTTTCCTCCCTCCACCCCATCATTTCGGCAACTCCTTTCTTGCGATGTAGATCGCACCGATCATAGCTGCCAGAAGGACCAGGGCGAGCACCTCGAAGGGGAAGAGGTAGATCGTGAAGATCTCAACGCCTATATCCCCAGCTCCGCTCTCCGGGGCTCTGACCCCCTCTCTCGGCTCGAAACTGTACCCGCTCCTCTCCTCGCCGTCCCATGGTGTCGCTGCGATGAATATCATCAGCGTCGCCAGAAAGATCAGCATCAAGATCGCTGTTTTTACCTTAACCATGGGATTCCTCCTCCACCAGAGTCCTCCTCGTGAGCATCACTGCGAAGAGTATCAGCACCCCAACCGCCCCGATGTAGACCAGCACCTGGACCACCCCGACGAAGCTGGCGTTCAGGGATACGTATAACATCGCCACAGAGGCGAAGGCCCCCAACAGATATAGAGCGGCATGGACCATGTTGCTGGACCATACGGTGAGGATCGAGAAGCCGAGGATCAGCACCGCCAATATGGAGAACGCCCCAAGATCCATCAGGAACCTTATGTCGTAAAATTGAGCAAGATCTATCATTCGATCTCAACCTCCGATAGTCATTCTGCCTTCTTCTTGGCGGCCTTCTCGCCGGAACCCTTCTCTACCGCTTCGGCCTTGGCGGCCTTCGCCTTCTTTGCCTTGGCAGCCTCGGCGGCCTTCCTCTTCTTCTCCTCTTCGGCCTTCCTCGCCTCTTCGGCGAGCTGTGAGAGCTCCTGGTCGGTGTAATCGCCGACGCCGATCTTCTCGGGTCCGTAGATTATATCTTCCCTATCCCAGCCGGCTATCTCGAAGACCTTGGACATGTGAAGACAGCTCACCGGACAGTCGTCGACACAGAGGCCGCAGAACATGCACCTGCCGTAATCGATCTGAGGATACTGGAGCTTCTTGTTCTTGACGGGGTTTCCGCGCTTGTAGTCCACCAGCTTTATGCAGTCGTTGGGGCAGATCCTGACACAGGCACCGCAGCCGATGCACTTTCTTATCTCCAGGACGTGAACGCCCCTCTCTGCGTCGGGAAGATCCATGATCTTCTCCGGATAGAGGCGAGTGACCTCCACGCCGCTTATGGAGCGCTTGAGGGTCATTTTGAGGTTCTTTAGCACCATAGATCATCACCTCACGCAAAGTACAGCCCCACCGCCACCGCCCAGACGAAGTTGACCAGCGAGAGGGGAAGCAGTATCTTCCATCCCAGGTCTGTGACCTGATCTATCCTGAACCTGGGCAGCGATACCCTGATCCAGATCAGGGCCACCAGCACGATCAGCAGCTTCATGAAGAACCAGATCATGGGGGATATGAAGGATATCACCGGGATGACCGGACCCTTCCATCCTCCGAGGAAGAGAAGGACCAGCAGGATCGAGCCAAGGAGCATCACAATGTACTCCTGGAAGTAGAGGAGACCGAACCGGATTCCGCTGTACTCGGTGTTGTAGCCGGCGATGATCTCCTCCTCCGCCTCGGTCTGGTCGAAGGGCATCCTCCCGAGATCGGTGATGAGGGCGATGCCGAATATCACAAAACCGAGAGGCTGAGCGACGGCGAACCAGATGTTCTGCTGGGCGTTGACGATCTCGACGAGGTTGAGGCTGTGGGCCATTACGGCGACGCTGATGACGCAGACGCCCATGGGAACCTCGTAGGCGATCATCCTCGCGACGCCCCTGAAGGCCCCAAGCATCGAGTACTTGTTGTTCGAAGAGTACCCTGCCATGAAGGCCCCTATGGCCATCAGGCTGAGAACCGCCTCGACGTACAGGGCGCTGATGTCCATGTTGGCCACCACCAGGGGGACCTCCCTTCCATCGATGATAACGGCACCGAAGGGCAGCGCCCCCGCAATCAGCATGGTGGTGGCGACCGCAACGATGGGTGCCCAGACATAAACCGACTTGTCCGCCCCCCTGGGGATGATATCCTCCTTCGTGAATAGCTTGATGGCGTCGGCCCCCAGCTGAAGAACCCCCCATCGTCCCCCGACCCTGTTCGGTCCGTACCTGGCCTGAAGGTCGCCCATGACCTTCCTCTCGAGCCAGACCAGCAGCATCGCAACCACGTTGATGACTGAGGCGAGGATGGCGGCGGCGACCAGCCCTATGATGAGGCCGTATATCTTCGGCTCTCGGGCTGCAAATTCTGTGATCGCAGATAATAGTTCCATTGTACAGTCCTCCTACCTGTCCACCTCGCTGGTGCAAGCGTCCATGCTGCCCGCGATGGCGACGACGTCGGCTATGTAGACGCCCTCCAGAAGCGGGGGAAGGGCCTGGAAGTAGGCGTAGACGGGACCTCTGGCCTTGACCTTGACGGGCTTGTCCGTCCCGTCGCTGGCGACGAAGAAGCCCATCTCTCCCCGGTGGTCTTCGACGCGGTAGTAAGCCTCTCCCGGCTCGGGCTTGATCTTCTTGGGGATGCCTTCCGCCATGATGGGGCCGCTGGGGATCTGGTCGAGGCACTGCTCAATGATGTAGCAGCTCTCGATGATCTCGTCGAGCCTCACCTCGACCCTCGCCTTGGAGTCTCCCTCCTTCCTGGTGATCACATCGAAGTCCAGGTCCTTGTAGAGGAGGTATGGATCTTCCCTCCTCATGTCGTAAGGGGTGTCTGAAGCCCTCAGGGGAGGACCAGAGACCCCGAGCCTCTTCGCCTCCGCCGGTGACAAAACCCCGATCCCCTCCATCCTCCTTCTGTATATGCTGTCGGAGAGGAAGAGCTCCTTGTAATCCTTGGTCTTCTCCCTGACCATCTTCAGGGTGTCCAGGGTCATATCCTTGAAGCCGTCGGGAAGGTCGTTTCGGACCCCGCCGAAGCGGACGAAGCTGTGGTTGATCCTCGCCCCCGTCACGCTCTCTATGCAGGTGAGGACGTCTTCTCGATCGATGATCATGTAGAGGAAGGGGGAATAGACGGCGCTCGCTATGAGGGTCAGAAACTCGGCCGTCCCCAGGAGGTGGCTTTGGATCCTCGAGAGCTCCTGGGTGATGATCCGGATATACTGGGCCCTCTCAGGGGGCTCGATCCCAAGAAGCCTCTCCACAGCGCCGCAGTAGGCCTCGTTGTTGGTGAGGGCGGCCATGTAGCAGAGACGGTCGGTTATGGGGATCCCCTGGACGTAAGTCCTGTTCTCCATTATCTTCT
>JANKMW010000006.1:29566-37061 GCA_024649985.1 Methanothrix sp.
TTATCTTCTCGATCCCCTTGTGGATGTAACCGACGTCAAGGAACGCCTTCTTCACCTTCTCTCCGTCGACGAGGATGTCGAGGAGGAAGGGGCCTGGGACGACGGCGTGCTGGGGGCCGAGGTGGAGTATCATCTCAGAGGTCTCTTTGATCTCCATCTCCTCCCGCTCCCGGAAGGTGGGGTACTTCGGCCTCTCTTTTGGGACCGCCCCCGCCTCGATCTCAGCCTCCGTCGGGGGGATGGAGTACTCAGTATACCCGTCAGCGGTGACCGTCTCTATCGCCCTCTCAGCTGTGGTATAGTCCGGATAGCCCTTGAAGTCCTTCCTCCAGGGCCAGACCCCCACCAGCTCATCGGATAGGAGGAGAGGGTATAGCTCGGGATGGCCCTCAAAATCGATCCCCAGCATCTCCCAGATCTCCCGCTCGTACCAGTTGGCGTTCCAGTAAAGGCCGGTCAAGGACTTGACCCGCGGATCGTCCCTGGGGGTCTTGACCTTGAGGAGCGCCACCACCTTGTGGGCGCCGTGGCTCGCCAACATCTCGGTGACCTCGAAGAGCCCTTCACCGATCCTGTCCACCCCCACGGCACCGGAATAGTGATCGAAGCTGTGGTTGTCCCTCAGATACTTGCAGACCTCCACGATCCTCTCCGGCTTGATGGTGGCCCAGAGTTGACGTTCGGGGGATACCTTCGCCTCCTGGACCGCTCCCGGAAAGGCCGACTGGAGGGCTGCCAAGACATCATTTGCAGTTGTCAACGATGAACTCCTCCTCTAATAGCCTCTCTTGTCCTCGCGCTGCTTGATCTTCTTCTGAAGCTCTCTGAACCCCTCGATGAACTTCTCAGGCCTCGGGGGACATCCCGGGACGTAGACATCTATCGGGAAGAAACGACTGGTGTCGTTTATGATGTTGTAGGAGTCGTAAAAGGGGCCGCCAGAGATGGCGCATTCGCCTATCGCCATGACCCACTTGGGCTCAGGGATCTCTTCCCACAGGTTCTTGATCGCCGGAAGGTACTTTCGGGTTATGTAGCCGCTGATGATCATGACGTCGACCTGTCTTGGGGTCGCCCTGGGAAATATACCGAACCGGTCGCAGTCGTAGTGGGGACATCCGAAGACGAGCATCTCAACGCCGCAGCAGCCCATCGGCTGCATCAGAAACCACAGGGAGTTCTTCCTGCCCCAGTTGAGGACGTTCTTAATGGGGCCCATATCGATGATCTCGTGGATCTTCTCCGTGGTGGTGAACCAGACGTCGGTGAGGGGCCTGCCCCAGATCGTCCACTTCTCCAACTCCTCATCAACAGCTACCGGAACAGGTATGACATCACTTATACCCAACGCAACGCCTCCTTCTTAATGTCGTAGAGCAGACCGATCAACAGCACGACGAGGAAAATCAGCATCCCGGTGATCGCAATGCTCACTCCGCCCACGGCGGGGATCGCCTCGGAAGCATAGACGTAGATCCATGGGTAGAGGAACAGAACCTCAACGTCAAAGATCACGAAGACGATGGCGAAGAGATAGTACTGAACGTTGTACTGAACTCCAGCGTCCCGAACAGGTCTCAGACCGCCCTCGTAGGTGGACCTCTTCCGAAAAGTTGATTTCTGAGGAGATATGATCTTCACGGCAGCCAGCGCGCCGATAGGCACAAGAGCACCTATTATCAAAAACATAGTCCACTGCCACCAATTCGCCGCTCATTTTTTACCTCCTTTAGCCGTAAGAGCTAAACACAAAGTACTGATATAAAAGGTTTATGAGAAAATCGATTAGCACCACGATCGCTATCCAGGGATGCCGTCCATAACAGAACGGTCCGATTCAGCATAATCCAGGTGAGTTTCGGTGGACTATATAAAGCAGATCGAGATCAGCCCCGGGATGGGCGTAGATGAGCTGGTGAGGATGATGGAAAGCTGCGGCTTTGGTGCCAGAAGGCTGGCTGAAGCCGTAAATATATACGAGGAGATGCTCTCGGAGGATTACACCAGGTTCTTCACCCTGGCCGGCGCGATGGTCCCTTCGGGGATGAGAAATATAATATCCGGTCTCATCAGAGACGGCAGAATAGACGTTCTCATCACCACGGGAGCAAACCTCGTTCACGACATAATCGAGAGCTATAGCCACCACATTCTCGGCGACTCTGAGGCGTATGACGCCGACCTGAGAGGAGAGGGGAAGAGCAGGATATACGACGTCTACGTCGAAGACGACGATTTCGTTCGGTTCGAGGAGCTTCTTCAGGAGGCGCTCCCCGAAAGCGCCGAGCCGATGACAGGAAGCGAGCTCCTGAGGGTCCTGGGGAGGAGGATCGAGGACGACAGGTCGATCTTGAGGTCCGCCTGCGACTGCGGCGTTCCGATATTCTGTCCTGCCCTATCCGACTCCATGATGGGGCTTCAGGCCTGGCTTTACAGGCAGACTAGAGAGCTCCACGTCGACGCCTTCAGCGACGTAGGAGAGCTGGTGGACATATGCTACGGTGCTGAACGATCGGGAATAGTCATCATAGGTGGAGGAGTTCCCAAGAACTTCGCCCTCCAATCGATGCTGGTGACCCCCAGGGGATTCGACCTCGCCATCCAGCTGACCACAGACCGGCCCGAGCCGGGGGGGCTATCGGGAGCCACCCTCTCGGAGGCGGTATCCTGGGGGAAGATCGAGGCAGAGGCCAGAAGGGTCACCGTCTATGGAGATGCCACCATCAACTTCCCCCTCCTGGTGGCGTCGACTTTGACCCGGCTTCAGAGGAGAAGGTGACGTCTTGATTCGAGATGGGATGTGATAGCATTCAGAGGAAGGGAAAGATTTCGGACGTGGTGGTGGGGATCAGCGGAGCATCCGGGGTCGTCTACGGTATCAGGCTCCTGGAAGTCCTGGCGGAGATGGGATCTGTCACCCATCTCGTGATGACCGATGCCGCCCGGAAGATAATAGAGATCGAGACCGAGGAGAGCCCCATCGAGGTGGAGATGATGGCCGACCGGGTCTATTCGCCCCGGGACTTCACGGCGTCGATCGCCAGCGGGTCCAACATCTTCGACGCCATGGTGGTGGCGCCCTGCAGCATGAGGACCCTGGCGGGGATCGCAAACGGCGTCTCCGACACCCTCATCACCCGGGCGGCAGACGTCTGTTTGAAGGAGAGGCGGAGATTGATCCTGGTGACCCGGGAGTCGCCCCTGAACCTCGTCCACCTGAAGAACATGGTCGCCGCCACCGAGGCGGGAGCGATCATACTTCCCCCGTCCCCCGGCTTTTACACCAGGCCGGAGAGGATTGAGGAGATGGTGGACGCTGTAGTGGGGAGGGTCTTGGACCTCCTGGGCGCAGAGCACGACCTATACAAGAGATGGAAGACTCCCCTGAGCGGAAATGCTTATAACGACGAAAATCAGATGGAAGTGAGGTGACTTAGATGAAATGTCAAATCTGTGCTGTTGACAAAGAGACATCGCCCGTAAAAGCCAAGCAAGCTACGATACACGGCCTCAAGGACACGGTTTTTCACGTCTGTAAGGAATGTCTTGAGGCGGCACATAAGTCTTACATCGACAAAGAATTCCTTCTGAAGAAGGGAGGAGAAGGATAGCATCTACCTCATCGACCCCGAATATCTACATCGGATATTTGAGGTGGAGACTTCCTTTGCGTCTGGAGACCTGCTCGGGCTTGGGCGATTTATGATATCGAGGTTTATGGTCGGTGTTGCCGGTCTCTTCGGGACGGTCTCGGATAAACTTAAATTTGGGATGGCCTGTAGTTCGTTCGCAATAACAATTCGAGGCGAGATAATTTGACACCATTTATTGAGATCCGGGACTTGACGGTGCGGTTTGGAGAAGTTGAAGCGCTGCGCAACGTCAATTTGGAGATCATGGAGGGGGAGTCTCTCGGCATCCTGGGAAGGAGCGGTTCCGGCAAGAGCGTCCTATTGCACGTCCTTCGTGGAGTGGAGCCCTTCGAGAATATCAGCGGCCAAGTGATCTACCACGTCGGAAGATGCGCTCGGTGCCAACACGTCGAGCCCCCCAGCAAGGTGGGGGAGAAGTGCAAATGCGGCGGCACCCTCGAGCCCTTCGAAGCCGATTTCGTCACCCTGGGGATCAACGACGCGGATAGACGCGACATATCTCGCAGGATCGCCATCATGCTTCAGCGGACCTTCGCCCTCTACGGCGACGAGAGGGTTATCGTAAACGTCATGAGGGCCGTAGAGGAGGCGAGCGGTGGGTCCATCAGCGTCAACCGGGCGGCGGACCTTCTGGACGAGGTCAACATGTCCCACAGAATGATGCACGTCGCTCGAGAGCTCTCCGGCGGCGAGAAGCAGCGCGTCGTTCTGGCCCGGCAGCTCGCCAAGTCGCCGATGATGCTCCTCGCGGACGAGCCCTCGGGGACCCTGGACCCCAAGACCGCCGACCTCGTCCACGAGAGCATAAGGCGCGCCGTCGGAGACTTCAACATGACGATGATCATCACCAGCCACTGGCCGGACGTCATGGTGGAGCTGACGGACAGGGCGGTCCTCCTCGACCACGGCGAAGTTGTATCTCTGGGGAAGCCCTCGGAGATCGCCGCCGAGTTCGCCTCCATGGCAGGGAAGATGGATGATAGGAAGGAGGTGAAGGTGGGGGCCCCCATACTCCGGTGCAGAGACCTATCAAAGCGGTACATAAGCATCGATCGCGGCGTCGTCCGGGCGGTGGACGAGGTCAATCTGGAGGTCTACGAGGGCGAGATCTTCGGCCTGGTGGGGACGAGCGGCGCTGGCAAGACGACCCTCTCCAAGATGCTCAACGGGATCATCCTCCCGACCTCCGGTGGGATATGGTGCAGGGTCGGCGACGAATGGGTGGACATGACAGTCCTCGGTGCGGACCAGAAGGGGAGGGCGACAAAATACATGGGGATGCTCCACCAGGAGTACACCCTCTACCCATACCGGAGCGTCATCGACAATCTCACCGAGTCGATAGGCCTCGCCCTCCCCTTCGAGCTGGCCGAGAGGAAGGCGATTCACACCCTCGTAACGGTGGGCTTCTCCGAGGAGGAGGCTGAGAAGGTCCTCTCCAAGAACCCCAACGAGCTGAGCGAGGGGGAGAGGCACAGGGTCGCCATGGCCCAGGTCCTGATCAAGGAGCCGAGGATAGTGGTCCTGGACGAGCCTACGGGGACGATGGACCTCATCACCAAGATAGACGTCTCCAAATCGGTCTTGAACGCCAGAGACGAGCTGGGAGAGACGTTCCTGATCGTCAGCCACGACATGGACTTCGTCCAGAACGTATGCGACCGGGCTGCTCTGATGCGCAACGGCAAGATAATTCACGTGGGGACCCCCGACGGCGTCCTCTCCCTGATGACAAAAGAGGAAGAAGAGGAGATGTTGGGGAATTAAATTGAAAGTCTTTCTCGACGGAGCGGAGATCTCCCTGGCGGCTGGTTCGACCCTGAAAGACGCCCTAGAGGCGGCGGGCGTTGGAGCAACGGAGGAGGCCATCATCGGGATAGTCAAGGGTAGGGAGGAGGAGGCCAAGGAGACGAACTCTTACTGGCTCAACACCACCAAGGGGAAGATGAGGATAGAGCTCCTCGATACGGGGCTGCAGGAGGTCTGGCACCGGGCCGTCGGCACCATCTCGGGTCTGAAGGTGCGGTGGAGCGACGGCGCCGCCGTAGCCTTAGGGCCGGTGGGAACGAAGATGTCTCCCACCAGAAGAGAGGAGGAGTATGACCGGTGGGAGGTCATCCTGGGGGCCAGCGGCTTTGAGGCTGATAAAGGCCAGATAGTCTTCGCGAGGAAGAGGCACTCTGCGGCTTACGGCTCTCCCGCCGAGAACAGGGGCGTCTTTGCGACGGTGGTGGGGGGCAAAGACCTCCTGGGGAGGCTCGAACTGGGAGATTCGATCTTGGACGCGGAGCCGATCGTGGAATGGGCTGCCATCTCAGAGAAGATGGCAACCCAGGACCTATCCCTCCCCATCGCCGACGGGATGGAGATCTATACCAGAATTGAGGTGGACCTGAGCGAGTCGGCGCCAGAGGGTGCCGAGTTCTTCCTGGGAGCGACGAGGGACGGGGTCTTCTCTGTCGACAGGACCTCCAGCTCCTACGCATCCTCCGACGTCCTTCTGGGGGAGCGGATAGAGTTTGAGAACCGCGAGCCCAGGAGCGAGGGCGCCGTCACCATCAGGACCAGCGGCAGGGGCCTGGGGAGGATCTTCATCTACAAGGCGGACAGGACCTCCATCCCCGGCCACTCCGTGGTGGGGACAGTGACCGCAGGGATGGACCTGGTGAAGCTCGCCGAGGGCGGGATGAAGCTGGCGGCTAAGGTCAACCCCGAGAGGATCATGCTGATGGGGCTCCCCCTCAAAGAGGCGGAGAGGATCGCAGAGGGGAGGGGGATAGATTTTGAGGTCGAAGGCCACTTTGGCGACGACGCCGTGGTGGTGGAGCAGAGGCCCGTCGCCACCATGCAGATCCTGAAGGAGGGGAAGGTCACCGTCAAATCGATCCCGTCAGATCGGATGGTGGCGATCGAGCTCTACGACGACCTGGCACCAAAGACCCTGGACTACTTCAGACACGTGGTGGGGCTGAAAGAGAAACCGGTGGGACCCCTCCCCGTCCACTTCGTCTACGAGAATACCATCCTCTTCAAGCCGGCGATCTCGGCTACCAGCTACAAGGAGATCCTCCCCGAGAACAAGCCTGGGGACCTGGTCAGGGCTGGGGAGATCGGAGTCACCAACCAGGCGGCTAAGAACGCTGGCCTCGTCGGAGTCAAGCTGGAGGACGACCCCAAGTACGGCCCCTCGGGAGAGAAGTTTTTGGCGACGAACATCGTGGGTAGGATCCTCGACCCCGAGAAGCTCCGGGACGTCAAGGAGGAGGAGACCGTTTACGTTCTGGAGGTGCGATAGGTGAAATCTACCAAGTACGTGGTGACGAGTCAGGACTCCGACGTCCTCCCCTCCGACATAGCCCTCAAGATCTACGAGATCGGCCGCGACATAAACGTCAAAGAGACCTGCTTTGGCGTCATCATCGACGGCGAAGAGGAGGATATCTCGGCGACGGTGGAGGAGGTGAGGAAGATGGACGAGAACAACATCTTCATCAAAGATCGGGGATTTCCGCCCGGGGACCCCAGGAGGTGTCGGGGCCACCGGGGCGGGGGGGCCAGGCCCGGTTTTTACATGATGGAACACGAGTCCGATATCCTCCCCCTGATATCCCGGGGCCTCGAATCCGAGGCGAGGGGCGAAGAACCTCCGTCCGGGGTCGAGACGAAGCGGCGCCCGAGCCTGGAGGAGCTGGAAGCGATGATAAACGAAGAATTTTCCTGAGGTCCTTTCATGGTTAAAGTCATGGTATACCCTCCCACCAGCATGATCCTCGCGGATCTCGTCGAGAGGAAAGGTCACGAAGCGCTGGTAGTCTCAAAAGAGGTGAGAAAGAAGATAGTCA
>JANKMW010000070.1 GCA_024649985.1 Methanothrix sp.
GGTCGGGTTCATAAGCCCAGGCCCAGAGAAGCCTTGTGGGGACGATGGCATCCCAAGTCTCCCCTCCGATCCGTTCGCCGTCTCCGTCGCCACCCAGCAGGACGTACCTCACGCCGTTATTCGCGTAAACGTCCTTTATGAAGTTACGGATTGCTTCCTGGTTATCGCGAGGATAACTGTACTTGTAGGCGTCGTAGATCTCCTCCACGGTTACTATAGCTGCCGGAACGCCTTTAAGAGTCTTCGCTTCAGCCAGGGCCTGGAAGTTGTAGGGCCCGGGAGCGTCTTTCATGTACTGGTTCGTGATGATGACGTACTTATACAATCCATCCAGGAGGAGAGATTTCCCGGTCAGCGCCAAATCTGAGGGGTAGGTGGTCATCTTCTCAGGATTATCGACGATCATCTCCACCAGCTCTTGGTCTTCGGGAAGACCCCTCAATAGGCCTCTATTGAAGGTCTCTGCGGGAGCTGTTGTCACCTCTACATCGAAAGCTCCGAAGCTGTAAGCGTCACCGGTCTTCGGGATGTATCTTATAGGGTAGAGGTTTATATAAAGAATGGTGTAACCATGCTTCTTCATAACTCCCAGGATTGAGTAGGGCTCCTCTGGATAGGGGATTTCGGACTCGAATATCGCCTCGTTGATAAGGCCAAGCTTCGGCATTTCCGTCCAGTTTTCCTCAAGTTGGCAACCAGTACAGTTAATGATGAATCCCATGGGAACCGAGTTCTGACCGGGCATGATAGAGACCCTGCCCAGATACCTCTCGTTTCCGGGGACGACCTTTATCTCCTGGACCTCCTCGCCGTACGGTATCAGTATCCTGGCGGTCCTGACGGGGACCGTCGGCTCTCCGGGGACGATCCTATCGTACAGCCCAGGAATCGTCACCGAGTCGCGGATCTCAATAGATCCATCGGGGGTCGTCAGCGTCTCCACGCCCCGCTCTATAGTCGGATCGTCAAGAAGGTACTGCATCACGACCTTGCCGGTGCTGGCGGAATCTGCCGCAGCCAAGGCAGATGGAAAGATCGTCGAACCCAAAGAGAGGCTCAGAAGGCAGATCAGAGCCACTGAAATAATTTTTTTCATAATTCTCCCTCATACTTCAGGACCGCAGAGATCGAGCTTCAGCGCTGACACCCACCAGAATTAGCGTCCTTGGATGATCCGGATATTTCATATCCAGCTCACCTCCATCGAAAGCCGATCCGCCCTTTCGATCAAAGAGTTATACGGTCCCCTCTTCATTGCTTAAATGCATATTCTCTTGAAAAACTATTTAACAATTTCCCACGCCTCGAAAGGCCGCTGGCAAGAAGGCTCTGCGGGAAGGCGGCGGAGAGGACCGGTCCCGGCCGAAGGGAGGAGGGTCCTGGTGAAGGGCCGGAAGGGAACGCACGGAGATGACGGATCAGAAAGGGGCGGGATCGGCTGGAAGAGGGGTCATCTCAGCCCCGCCTCCTCCTGTGGATGTAAGCCCCGACGGCCGCGAGGATGATCAAGGCAGCGACGACGGGAAGGGCGTAAGACCTCTTGGCACCTCCCACATTCACCGGGATCTTCATGCTCTCGGAGATGACCGTCCCACCCCTGATGTCTGTATACTTGATCTCGCTGTTGATGCTGTAGGGCTTCTCCGTCGCGTCGGAGTCGACGTCGATCTTGAACCTGACGGCCCTCACCTCGCCAGGGAGGAGGGTTCCTATGTAGGCCTGATCGTCGGTGGAGGAGAAGGGCTTGAAGACGGATAGCCTCGCTATCGCGTCCTCGGCCACCTCCTCGCCGGTGTTCCTGAATGTCACCTCGATGATCCCAGACTTCTCGCCAGCCCGGAGGTCTGCCTCGACTTCAGCGATCTCGAAGTACGCCTCCTTCTTGACCTTCACGGGGATGGTGACGGTCTCGTTGGCCCTCTGGTACCAGTACGCTGTCCGAAACCCCCGGAGGCGACCTTCGGCGTCGAGGCTGTCGGCGTCCACCTCGACGTTGTACTGGTAGTCGTAGGATAGGTCGAGGAAGAGAGGATACTCGCCCGCCGGAGTGCGGCTGGATATCTTGATGGCGAAATTCATCGAATCTCTCGACCTCTCGCCCGCCCGGAGCGCCTCGATCACCTGGTCGCCGGACTTCACCTCGATCATATCGTTTCCGGACCTGAGGGTCCCGGTTATCCCCAGAGCCGTCGTCCTCTCCCATTCGTAGTCGAGCTCCCGGTCCGCCAGCATCTGGTCCATCCTCGAGTCCGCCTTCTTGTCGGCCTTGAAGCCCATGATCCTGCCATAGTTGGCGAGGTCGACGTGGAGGGTGACGGTCCCGCCCCGGTCGAACTCCCTCGTCCCGGCGAGGGACGCGTCGAGCTGGGGCGATCCGGAGACGGTCCAGTAGTTCTCCAGGGAGACCGAGGGTATGTAGTTATCAGAGGCGCCGGCGGGAGCCGAGCCGACGAGGGCCAGGGCGATGAACAGGAACGCCGTTACATGGACGAAATTGACGATCTTTATCAATCCTTCAACCTCCTGAAGGGCATTAATAGCAGGTTTGAGGCTCTGACCTTCACCGTCGCCTCATGTCTCCTCCAGTACTCGAACCTTATAAGAAGCACCGGAAATACGGTGAAGGTTGCGAAGAGGGCGAATATGACCGAGAGGACGGTTATCGTTCCGAAGCTGCTGGTCATGGGGAAGGGGGAGGCTATGAGGGCGGAGAAGCCGAAGATGGTGGTGAGCCCCGAGGCGACTATCGCAGCCCCGATAGACCCCGTGGCGGTCAAGAGCGCCTCCATGACGTCCTCTGTCTTCTCCTTCTCCTCATAGAACCGCTCCATCGTCAGAATGCCGTACTCCGACCCCACCCCCAGGATCAGAGCCCCCAGGGTGGCGGTCATGGGGTTGTACATCATCCCGGATACGTACATCACTCCGCCCATCCAGCCGATGACGATGAACATCGGAAGCACCGGCAGGACCGCCTTAACCAGGTCTCTGTAGATGACCAGGAGTATGAAGAATATCAGGACTAGACCGATGAAGGTCATCCTCATCCTCCCGGTGGTGAGGGCGCCTATGACGGAATTCATCACCGCCATCTCTCCTGTCTGGGTGACGGAGATCCCTGGGGGGTGTTCGAACCATAAGAGATCCTTGTCGATCTCGTTTGTGAGCCGCTCGATCCCCACCTGGCCGAGGCTTTCGAAGGCGTCGCCTATCTCCAGGATGATCTGGGCGGTGTCGTGGCCGTCGATGTACTGGTATTTGAGATGGTCGGGGACTCGGTCCAGGATGGCCGCCACCTCAGACCGATCCTGGGGGATCGACCCTCCGTTGTAGCTTTTGACGAGGGAGGCGAGGCTAGTGGCCCCGTAGACCTTCTCCCTCGATCTCGCTACGTAGTCGCCGAACTCATCCATCCAGATCAGGGTCGATGGGTCGATGACATCCCCCTGGACGATGATGTTCAGCTGGTCTTCGCCGCCGAATATGTCGTTTAGGTGGCGGAACTGGCTGAGGGGCGGGAGGTCCTGGGGTATGAACTCGTTCATGTCCGTCTCTATGGGGACCATAGTATCAGCATAAAGGCCGACCAAGGCGAGGACGAGGGCTGTCGCCAGAAATATCCTCCACCTGCAGAGGATGAAGGTCACGTACCTTACGATCAGAGGGGCTATCGGAGATTTTTTTCCCCTCCTTTCAAGGCCGCATCTGACGTTTCTGTCGTTTCGCCCCCTCTCCATCTGGTGTATTATGGTAACCCCCACGAAGAGAGAGGAGATGTAGCACATGATGATGCCGACGAGGCACAGGAGGCCGAAGTCCCTCACCATGGGGACCGACGACGAGAAGAGGGAGAAGAAACCCGCCCCGGTGATGATCAGGGCGATGAAGACGGCCGGAGCGGTGTGGGCCACCGTCTCTATAGCCGCCATGGCGACGGATCCGCCCCGCTGGAACTCCTCTTCGATCCTGTTCTGGAACTGGATGGCGTAATCGATCCCAAGGCCGATGAGGATCGGAAAGGCCGCCATGGAGACCATCGTCAGAGGGACCTGGAGAAGTCCCATCATCCCGAAAGTCCAGATTATCCCCAGAAATACTACGGGCAGCGGCAGCAGGGGGAGGCTGACATGCCTGAAGACGAGGAAGAGGGCCACCACCATCAGAAGGCCGGAGATCATGAGAAGGGTCCCCATGGAGGTGTTCATCTCCCGCTCTATCTCGTCGCCGAGGGCGATCTCGCCGGTGACTATCGTATCGGCCCCCGCAGGAAACTCCGCCATCGCCACCGCCGAGCGGGCCTCCGGCAGGACCGCCTTGAGGCTTTCCTGAGGGATGTAAGTCGGAAGATCGATGGGAATTATGGTATGCCTCCGGTCAGGGAGGATGGCGTTGAGGGCCGCGGGGTTCGTCCTCTCCAGAACCTCCAGGATCTCGTCGATCCTCTCCTGGCTGTCGGGGACCCTCCGAACGCCCGTAGCATCGGCCTCCACCTCCATCACCATCTCGGCGATGCTGACCGTCCCCAGGACGTGATCCACCGCCTCCATCTGGCGGGTCAGCCTTTCCATCGCCTTCAGGGACCCAGGACTCGTCGCCGCGTCCCCCTCCACCAGGACGACGATGGACTGGGTCCCGAACCGATCGTTGTATAGGTGGGAGAACTCCACGTACAGCCTGGAGTCCGGGTCGACGAAGGTCTCCGTCTCCGTCTCCATGGTGATCGTCTGGGCGTAGTGGATCGATCCCACCGTCAGAAGCGCCGCCACCATCAGGATGACGATGGGATTGCCCTCGATCCACCTGCCCAGCCGCTCTCCGTTGCTCGTGATCAGCACCTTCATAAATTCTTTACACGATATTGGAAGATTCCGAATCTTCGGAGCTTTCGGAGGATACGAAATGTACTTAAAGCTTATGGCGGAGCCATCATCGATGAATCGGCAAGACGCTCGACCCGACGAAGCGGCGAGAGGCTGCATGGTCGACGCCAGCATAAGGGTTGCGAAGATGCTGGGGTACAGCGACGCTGCCGGGGCCATCAGGGGATATCTGATGACGGCAGACACCCCCCTCTCCCTCGACGATCTGGCGGAGGTGACGGGCTACAGCAAGTCCACCGTCAGCACCAACATGGCCCAGCTGGAGAGGATGGGGATAGTCCGACGGGCCCGCAGGCCCGGGGACAAGAGGCTCTACTACTCCACCATAATAAGCATAGACGAGGGCAGGAAGGTCCACAACGAGATCTTCAGGGAGATCATGCAGATCCTCGCCGCCGGAGCCGGGGAGGCGATGGAGAACCTGGAGGCGGCCGGAGGAGGGGAAGAGGCGGAGAGGCTCAGAGGGCGGCTTGAGTCGATCAGAGACGACTGCATCGGGGGTCAGAGGTTCGCCGATCTCCTGGATCAGTTCTCCTTCCAGGATCTGACGGAGATCCTCGGACGGGAGGTCGAAGGGCGGAGGAAGGGAGTGAAGTGATCCGGGACGAGGGATCGATAAGGGGAGTCGGTTCTGATGGGGATCGGTCCTGCAGCCCTGGCTTTACATAGGCGGAATGCAAGCCCCGGCCTTCAGGATAGAACCTCATGAAAGTAGATCATCGGATCTTTGAAGTCCTCTTCATATCGGTCTTCGCCGCGATGCTCGGCCTCGGCATAGTCGGGCCCCTCCTCCCCATATACGCCGAGAACCTGGGGGCTAGCGGCCTTTGGATCGGGATCATCTTCTCAGGGTTTGCGGCCGCCAGGGCGATATTCATGCCCATCGTCGGGAGGCTCTCCGACGAGTCGGGGAGGAAGAAGTTCATAGTCTTGGGGCTATTCGCCTACGCCGCCCTCTCCCTCGGATACGTCACCGCCGGCAGCGTATACTCCCTCACCGCCGTCAGGTTCCTCCACGGGATCGCCTCGGCGATGGTCGTCCCCATCGCCATGGCCTACATCGGCGACCTCTCCCGGAAGGGGGAGGAGGGGACGCTGATGGCGAAGTTTCAGGTCTCCTTCTTCCTGGGCCTAGGCTCGGGCCCCCTCCTGGGGGGGGTGCTGAACGACGCCTTCGGATTCTCCTCGGCCTTTTACGCCATGGCCGCCCTCTCGGCCCTGGCTTTTCTGGTGGTCGTCGTCTTCCTCCCGGAGACCGGCGGCCGATCCTCCAGAGGGAAGGGCGAGAGGATATCCTATAGAGGGGTCCTGGGCCATCCCGCGGTCCCGGCGGTCCTCGCCTTCACCGCCCTCAACGCCATGGTCCGGGGGCTCCTTCTCGTCTTCATGCCCCTCTTCGCCCCAGATATCTCCGTAGTCCCCGGCCAGGTGGGGCTGATCCTCACCGTATCCATATTCATGATGGCGATATTCCAGGTGCCCCTGGGGAGGATGGCAGACAGGGGGAGGGCCGATGTCATGATCCTCGGAGGATCCGTCGTCTCCGCCGCCAGCCTCGCCCTGATACCAGCCGCCGCGAGCTTCTGGGACCTCTTCCTCGTCGCCTCCGTCAACGGCCTGGGAAGCGCCTGCATGATGCCTGCCCTGATGGCCCTGACGGTGAAGCTGGGAAAGAAGATAGGGATGGGGACCTCCATGGGCGCCTACAACACCGCCATGAGCCTCGGGATGATTGCGGCGCCCCTCCTGGGAGGGCTCGTTATGGACCTCTCCACCATCGATGCCGTCTTCATCCTGGGAGGGGTCGGGGGCATCGGTGCCACCATCGCCATTTACATCTCAACGATGAGAGCTCTGGGGTCGGTGGCGGCCCAGGGACCGTCCTCATAGAAGAGGGCCGCCACCATTCCTGTCGTCACCCCCATTATAATCGTCATCATCGTCATCGCCACCCACTGCCACCATCAACATCCTCTAACCACAACAAAAGCAGGGACCGTCAAGCCACAGGCTCCTCTTTGGGGATGGTGAACCTGAAGACCGACCCCTCGCCTGGGACGGACTCCGCCCAGACCTCCCCGCCCCAGGTCTCGACGATCTTCTTGACGGTGGCGAGGCCTATCCCCGACCCCTCCCCGGACCTCTCCAGGCGGGTGAAGGGGTCGAATATCTTATCCCGGTAGATCATCTCGAAGCCGATGCCGTTGTCCCTGACCCAGAACTCGTACTCGCCGTCTCTTTCGGTGCATCCCACCTCGATCTCAATATGATCTTTTGAATATTTCAGGCTGTTTTCCAGAAGGTTAGAAAAGATCTGCTTTGCCCGGGACCTATCGCAGCTGATGATGGGAAAATCCCCCACCAATCGGAGATCGACGGGCTTTCCTCCTCCCATCCATTTCGCGTCCTCATAGGCTTCCTCGATCAGCCTTTTCGTATCGACCTTCTCTGGCAGGTATACCACCCTCCCTATCCGGGAATAGTCCAAGAGGTCCAGGATCAGCCGATCCATGTTGGCCGCGATCTTCCCGATCCTCTCCAGGTACCTTTTGCCGACGTCGGGAAGCCCATCGCCGTAGTCCTCCTGGAGGGCCAGGGCGAACCCCTGTATCCCCCGGAGGGGCGCTCTCAGATCGTGAGATATTGTGTAGGCGAAGCTCTCAAGCTCCCGGTTTAGGGTCTTGAGCCTCTCTTCATACTCGATCGTCTGGGATATGTCTCTGGCCACAGCTATGGTGGCGATCAGCCCTCCGTCTTTGCTGGTGACGGGAGCGAAGCTGATGGATGCGGGGAAGGTGGACCCGTCCTTTCGAACGCAGATCATCCGGACCCTTTCGCCTCTCTCACCATCCTCCGACGGGATCTCGTCCCCGAATTCTAGGATGAAGTCCTTGTAGATCCTTCCCCGGGCCTCCTCGAGCTCAAACCCGAACATATCCAGGAGAGCAGGGTTTGCGAAGAGGAGATGGTCTGTCTTGCCGAAGATGGCGATCCCGTCGTTGGAGGACTCGATGGCATCCATGAAGAGGAGCATCTGCTCTTCCAGCCACCGATCGTAAGATATGTCGTGGCCGAAGGCGATCACCCTCTCGATCTCGCCGGTCTTGCTCCGGACCGCGCTCCAACCCCAGCGGATCGTCATATCGTCGCCGGACCGGCTGATGACCGCCGCCTCCATCTGCCCCGCAGCCCTCCCCTCGAAGATGGAAGAAACGTGGACCTCGAAGGGCTCTCTATCGGCCTTTGAGACGAAGCAGTCGAAGAAGTTGGTCCCCATCACATCTTTTGCATGGTGGCCCGTCACCTTCTCAGCCCCCCGGTTGAAGAGGGTGATCCTCCCCCGGGGATCGAGGCCGACGATGAAGAGGTCAGCGCCCTCGATTATCCCCCTGGAGAACTCCCGTTCATAGCGGATATCCTCTTCCATCCTGGCGTATTCCGTCATGTCCTGGCCGGTGATGACGGTCCCGATCCTCTGGCCGTCGCTGTCATTTAGGGTTATGCCGCTCCAGGTGATCGTCCTCTCGGCCCCGGATTTGGCCAAAATTTTTGATCTATGGCTCTCTATGGTCATGCCCGTCTCGATCTCATCGAGGGAGGCGAGGAAGTCCGACCTCTCCAGGGGATCGGGAAGGAGGATCGTCCAGATCTCCTCGTCCCCCAAAACCTCCTGGGTGGAGTATCCGGTCACCTCTTCGGCCGCCCGGTTCCAGAGGAAGATCCTCTTCTTCCTATCGACGACGCAGATCATGGGGCTTGCGATCTCCACCAGCGTTTCGCTTAAGTCCGCCAGCTTCTTGATGTTCTCCTCCACCCTCTTGCGTTCGGTGATGTCTAAGATCGTCCCCCTGAGGCCGACGGGCCTCCCATCCCGGATGATGGGCCGGGAGTAGACTATCAGATGGAAGGTGGACCCCTCCTTCTTCAGCCCCGTGTACTCATATGCGAAGACCCGATCCTCGTGAAGACTTCTCCGGAAGTTCTCCATCATGTTCTCCCGGTCTTCATAGGCGAATACAGCAAAGATGTTGACCCCCTCTTCCAGGTCGCCACGGTCGTATCCGAAGAGGTCGAAGGCGGTCTGGTTGGCGAAGGTCACTTTCCCCTGAAGGTCACATTCGAATATCGGCTGGGGGAGGGTGTCTGCCATCTCTCGAAACCTCCGTTCGCTCTCGACGAGGGCCATCTCCATCTCTTTCCTTTCAGTTATGTCGAGAGCTATTCCCTCAACATGGGTCACGGAGCCGTCATCATCCCGGCTGATCCAGATGTTGCTGGCAAGCCATCGGACCTCGCCAGACGAGTCAAGAACTCTGAACTCCTGATAGAAGCTGTCGGATCCGTCCTCGATCTGCCGTTTCAATTCGCAGACCACCAGCTCCATATCGTCGGGATGGACTAAGCTGCCAACAAACGAAGCGGCTCCGGAATAAAAGTCATCGGGGGTGTATCCTAATTGGATGACGTTTTCTGATACGAACTCGACGGGGCCTCCGAGAGGAACGCGCTGGACGAAGGCGATGGCAGGACTTCGGCTGACGATCCGCTCCAGCTCTATCCGCTTCTGCGAACCTTCAAAGATCGCTTCTTCCATCTCTTTTCGCCAGGTGATATCCTGCATCACACCCGCCAAATTGGTGGGCCTGCCTTCTTCGTCCCTCTTCACCACTAGACCGCGATCGTGGACCCATTTGACGGCGCCGCAGGAGATGGTCCTGTAGTCCAGATCCAGAAGGGGCGTCTTTCCCCCGACGATATCCCCGAGGACCTTCTGCACCTCTGGGAGGTCTTCAGGATGGATCGACCTCTTCCAGTGCTCACCGGTGCTCTCTTCGACGGGACCAAGCC
>JANKMW010000071.1 GCA_024649985.1 Methanothrix sp.
GTCGAGAAAATCGGTTACGACCTTCACAGAGCCCCCCAGGGGCTCTGCCATCGACCTGGCCCGCTCCTCCAGGGTCCCCTTCCCGACGATGAGGAGCTTGGCTCCCGGGTGCTCGGCCAGGACCTTCGGCATCGCCTCCAGGAGCTGGATCACCCCCTTCACCTCCTCGAGCCTCCCGACGAAGAGGATCACCTCGTCATCCTCCCCTATACCGTACCTCTCCCGAAGATCCCCGACCTTCTTCGCCGCCGATGGGCTATAAATCCCGGTATCGACGCCGTGGTGGGATACCGCGATCTTATCTCTTGGGACCCCCAGGCTCGCCAGCTGCTCTCTCATTGCAAAAGAGACGGTGATCACCCCGTCGGCGATCCGTCCGCCCCGAAGCTCCAGGTCGACTATCTGGGGGTTTGGGACCTTCTCCCTCCCCACCTCGAGGCTGTGGACGTGGTAGATGAGGGGAGGCCCGCCGCAACTCTTCGCAGCCATCCCCCCGGGGAGGCCGAGCCAGTCGTGGGCGACGGCGAGGTCGAAGGGGCCGTTATCCCTCAGAGAGGCGGCGGCGAGCTGGTTGTAGCTCATCAGGTCGGAGAGGAAGGCCCCCCCTTCCCCCCAGGCGAGGGTCCGGTCCGAGAGGAAGGGCTCCCAGCCGTCTCTCATGGGCAGGGGCGTCTCCCTGAATACTGATATGCCGGACCTCGTCTGCCTCCGCTTCAGCTCCCCGTCCCCCATGGTGAAGACTGTGATCTTGTTGCCGAGGGAGGACAACTCCTTCGATATGCTGTCGGCGTAAACGCCGAGCCCCCCAAAGATCCGGGGGGGGAACTCCAGGCTGAAGTAAGCTATCTTCATATCATTGGCCACCATCTTCAAACCCCCTCATCTCGGAGGGGAGACACTTGTCCAGCTCTGAGCTGACCATCAGGTTCCTGTAGTACTCCAGGACCGGCTCGGTCCAGTTCATCAGCTTTGCGAGGGCGAAGGACTCCTCGCATAGGAGCCGGTACTTCACCTGGTCTTCGAGGTAAGTCCAGGTGAAGTAGTCCAGGACGAGGGCGTAATCGAGGATCATCTCCTGGAATGTCGCATCGATGTTGTCTACGACGACGAACCCGCCCAAGCCAGTGACGAGCCGCTCTACCTTCTTCAGGGCGTCGCTGAAGCCGCAGGCCCGAGAGACGATGGATGGGGTCCCCTCCCGCCCCGCCTCGAGGCCGGTGAGGAGGAACGGCTCGTACTGGGAGGGGAATATCCCGGCGACGCATCCGGCCATGATCTCGTCGGCCCTCATGTTCAGGCCCCCGTCGTCGGGCCCCACCCACTGGGGGTAGAGGACGGCGGATGCGTGCCTCTTCCCCGCCGCCAATCTCCCGGCATCGATCCCCCGTTCGTGGATCATGTTGTTGAGCCTGATCTCTTCGCCCACCGGTATCTCCGAGGGGAGGTTGATGGGGAAGCCTTCAGGGAGCTTATCCTTCTGCTTTGGCCCGTGGGAGGTGATGAGGAGACATACCACCCTCATCTTCTCTGCGAACCTCTGCTCCAGCCGCCGGTGTTTTATCAGGTGGTCTTGGAGGAGGAGGGCGTCGAGGAGCTGGGGGTAGCCCTTATTCTCCAGCTCAGGCCGGGATATGGTGAATACAGGAAGGATATCCTCAGGGTCGATCACCTCCCCGCCGTAGACCTTGTGGATGTTCTCCGAGAGGTACTTCTGGATCTTCTTTCTGGACCTGTTCTTCTTATTCCAGTCGATGTAGCTTGCGCCGAGGTCGATCCCATTTCTTATGACGATCCCGTCCAGCTTGTGAAATAGCATCGCCTCCCGCTTCGTCGAGTCCCCGACGAAGGAGACGACGTCGGCATACCTCGCGAGAGATTCGAGGGTCGCCATCCCGATGGGGACGTGGGGATCCCAGGTGGAGTCGTTCTTGGCGATCTTCTCAAGAGACCGATAGCCAGAAGACCTCCCTGGTACGGTGGCGTGGAGGGTGGCCATCGTCCTGACGGGGGTTCCGAGGGCCTTCAGCCTCGCCAGGGCGTAGAAGGTGGGAAACTCGTGGCAGTGGAGGGAGACCCGCATCTTCGGCATCACCGACATGGCGAACTCCGATATCGCCTCATCCCCATACTTCTTCGCCCTCTCCTCTCCGAGGGATACGAGATTGTTTACGAACTGGGAGACGGCGTAGGAGAGGCCGAGGTAGTGGGTGTACTCCGGGCCGTAAGGGGACCTCTCAAACGCCATCGAGTCGAGCCCCGATATCCGCCACGCCTCCGTCTTGATGGCGTTGGCCAGGGTCATCTTCTGGCCTTCTCTGCTGGTGATGATGGAGTCGAAGTAGGCGGTGTTGAAGAGGAGGTAGCCGATTGAATGGCCGTCGACCTCCGTCTCGGCAGCCACCACCTCGATCCCCTCGGACTTGAGCCGGTCGATGGCAGCCGTCAGCTCTTCGTTCATTTTGAGAGGTTCAAGGCCGCTGATGTCGGTGATCCTGGATTTGCCCTTGTTCCAGTCCGACCCCAGGGTGGGGTAGTAGGGGCCGGCCACCAGGATGTTCAGGTCGCAATCGATATCTTTTTTTGCGGCGAGCTTCGCCAGGACCTTCGCCTCGGCATCGATGACGTCCCATATCCCTCCCATCTTGTTGCAGACGGGGCCGCCCTCCTCCCCTGCCAGAACTATCCAGCGCTTCATCATGATCGATCAGACCTCCAGCCAGCTTACGGGTAGGGGGAGAGGGTCGATACCGCCAGCCCATCGTCGGAGATGTCCAGGACCCTGATGCTGTTCGCGATCCTGGAGCCTCTCATCTTCATGATGTAGATCGATCGGACCATGTTGTTTCCCACCCTCTCCCTCTTCAGTATGGTGCAGGAGTCGGCCCCGTACTCCATGATCTGGGTCATCCCGAAGGCCTCGCTTATGGTTATCAACGCCGTAACTTCGAGGGACCTCAATATCCCGAAGAGATCGTCGGCGAGAGATCTCATGACGAAGGGCGACTCGACGGCGGTGAAGAAGGCCATCAGGTCGTCGATCAAGATCCTCTGTGGCTTCTCCTCCCGGACCTTCTTTTCCACCAGTTTTCTGAAGCTGATGAGAAATTCCGTGGGGTCGGTCTCGATGCTCTTCTGAAGCCTCAGGACGGGGTCGGTGACGTCCACCATGGCGAGCTTCCCGTCGCCCTCCAGCTTCCAGAAGTCCCACTTGAAGGAGGAGTACATCTCCCTCTTCAGGAATTCGGAGCTCTCCGAGGGCATGATGATCATCCCCTTCTCCCCGTTTCTGATCCCCTCGTAGATGAACTGGGAGGCGAAGACGGTCTTGCCGCTCCCCGAAGCCCCCGTGATGGTGTTGACCGTCCCTCTATGAAACCCTCCGTTCACCAGGTCGTCGAAGCCCGGTATCCCGGAGGGGACCTTCTCATAAGATTTCATCGATTCTTCCACTTTCTTCCCTCCAGACCGTCTATATTCGTCCGGGAGTAATTATTTTTATCGGTGGAGGCAAAAAGATTTTCGTCTCAACAGAGCCGGCGATCGTCATATTGGGATAGTCTCAGTTCGATCATCTAATTGTCATCTTCTCAAGCCGATCGCTCAGTACTGCTCATAGACCCACGACCTCTCGGCCGGGAAGAGAGCGTCGATGAGGCGAACGGCCTTGTCCGAGGCTGAATCCACGCCTGGTCCGACGTACATCATCGCCGAGAAGATGTCGGGGCGCGTGTACTGCAGCTCTCGCCAGCTCCGATGACCGAGGACCAGCGGAATGAAGAGGTCTTCTGGAATGAAGAAGGTCTTCTCGCATTCTCCACCCCTCCCAGGTTTGACGGATTCGAGCTTTCCTTCGGACCAGTTGAGATCGATCTGTTCTCTGTAAAGATCAAGCCGCAAAGTCCCGGAAAAGCCCACAAGGCTGCCCTCCTTCAGCCGCGCTTCGAGGACCGGGGCGATTTTGGTGAGAAATTTGATCTTGTCCGGGATCTTTATCTGCCAGGCGTAAGGCCTCCCGGCCGACGCCCCGAAGGAGATGGCGGTCTTCGCCGCGGTCGACTCTCCGGCGAGGTTCAGCCGGATGTACGGCTTATTTCGCTCTGCGCACTTCTTCTTGCAGAAGGCGAAAAGATTCGTCAGGGCGTCGTCGGATATGCCCTCGCTGATCTCGCTCACGATGAGCCCCGTTCCGAAGCCCTGCAGGGGAATCCTGAAGTAGAATCTCTCTTGCGTCTGTCGCCCTTCCATGATCCAGAACTGCGAGCTGCATCCGGCCCTCTGGCCGTAGGTCAGAAGGTAGTTCCATTTTGCCTCGTCCCTGAAGACGGAGATGAAGTTCGATCTTCGATATCGCTCGTCCTCTTCCAGGAGAAAAGGTATGTCCTTGGTCTCGGCGAGCCGAAACTCGTAGGAATCATCGTCGGCCAAATCGGGGACCAGATGAAGGGAGATGTCGATGTGGGGCTCCAAGGGGATCGAGTAATAATATCCGAAGCGGCGATAAAATCCCGGTATCCCCTGAACCACTGCCAGGTCGAACCCCTCCTCCTCGAGGGTCGCGTCGAACTCCCGGTACAGGAGCCTCATCAGCCCCTTATTCCTGTGTCCCTCTCCCGTTCCCACGATCCCCATCTCGGCGACTTTGAGCTGGAGCCCCGCCATCTCCCAGGTCCATGGGATGAGGGCGAAGGCCGCTGCGATCTCTCCGGTCTCTTCGTCGTCGGCGATGAACCAGTAATCAATTTTCATCCCCGGAAGGTGGAGGAATATAGTCTCGGCGAAGGCTCCCACCTCCTCGGGAAGAAAGATTTTGTCATAATGATCGTGGAGCTTTCCGGCGTCGTGGGGAGACCCGGCCCGTCTTATTCTGTAATTTGAGTCCATGGAATCGATTCCCTACCTATTTTTATGTTCATCATCCACCATAAATATTCCGCCGATCGCAGGCCGCCTTCAGAGCCGAGGAATGTACCTCAACCTCGTTGATCAAATATTTATTAAACTTGGGGGAGAATGTATGGATATGCCATCGATCCCGACCCACCGATCTCGCGGAGCTTCCATCAAAGCCGCCTTGGATGGAGAAGTATCCGGTGAGGTCCCATGACCGACGTCTGCCTCTGCTTCGAGGTCCACCAGCCCCTGAGGCTCCGAAAGGAGTTCTTCTGGGGCGGCTCTCCCATGAGGAGGATCGAGCCCGACCAGCTATCCGACTTCTACTTCGACGATCCGGAGAACCGGAGAATATTCGACCGGGTCGCGGAGAAGTGCTACCTTCCGACTAACGAGATCATCCTCGAAGAGATAAGGAGGAGGCAGGACTCCCAGCGCCCCTTCAAGGCCGCCTACAGCTTCTCGGGGGTCTTCCTCGACCAGTGCGATAAGTACAATCCTCGGGTCCTGGAGTCCTTCGCCCGGCTCGTGGACACGGGGATGGTGGAGGTGATGGAGCAGACCTACCACCACTCCCTGGCGAGCCTATACGAGGACGAAAGGGAGTTTGCCGAGCAGGTGAAGATGCACCGGGAGCGGGTCTGGGACGCCTTCGCCGTCAGGCCCCGGATCTTCGAGAATACGGAGCTCCTATACGACGACCGGATAGCGAGGATCGTCGAGGATATGGGATACGCCGGGATCTTCGCCGAGGGGATCATCGCTCCGCCCAACCACCTCTACCGGCCGGAGGGGTGCGATAGGATCTCTCTCCTCCTCCGCGACTATCAGATCACCGATGATATGGGGTTTCGATTCTCCGCTCGGTGGTGGAACGAGTACCCCCTCACCGCCAGCAAGTACGCCAGCTGGATCGCGGCGAAGCCCGGCGAGTGCGTCAACATCTTCTGCGACTATGAGACCTTCGGGGAGCACCAGTGGGCGGACACCGGGATCTTCGAGTTTCTCAGGCACCTTCCAAGCGAGATCCTCAGGTGGGATCACCTCAGCTTCAAAACCCCCAGCGACCTCGCCCGGGATCATCCGCCCCTCCAGATCGTAAGCGTCCCGAAGACCACCTCCTGGGCCGACATCGAGAGGGACACGAGCTGCTGGCTGGGAAACACCCTCCAGTGGGCCTGCTACACCTACCACAGGAGGCTGGAGGGGCCGATAAAGGAGGGGGGCGACCCCCACCTCCTGGAGACCTGGAGGACCCTGGGCCTCTCCGACCACCTCTACTACGCCTTCACCCACGGCGGCGGACCCGGGGAGGTCCACAACTACTTCAGCCCCTACGGCACCCCCTACGATGCGGCGGTCACCTTCTTCGCCGTCCTCGCCGACCTCCACCACCGGGTGAAGTCGTGGGCCTCCGCCGCCGAAGATCCCTTCCTCTTCTCCACGGGGATCGACGAGTTCACCGGCGACTCCGCCTGGGGAAGGAGGACCCTGAAGGGGGCGGTGGCGGAGGTGGAGATCGAGTCCCTCGAGTACCACACCCAGAGGGGGGACCTGGCCGCCTGGGCCCGGGAAAGCCTCGCCGACGAAAAATTGGCCGAAGGGCTCCAGCAGGCAGAGGGCCTCCGGGGCGAAGATCTGAGGGCGGCCCTCCTGGGAGCCCTCTCAGAGGCCGGGACGGGTTCGGGTTCGGATCAGAGGGGCGGAAGGGGGCGAAAGAAGGGAGCCGCCGCCGGGGGGAGGGTGAAGAGATGAGAACCAGGCCCCAGGATCCGAAGCTGCAGTTCACCCCCAAGAGCCGTGACGAGGGGATAGTGCGGGAATGGCTCGTCACCAACGGCCTTGGAGGCTACGGCTCATCGACGATCCTCGGCTCGAACACCAGGTCCTACCACGGCCTTCTGGTGGCGGCCACCGACCCGCCCACCGAGAGGACCCTCCTCTTGTCGTCCCTGGACGAGGATCTTACGACGGAGTCGGGGCGGTACGAGCTCGCCACCCACCAGTACCCAGGAACTACATACCCGGAGGGTTTCCGCCACCTCGCAGAGTTTCGGTCAGATCCGATCCCCACCTTCATCTACAGGACCGGCGACGGCGCCGTCGTCGAGAAGAAGGTCTTCATGATCTTTGGGGAGAACACCACCGTCGTAAGATACGAGATCGAAGGGGACGGCCTCTTCAGGGTGGTCCCCCTCGTCAACTGCAGGAGCTTTCACGTCGCATCTGCCGCCCCCCGGATGGAACAGATGGACCTCCCCCCGGAGGGCGAAGGTTGCGGCGTCCGCCTCCGGTCGGGGTGCGACCTCTTCCTCGTCTCGGACCGGGGGAGGTACGTCCCCAAAGAGCTATGGTACCGCAACCTGGAGTACGAGGAGGAGAGGAGGAGAGGGCTCGCCTGGAGGGAGGACGCATTCAGCCCCGGAAGGTTCGAGCTCTCCGTCGAAGGCCACCAGACCCTCAGCATAGTCGCCTCTATGGACCGGAGTTCGGCGGCGCGGACCGACGAGCTATTGATCCGGGAGGTGGGGAGGGTCGAGAGGCTGAAAGGCGACGGGAGGCGCGACCCTCGGTTCAGGCACCTCTCCGTCGCCGCCGACCAGTTCCTGGTCGAAAGGGGTGCAGGAAAGAGCATCATAGCCGGCTACCACTGGTTCAACGACTGGGGGAGGGACGCCATGATATCCCTTCCGGGGCTTCTTCTCACCACCCGGAGGTTTGGTGAGGCCCGGGCGGTCCTAGCCACCTTCGCCGGAGCGATGAAGGACGGACTCCTCCCCAACGACTTCGGCGCCCATTGTTACAACACCATCGACGCCGCCCTCTGGTTCTTCTGGGCTCTCCACAGGTACTGGGAGTACTCCGGGGACGCCGGCCTCGTCAGAGAGCTATTCCCCGCCCTCCTGACCATCGTCGACAGGTACTCAAAAGAGACTCCCGGATCCTTCTCTGACGCCGACGGCCTCATAGCATCAGAGCCGGGGCTCACCTGGATGGACGCGAAGGTGGGAAGTGAGTTCGTCACCCCCCGGGCCGGGAAGGCCTGCGAGATCAACGCCCTCTGGTACAACGCTCTATCGGTGATGGAGGCTTTCTCCGAAGAGCTCGGAGAGGACTGGGATGGAGGGCTCGCGGAGAAGGTGGAGGAAAGCTACCACAAGTTCTGGAACCCCGAAACGGGATGCCTCTACGACCTCATCGATCGAAAGGATCCGGCCATCAGGCCCAACCAGGTGATAGCGGCGTCCCTCCCCTTCACCCCCCTCGATGCCGGAGAGGTCCGGGGGATCGTCGGGGTGGCGACGGAGGAGCTCCTCACCCCATACGGCCTGCGGACCCTATCGCCGGAGGACCCCGCCTATATAGGCAGGTACGAGGGGGGTCCCACTGAGAGGGACGGGGCCTACCACCAGGGGACGGTCTGGCCCTGGCTTATGGGCCCCTACTTAACGGCCAGGATGAAGGCGGGACGCCGTTCTAAGAGGGAGAGGGACGAGGCCCGGGAGATCCTCAAGCCTCTATTGGGGCTCGATGGCCAGATCGGGGTCGGGACGATCTGCGAAGTCTTCGACGGTGACGAGCCCCACCGCCCCGGAGGCTGCATATCTCAGGCCTGGTCCGTCGGCGAGACGATGAGGGCCTGGTCTGAGGACGTCATGGCTGGAGCGAGGAAGCGAAAGGAGCAGTAGGCCTCTGAGGGGGGACTGAACGGAGGAGCCAGCCTCCTTCTTCGTCCCGCACCTCACCAATTCCCATCCATGGGTACCGGTTCACACACCGATTCCCATCCATGGGTACCGGTTCACAGATCGCTATTCTCCTCGGCGGTGAGGGCCTCGGGAGGCTCCTCCATCATCCCCATCAGCATCTCAAGCCAGTCGGCGGCGGCCAACGCCTCTTCCGGAATTTCAATGACCACCGGCTCGTTGTAGTCGGAATAGAGCACCGTCGATTCGGACTCGACGACCATCTCGATATCCCCCATCTCGCCGACGGGAAGGCCCATCATATCCGACGTCATCGAAAGCTTCATGGAGACCTGATTCTTCAATGGAAGGCCGGACTCTTTGGAGATCCAGGTCGTCCACTCCATCTCGCTCTCCTCAAAAATCTCAGTCATGTTCATGGCGTAAAAGGGCATCGACCCCATCTGCTGGCTGAGGATCGTGGTGAAGGCCTCGGTATCGGGGATCACCCTCACCTTAAAGGCGTCCTCGCCGTTGACCTTCCCGGAACCCACAAGCTCGATCTCGGAGGCGTTGAGGAGCTCGGCCTGGGCCTTCACCTGGTTCTGCTGGTCCCACATCTCCTCTGGCATCCCAGGCATCCTCATCCATTCTCCTTCGACGTTGGTGTACATGGTATCACCCACCATGTACATCTCCATCTCTGAGGTGACCTCTCCCATTTCGTCGGAGATGGAGGTGGTGGTCATCGTCATCTTCATCGCCCGTCCGGTGACGTTCATG
The DNA here is from genome assembly GCA_024649985.1 of Methanothrix sp. Lineage (GTDB taxonomy): Archaea > Halobacteriota > Methanosarcinia > Methanotrichales > Methanotrichaceae > Methanocrinis > Methanocrinis alkalitolerans. Next base: position 9,360 of record JANKMW010000071.1, read on the forward strand.
ACCCCCGTCCCCGAAGAGCTCGTCGAAAATGTCATGGTCCTGAGGTTTCCATCAGCCTCCGAGTGGTTGATCACCTTTATCGTCTGATCCATATCGACGACGAAGGCGGCGGTCTCCACCTTTTCCACCGAATCGATCATCATCGCCTTTAGCTCCTCCGGGCTCGGCTTATCCTCGACGCAGCCGGAGAAGGCGGCGACGATCAAGGCCAGTAACAGTAATAGTTTCTTCATGCGGGTGGCCCTCTATCCGCCGGGGTATTTCACCCTGTCGTTCGGCCTGCTGATCCGTCCCGAAAATCTCAGCAGGATGCCCCCGACTTGAGTCGGGGGAGGAATGCGCGCCTAC
>JANKMW010000072.1 GCA_024649985.1 Methanothrix sp.
CCGGCGTGCCAGTGCCAGAGGGACCTTCCGGTGGTGAGGATGAAGGGGTAGTCGCCGGTGGGGACCTCGGCGGGGGGCCTCCATTCGACGGCGGAGAATACGCCAAGGCCGTCTTGGGTGGCGAACCTCTCCCGGTGGAGGATGGGGGTTCCGGGATGGTGGGGAGCGGGGCAGGGCCACTGGAGGGCGTGGGGCTCCTCGAGACGGCGGTAGCTCATCCCGGCGTAGGAGGGAGTCGCCCTGGCGATCTCCTCGAAGATCTCCTCCTCGCTCCCGAAAGAGAACTCCTTCTCATACCCCATGAGCACCGCGAGGTCGGAGATGATCCTCCAGTCAGGCCTCGCCTCCCCCGGCGGATCTACCGCCTTCCTCAACCTCTGGACCCGCCGATCGGTATTGGTATGGGTCCCGTCCTTCTCGGCGAAGGAGGCGGCCGGGAGGACGACGTCGGCGAGCTCTGCTGTCTCCGTCATGAAGATCTCCTGGGATACCATGAACTCGAGGTTTTCGAGGGCCTTCTTTACTCTGGCCAGGTCGGGGTCTGTCATCATCGGGTTCTCCCCCATCAGATAGAGGCACTTTATCCTCCCCGCCCCCTCCGCCAGGATCTTCATCATCTCCGTGGAGGCGATCCCCGCCTTCGGATCGCCGATGTCGCCCGCCCCCCATACTCCCCTCATCCTCTCCCGGGAACCCTCGTCGGTGACCCTCTGATACCCGCTGTAGACGTTGGGGAGGGCTCCCATGTCGCAGGCCCCCTGGACGTTGTTCTGGCCCCGGAGGGGGTTGACGCCGGAGCCGGGCTTTCCGACGTTTCCGGTGAGCATCATCAGGTTCGCGATGGAGAGGACGTTGTCGACCCCCGTGGTATGCTGGGTCACCCCCATCGAATATATGAGGGACGCCGGCTTGATCGTCCCGATCCACTCCGCCGCTCTTTCGATATCAGAAGCGTGGACCCCGGTGATCTCGGCGGCGTTCTCCAGGCTGTAAGCCCCTTTATTCACCGTCTCCAGGACCGATCCGAATCCCCGGGTCCTCTCCTCGATGAAATCCCGGTCCTCCCACCCGTTCTTTATGATCTCGCGGATGAGGCCGTTCAAAAGCGCCACGTCCGTCCCGGGGCGGAGGGGGAGGTGGAGGTCCGCCGCCTTCGCCGTGGGGGTGAGCCTCGGATCGGCGCAGATGATCTTCGCCCCCCTCTTCTTCGCGATGACGAGCCTTCGTCCAATCAGGGGGTGCTGCTCGAAGGCGTTGCTCCCTATGACGAAGATGCATCTTGACTCCTCGATGTCGAAGATCGAGTTGGTCATCGCCCCCGACCCGAAGACCTCCGAGAGGGCGGAGACGGTGGAGGAGTGGCAGAGCCGGGCGCAGTGGTCTACGTTGTTAGTCTTTGCGACGACCCGGGCGAACTTCTGCATCAGGTAGTTCTCCTCGTTAGTCGCCTTCGCCGAGGCGAGGAAGAATATCTCCTCGGGGCCGTAGGCTGATAGCCTCTCCGCCACCAGCCCCAGGGCCTCCTCCCAGCTCGAAGGGACGAAGGCGCCGTCCCTCTTTATGAGGGGGGTCGTGAGCCGGTCGCGGCTCTGGATGAACTGGTGGGAGTACCTTCCCTTCTGGCAGAGTTTCCCCTCGTTTATGGGGTGGGCCTGCCACGGCTCCACCCCCATCACCCGCCCCCCACCGACCACAAGATTGAGGCCGCATCCAACGCCGCAGTAGGGGCAGGTGGTGGGAACGAACTTCATATCAGGAGTCAAATTGGGTCCCCCTCGAAGAATGATATCTGTCTATGCATCGATGCCGAATTGGCCAGATCTTCATCGACCATGAGCGTTCCGAGGATATATCTTCAACCCCCGGTCTGCACCTTCCATCCGTAAGGGGCCTCTTTTTATCCCCTGGCGCCAACGGTCCTTCATGGATCTGGAGGGATTTGCGAAGAGGTGCCTATCGAGGGGGGACGAAGACGTCCCGGAGAGACTCGCCGGGATGATCCTGGAGGTGAAGGGGGCGAGGATCTCAAGAGAGTACGCCGGGGAGCTCGCAAAAGCCGTCGTAGAGGAAGCGAGGGCGACGTTGGATCCGAAAGGCGAGGTCTTCGACCTATCGGAGGCAGGGGTCACCATGGGGGAGTTTGGGGTCGGGTCCCGGGGCTCGGGCGACTTCTACGCCCACGAGAAGATCGCCGAGGTGATCGGGGAGACGGGAGCCGTCGTCGACTCAAGGCAGCTCGACGACTCGGGGGCCGTGGAGGCGGGAGGAAAGTACATCGTCCTCACCGTTGACGGGATGCACTCCCGCCTCAGCGACTACCCCTTCCTCGCGGGCTTTCACGTCACAAGGGCGACCCTGAGGGACATACTGGTCATGAGGGCCCGCCCCGTCGCCATGTTCTCCGACATCCACCTGGCCGACGACGGGGACGTCAGCCGTCTCTTCGACCACCTGGCGGGGATCGCTGCCGTAGGAGAGGTGGTGGGGGTGCCCCTCATAACCGGCTCTACCCTGCGGATCGGGGGGGACATGGTGATAGGAAATCGGCTGACAGGCTGCGTCGGAGCGGTGGGGGTATCAGATCGGCTCTCACCGAGGAAGAACGCCGCCCCTGGGGACGTCATCCTGATGACGGAAGGGGCCGGTGGGGGGACGGTCTGTGCCGCGGCCCTCTACTATGGCCACCACGAAGTCGTCGAGGAGACGATCAACGTCAAGTTCCTGGAGGCGGCTTCGGCGCTCCTGGATGCAGACGTCGAGATCCACGCCATGACCGACGTCACCAACGGCGGCATCAGGGGGGATGCTAAAGAGATCTCCAAGACCGCGGGGGTGAAGCTCGTCTTCGAAGAGGAGATGATGAGAGGGCTCGTCAACCGGAGGGTCTTGGAGATGCTGGAGGCGCTGGAGATCGACTACCTTGGGGTCTCTATAGACGCCCTCCTCATAATCGCCCCCCCCTCCTCCGCCGAGGAGCTCATGAAGGTCGTCAGGGGCACCGGGGTCGATATCGATATGATCGGTAGGGTCGAGGAGGGGTGCGGCATAGAGCTACACACCAGAGACGGGATAAAGGACTTTGAGCCCCAGTTCCGGGAGTCTGCATATACCCCCATAAAGAAGGTGGTGGACGAGGGGCCCGTCCGGGACTTCGCCGAGATGAGCGAGAAGGTCGACATCGCAGCCGAGAGGGCGATCGACAAGAAAAGGAGGTTCGTCGAGAGGATCAGAGCCCAAGGGGGGGGTGCCTCCGGCGGATCATGACGCGGTCTTCCTTCTCCAGATCCGGTGGAGGGGCGGTGGGCCGAAGAGGGAGGGTTTGCCCCTGGTTCTGACCAGGGAAATCGCTATAACCTATCGGTGCACTAACTTCTCAATGCGGGAAATGAGATGGTCAAAGACTTCAATGATGCTGGTTCTCCCACCGGGAGGCCCAAAGGGGTGATCTCTTGGTTCTGATCGAGGATCCGATACAACGTGCTTATCTCTCCAAGCTCGTAGGGGAAGAGGGGCACCACATAGTCGAGTGCATGCCCGACGACGAGGTCACCGACGAATACGTGGCGGAGATCACGGGGATCAGCCTGAACGCCGTCAGGAGGACCCTCTATCTCCTCTACGAGCACCGCCTCGCGAAGTACAGGAGGGAGAGGGACCCCGAGAGCGGCTGGCTTACATATCTCTGGGCCCTCTGCATGGAGAATATGGATCGTGCCCTGGAGTCGGAGGCAAGAAAGCTCTTAAGAAAGCTGGAAGAGCGGCTCAGCTACGAGAAGAACAACATATTTTACGCATGCGTCGGCGGATGTGCCCGTTTCGTCTTCGACGAGGCGAGCGAGAACAACTTCATATGTCCCTTCTGCGGAGCCGGCCTTGAGTACATGGAGAACGACAGGATAGTTTCGACGATCGAGAAGAGGATGGGAGAGCTGACCGCTGCCCTGTAGATCCTATTCCTTCCGACGGTCGCCGATGATCATAAAGTCTCGGGGTCGTTTCCCATAACCGCCGTCCACCACCATCGGGACATGTCCGCGAGGTCGCGGGAGAACATCCCGGAGAGCCTGTATTCTCCGGACCGGACGGCGATGAGCCCCGCCCCCAAGAGCTTGTTTCTCATGAAATAGAATGCAGATCTGGAGACGTCCAGCTCTTCCATTATCCGTTTCCAGTCCCTGGTTTTTAGCGGTTCGCCCTTCTCTTGGCCTACCTCCACCATCGTCAGGAAATCCCTGCCGCGGCGGGCGGTCTTCTCATCCTGAAAGAGCCGGAGCATAAGCTCCAGGTAGGGGTCTTTGGAGCGGGTTATCCAGTGTTCCGACTTGGATCTGATCTTCAGGGTGGTCGCAGTTCTTGGAGCGTTTTTGACCTGGGTCATGACTCGCCGGGAACGGCGGTGGCGTTGAGGACCGACCTGACGAGGTCGGTATACTCCTCTTTAAGGATGTAAACCGTTGGCAGACGGTAGGATTTCTTATGTGCCCTCAGGATACCCAGCTTGGAGCAGATGTATCCCAACAGGGACGCTACGACCTTCCTTGATGTCTCAAACTGCTCTTTGACCGCCTTGTAAAGGGAGCTTACGGTGATTTCGCCCGATTCTAGGATGACCCCCAGAACGAATCGCCTTCTTCCATCCGTGTCCAGGTCGAGGAACTGGACCAGACGGCTGGCGATCTCAGATTGCATCGAACTCATATATCATCACCACCGTCCACGCACATGCGGACAGCGAATTGCGGCTTGGCAATATATAACTTACCATGATGGAGCGCGCGTCGGCGGATCTCTCGACCCAAACGCCCGCATCCCGATGAGATGGATGGTGAGAGATTCTCCGTTCAGCAGTTTGCCCCAACTATAAATAACCATAGAATATCATAATATATAAGGTATTTGTCTATAAGGCAGAAAAAAGGCGTCAAAATCCCGGATGGGGGTCGGATATCAGATGGGGGCGAGATGGTTGAACCCGCTCGAGACCGGATACTCCTTCGAGGAGGAATTTGGGGATCTCATAGAGCTGAACTGCTACAGGGTCGAAAATATCACAAAATCCAGCGAAGGCTGGGCGGAGATCGTCGCCACCAGGACCGACGAGGTCGGCCATAAGGTAACCTATAGCATATATTGTAAAAGAACCGATGGGTTGGTCGACGATGCCGACGTAGAACGGGTCGCCAAAGCCGCGGGTTCGCAACCGGGGAGGATCATCGTGGTCGTATCGCCCTCTTCTGGGTTCTCCAGGTCGGCGGCGGATTTGGCCCAACGGCTGGGGGTTAGGCTCTGGGGTCCTGGGGAGATCGAGCGGCTCCGAAGGAACGTCGCCGAGAAGAGGGGTTTATGCAGAAGGGAAGCGATGGATCGGTCGGATATGCAAGATGATGGGGCGGGTCGGAGATCCAAGGCTGGCATCGTAGCCGTACTGCTCATCCTTTCCATAGCCATCCTTTATGTCAAAAGTTACGGTTTTGATGCAGCCCCCATGGAGCGGATCATTGAGGATCTCTCAGATGTTGTGTATCGAGGCGGCCTGGGCGACCTCGAAGTCTCGGAGATCCTGGATCTCGGCGACGAGACGGTTAGAAGGGGCTTTGGAGCCCTATACGGGTGGTTCGAAGCCGTCCTGGAGGGGTTCCACAACCCTTAACAAGGTTCTCCTACAAAACCGAAATCCGGGTGATGGAACTCCCCTTTTGCAGATCTACGGCTGAGGCGGTGGCGGTTTGTTGGATGCGGATTACTGGTACAGGAAGGGTGGCGGAAGCTACAGCTCCGGCGGTTTCAACGAGGCGATAGGCCACCTGGAGAGGGCGATAGAGAAGGAACCCCTCTTCTTGGAGGCCTGGAGTCTCCTGGGCGAGGCTCAAAGGAAAGAAGAACGATATCATGAGGCAGTTGCATCTTTCGAGACGGCTCTGGAGATCGAGCCGGATCACGCTCCGAGCTGGAGAGGAAAGGCGATCGCCTTGAACGAGCTGGCAAGGCACGAAGAGGCGCTGGAGTCTGCAGATAAAGCCCTCGAGATCGATCCGTCGGATCTGAGGTCCTGGATCGTCAAGGGCTACGCCTTCCACAACCTTAAAGAATTCCAAAAAGCTGCCGAAGCTTACGATATGGCCATAGAGATGGACCCTCTGGGACCTCGGGCGGGGAGGGCATGGAACAACAAGGGGGCAGCCCTCGACAACCTTGGCATGCACGAAGAATCCCTGAAGTGTTACGACGAGTCGATCCTCATCGACCCCTTCGACTTCTACACCTGGAACAACAAGGGGGTCTGCCTCATCGCCCTCAGCCGGCCTGAGGAGGCGGTGGAGTGCTTCGGTAAGGCTGTGGAGATCTACCCCGCGTACACCACAGCCTGGCAGAACATGGCTCTAGCCCTCAGATCTCTGGGAAGAGATGATGAGGCAAAGGAGGCTATGGAGAGGGCGAGGGAGCTGAACCTCGAATGAGGCCGGATCCCGAGCTCCCCCCACATCGGCCGGGATCTGAGGAGATGCCGGGCGTTTGTCACCAAGAATGTATTTGGTCAGCATTTGAGAAAGTCCGAGACGTCCCAGAGCCCCGAAGGAGGAGCATTGGACCATAGGAGCCAGTTGTCGCTCTCTTCGGCCAGGTCGGAGATGGTCCCCAGCGATAGCTCTATCGGCGGGACGGGCAGCCCCGGGCTCGCCTCGATGCGGATCCATTCGTCGCCACCGTCGGGATATCTCGACCAGCTGTTGACGTCATCATCCTGGTCGTTCAGGGCCGGGGTCCTGTCGACCTCCACCCCCCTGTCGTCTCTCAGGATCACCAGTTCGTCGCTGTTTCGCAGCCAGTACCCCCCAGCCGTCACCACGAAGAAACCTCCCGCCGGGACGATCGTCCCAGCCTCCAGCAGAATGATGGACCCGCCGGCGGTCGTCAAGGTCCAGTTGCCTACATCTGCATCATCCCATCCGTCGTTGTAAAGCTCCACCCACTCGTAGTCAGCGTCGCCGCCTTCGGGGTTCGCCTCCACCTCGTTTATGACCACCCATGAAGGCCACCATTCTGCAGGATCGAACTCGTCCTCCTGGAAGTCATGAGCTTCGGCGTGGCCCGCGTCCACCAGGAGCCTGTTGAAGGGATGGGTGAGGTTGATCCTGCCGTCCGGCTCTTCGAGATAGACGACGCATATGAGCCTCCCCTTAGGATCCCGGCCAGCGACGCTCAGATCGTCGATGTCCAGCCAGACGGTTCTGTTCATTAGATGGGCCTCTGCAAACTCTTTTGCTGCCTCTCTCCCGGCAGATTCGATCTCCGAGATGATGACGTCCGCAAGCTTCACCGTCACCACACCTGGTCCAGTTCGGGGGTCCTCCTCCACAATCAGGACTTCGAAGACATCACCGCTATCTACGCCGATCACCGTCCCTGAGGCCTCCTTCGGCACCGCCGCCGCGATTGTGGTGAGGAGGGCCAAAAATAGGATAAAAACGATATAGATATCCGTCCTCATAGTCAACGCCTCTTGTTGATAGATCTGTCCCCCACCAGAACGAGCCTTGTGAGGGACGACTTTATAGAATCCGGATAAATCTGCTTCCCCTTCCCGCCGAGGTTCAAAAGGAGGCCGACCGCCAGGATGGAGGCGACCACCAGAGGAACCCTCCACCCCGGAAGATTCTCGTTCTCTTTTAGCTTCTCTTGGTAGCCGTTCTCGTCCCAGAACTGGAAGGGAGATCTCTTCATCTCGGTCTCAACGTAAATCCTCTTTCTTGAGAGGGCGAAGAGATCCTCGGTCTCTTCATCGAGGGTGGGTACCAGCAGCCCTTTGTTGTGCCATGCATACGGGTGGAGCGGATCAAGATTTATCGCCCTGTCGTAGCAGTCCTGAGCCTCCAGATACCTCCCCAGCTGGTGGAGGGCGGAGCCCTTGTTGTTCCAGGCGTTGGGGTTCAGTGGATCGATCAGTATGGCCCTATCGTAGCTCTCGACCGCCTCCCCAAACCTTTCGAGCTTTGCTAGGACGGTTCCTCTGTTATTCCATGCGCCGGCGTCGTCGGCATCGAACTCGATGCCCCTATCGTAGCTCGCCAGCGCCTCTTGATACCTTCCCAGACCTGATAGGGCAGCCCCTCTCTCAAGCCAGATCTCAGCGTCGAAGGGATCGAGCTTCGTCGCCCTCTGGTAGCATTCGAGGGCGTCCTCATATCTGCCCAGGCCGCTGAGGGCCAGCCCCTTGTTATACCAGAGGTCTGGGTTATAGGCGTCGAGGTCGATCGCCCTCTGGTAGCTTTTGACCGCCTCTTCGTATTCACCTCTGCCGACCTGAGCGTTGCCCATCTCGGACCAGTCGGCGGAAGAGATCTCTTCTCCATGGACCTGGGAGGGCGAGATCAAGATGAAGAATATGAGGATGGGGATGCACTTTCTGGATCGGAGAAGATGGGACAAGACGTCGTTTCTTTCGCCTATCCTCGGCGCCGGGATAGGACGGCATCTTCCCGTCGTCTCAGTCGCAGACATATGGTCCTGTTGAAGCTCCATTTTAATCCTCGTCCTGGAACCCAGCCGACGACACCGGTGGCCACTCTGCCGGCGAATCTCGCGATCGGATCATCCGAAGGGGCTGGAGGGGGTCAGGCCGAACCCTCCCCCAACGTTCGATCCGAAGTCCATCTTCTCAAACTCCATGATGGGGGCGGGCATCAACGTCCCATTTTCGTCGATGGCCACCTCCCGGCCGGATCCGAATCTTTCAAGCCCCGTCTCAAAGTTGAACCCCTTGCCGAAGGTGTCGAGCCTCGGTCCCCTCTCGCCATCGCCGAAGGGGAGGTTCAAATTCGAGAGCGTGGCTTTTGTCTGGTTCGTCTCGTCTTCTGGGCCCGATACGGTCGTGTTATCTTCCGAAAGGTTCCCTGTTTCCTCGGTCGTCGAAGGCGGGGCTGCCTTGAATTCGAGCCTTTTAACTCCCTCTATCTGCGGCGTCGTATTCCCTGTCGAGGCGGCGTCAAAGATGCCGGTCGTCGCCGCAACCTCCATATCTGGGGAGTGCTCGCCGGAGGCGGGAACCTTCCCGATGTCCCACGATCCGGAGTCCTCCGGGGTTGTGCTCTTTACAGGACCCTCTTCGACGATCTCCTCTCCGGCGGAGGTATCCCCTGGAGTCGGATCTGGCCCCTTTTCCGCCGCCGAAATCACCGGAGTCTCCAGATCCGTCCCGGTTTTGGTCTTCTGCTCATCTTCGGGGTCGGTTACGGTCTCGGTCAACAGGTCATCTGTGGCCTCGTCTCCGGTCTCAATCTCTGCCCCCTTTTTGGGTCTGATGGCTGCTGGTCCGTCCAGGATCGGTCCGGGCCCTTTCTCTGCCACCGAGACCTCCATCGGCTCTCGGTCCGTTCCATCTTCAGTTGCAGGCAAATTTTCAGGTCCGATGGCGACGGTCCCCGCCGCCGTCTCCTCCGGGATCAGTTCGGGGCTCGTTTCTGCCACCTGACGGTGGGGAGCGTATGCTGGCCTCTCATCCTCAGGCTCTTCTGGGACGGTTCTGGATGGAACTTCGAAGCCTTCCTTCTCAGTCTTGCTGGCGATGAGAGGAGGCTCTTTTCCCTCCTTAGAGGAGGTCTTT
>JANKMW010000073.1:0-306 GCA_024649985.1 Methanothrix sp.
CCCCTTCAAGGTGGCGACCCCCGCCCTGGAAGCCTCGACCTCCTCCGCCGGCACCTGCGACGGCGTCATCGTCAACTTCAGCGGCGCCCCCGGCTTTGAGGGGGACTGGATCGGACTCTTCGCCGCCGGATCAGGGGACGATGCCCCTATCTCCCGACAGCACCTCGACGGAGAGAGCGCAGGGACCCGATCCTTCGCCATGCCTTCGTCGGCGGGGATCTACGACCTGCGGCTCTTCGAGGACGGCGGCCAAAAGAGCCTGGCGAAGAGCGGGGCCGTGGAGGTGAAGCCCTCCGCCGGGGTGAG
>JANKMW010000073.1:315-9540 GCA_024649985.1 Methanothrix sp.
CACCGTCTCCTTCTGGGGGGCGAAGCCCGCCTCGTCTATAGGGATGTACGAGATGACGAGCCCCGACAAGTTCATGCTCGCCATGCAGTGGACGAGCGGCAGGTCCTGCGGCACCATGACCTTCAGAGCGCCTTCGGCTCCGGGGAGATACGACTTCCGGCTCTTCGAGGACAACGTCCACCGAAAGCACATGGGGGCGAGCAACGTCGTTGTGGTGAAGTGAGGAGAAAGAGGGGGCCGGCTTGATGATTATGGGCCCATCGGCCCATTCATCTACATTTCATATTCAGGACCTGAAGGTGAAGGAGCCGGATTTGAGACGGATCAACCTTCTGAGAGCAGAAACAAGATCGTATTCGTCGGAATTTAAATCCAGATTAAAATTGAATTTGGTAGCGGGGAGTAGATTTGAACTACTGATCTACGGGTTATGAGCCCGTCGGGATTTCCTGACTACCCCACCCCGCTTCGTCCGGTTTGGGCGCGACAGACTCCAAACCCGCTCCCATCATATAAAGCTTGTGCATCGCCTTCGTCCTTCGACCGGGTCGAAAGGCTGGCGCGTTTTTGGGCTATAGTCCCCGATACCTCTCCGCCTTCCGGATCCGCGGTGGCCGCGCGGGGGGGGGGTCAGAGGAGGCCCCCGCAGCTATCGTCGGCGCCTCCGGCCGCCCTTGGGAGAAGAGGAGGGATCTATACATCACATCAGGATCTTCATCGCCTCTTCGACGGATTTGTCATGGTGGACTATGGATGCGACGGCCCTGGTCATCTTCGTCGGGTTCTCGTGCTGGAAGACGTTCCTTCCGATGGCGACCCCCTTTCCTCCGGCATCTATGGCGCCGCGGATCATCTCGAGGAACTCCTGGTCCGTCTCGGCCTTGGGGCCGCCCGCGATCACCACGGGGACGGGGCAGCCGGCGACGACCTCCCGGAAGGAGTCGGGGTCGCCTGTGTAGTTCGTCTTGACGATGTCCGCTCCCAGCTCTGCTCCGGCCCGGGCGGCCAGGGCGACGACGTCGACGCCGTTGGGATCGTTGATCTTGTCGCCCCTCGGGTACATCATGGCGATGAGGGGCATCCCCCAGAAGTCGCACCTCTCGGCGACGCCGCCGAGCTTTCGCAGCTGGTCCGCCTCAGTCCCGGACCCGATGTTGATGTGGACGGAGACGGCGTCGGCCCCCATCTTCAGCGCCTCTTCCACCATGCAGACCTGGACCTTGTTGTTGGGGTCTGGGCCCAGGGCGGTGCTGGCGGACATATGGACTATGAGGCCGATGTCGCTGCCGTACCCCCGGTGGCCGTGCTTCACCATCCCCTTCTGCTGGAGGACGGCGTTGGCGCCACCTTCTGCCACCCTGTCTACCATCTCCGATAGGTTGACGAGCCCCTTGACGGGGCCGACAGATATCCCATGGTCCATGGGGATGATGACGGTGTTTCCGCTGTTCCGGTCTATGATCCTCTCCATCCGCACCCTTTTGCCGATCTCGCTCAATTCCAGTTCTCCTTCATGTTAACGTGGGCCATGATAACATGTGTCATATATAAAGCTGACGCCGCGATATTTATAGCTTGGCGGCAGATAACCTCCGGAGCTGATACCTTGGACGAGGAGTTCGGGAGGATAAAAAAGAGCGAGACGACGGAGCTGGTCATCAGAAAGACCGAGTTTAAAGGCTCTGCCGGAATCGACATCAGGGAGTATGTCAAAAGTGAGAGGTACACCGGCTGGTCTAAGAACGGCATCAGGATACCGGTGGACCAGTGGCGATCCTTCAAAGAGATCCTGGACAAGATAGAGGTCCCCGAGGGAGGAGAACCCGATTAACCGGGAAGGCTTCGAAGAGGAGTACCGCAGATGGCTCGTCTCGGTCGCCCAGGACGTCGCCACCCTCCTGGCCGGAGCAGATTCCAAAGATCGGGATAGGATCGTCAGAAAGCACCGGGAGATGAAAGACCCCTCGAAGGTATTTCGCCCGCTGTCGGACTGTGCCCGGATCTGCCGCCTCGGCGGCGATGAGGCGGACGGATACATCCTGGTAGAGACCGACGCCGTCACCTTCTTTCCTTCCATGGGGTCGTCCTCCCCCGGGGCCCTCGACTACGCCGTGGCGATGAACCGGAGGTACTACTTCGAAGGGCTCTGGTTCTCCATCATATCCTTCAACTCCGAATATTTGAGGCAGGCCTCAGACAGGATCCTCGCCTACGCTCTCGAGCACGAGTTTGAGATGGGAAGGCTCTACCAGGAGGCGTTCTCAGAGATGAGAAAGCTCTCCCCCGGCGAGAAGCTCCAGATCAGCCAGCTGGCCCACGAGACCTCCGTCGAGAAGAGGAAGGTATCCCTGGAGGATCTCATCGACGAGGAGAGTCTGATGCTGAAGCTATCCGAATCCCAGCCGGTCGTCCCCAAGCCCTACGCAGAGACGGCTCTTCTCAGATACCTCTCAGATAATTTTTCGGATCTCGAAGGGTTCGGCGTAAAGAGCGGGGACGATGAGGAGGACGCCTTCGGCGCCGAGCTCTACGAAGAGTTCGAGGGCTGGTCCTCCTTCTCCATCGAATCTTACCGCCTCTTTGTACGGGAGACGGTCATGGCACTGAACGAGGCCAGCAGGGGTTACGTCTAGGAGATGCGCCTTAACTTTTCCGAGAATGCAATTTTGATCCAGTCGTGCGGACCAGCAGGTCCCATCCCCCCTCTGCCTCGTCTTTTCCTTCCCACCGATGGAGGGGCGATGGGTCGGCATCCAGCCCTGAGCATTTAAATAGTAGTCATTCCCTGTAAGTTGCCATCAAGATCATCAGAGGCGACCCGATTTGTCCAGCCAATCCAAACTGCATACAAAACCGGCGGTCAACATAGGCATGGTGGGCCATGTCGACCACGGAAAAACGACCCTCGTCCAGGCCCTCTCCGGGGTCTGGACCGACCAGCATAGCGAGGAGCTGAAGAGAGGCATCTCCATCAGGCTCGGATACGCCGACGCGACCTTCAGAAAATGTCCCAACTGCCCCGAGCCTGAGGCGTACACCGTGGAGGAGACCTGCCCGGGTTGCGGTTCCCCCAGCGAGCCCCTCAGAACTGTATCTTTCGTCGACTCTCCCGGCCACGAGACCCTCATGGCGACGATGCTCTCGGGGGCTGCCATCATGGACGGAGCGGTCCTCATAATCGCCGCCAGCGAGTCGTGCCCTCAGCCCCAGACTAAGGAGCACCTGATGGCCTTGGACATAACAGGCATCGGCAAGATCGTCATCGTCCAGAACAAGATCGATCTCGTCTCAAAGGAGAGGATGATCGAGCACTACAACGAGATCAAGAAGTTCGTCAAGGGTACCGTCGCCGAGAACGCTCCCATAATCCCGATATCTGCCCAGCAGAACGTCAACATAGACCTGGTGATCCAGGCCATCGAGGAGACGATCCCCACACCGGAGAGGGATATAGAAAAGCCGCCCCTCCTCCAGATAGCCAGGTCCTTCGACGTCAACCGGCCGGGAACCCTCCCCGATAAGATCGTCGGCGGGGTCATCGGAGGGACCCTGATCCAGGGGGTCCTCAGGCCCGAAGACCCTATTGAGATAATGCCCGGAAGGTCGGTGGAGTCGGAGGGGAGGAAGCAGTGGGTTCCCATCAACACCAAGGTGACGGCCCTGATGGCTGGGGGTGGGACCCAGGAGGAAGGGACCCCCGGCGGCCTCCTGGGGGTTGGAACGACCCTCGATCCAACCCTCACAAAAAGCGACATCCTGGTGGGGCAGGTGGCAGGAGGTCCGGGCACACTTCCTCCAGTCTGGAACTCCTTCACCATGAAGATAAGGCTCCTGGAGAGGGTCGTAGGCGCCACCTCCGAGGCTGACGTCGAGCCGATCCACACCAGCGAGCCGTTGATGCTGAACGTCGGCACCGCCACCACCGTAGGGGTCGTCTCCAGCGCTCGAGAAGGGGGGATGGTGGAGGTCCAGCTTAAAAGGCCGGTCTGCGCCGCCGTCGGCGACCGGGTCGCCGTCAGCAGGCGGATAGGCGCGCGGTGGCGTCTTATTGGCGTCGGCACCATAAAAAAATGATCCGTTTTGGCCTCTGATGAGCCGTTTTCGGGAAGAGGTGATAGAACCGCGTGAAGGTCCTCCTCGACACCAACGGCCTGATGGTCCCCGGGGAGTTCGGGGTGGACGTCTTCGAGGAGCTGGAACGGTTGGGCTATCGGAGGTTCCTGGTCCTCCGACCCGTCCTCCGGGAGCTCGAATCCCTCTCCCGCCTCGCCGACTCCCGCCGGGATCGCATAGCTGCCCGGATCGGCCTGCTCCTCGCCGAGGGGTGTGAGATCGTCGAGGCCTCCGGCGGGGCGGATGAGGCCCTCCTCGACCTCGCCCTGAAAACGGGAGCCGCTGTCTTCACCAACGATAAGGAACTGAAGAAAAAGTTATCTACTAGAGGTGTTACCGTTATACACCTGCGCCAGAGGCGACGGCTGGAGATCGCAAATAGAAAGGAGTTCTGATGTATAAGAAGATGAAGCTGGAGGGGATAGTCAGGATACCTCCCGGCCAGATGGGAGATCCCCTCGAAGAAGCGGTGGAGATGGCGCTCCGAAACAAGTACGAGGCGAGGGTTGATAAGGTCCTGGGCACCGTCGTCGCGGTGCTGGGGGTCGACGACATCGGGGAAGGGAGGATCCTGGCGGGAGACGGGGCGATATATTACAATGCCACCTTCGATGCCATCGTCTTCAAACCCGAGATGCAGGAGATCGTCGAGGGAGAGGTGGTGGAGATCGTGAAGTTCGGGGCCTTCATAGGGATCGGGCCTTTCGACGGGCTGCTCCACGTCAGCCAGATCACCAACGAGTATATATCGTACGATGAGAAGAATGCCCGGCTCGCCAGCAAAGACTCGAACAAATCTCTCGGGGAGGGCGACAGGGTTCGAGCTCGGATCATCGCCATCAGCCTCAACGAGAAGGAGCCAAGAGAGAGCAAGATCGGCCTCACCATGAGGCAGACGGGCCTTGGAAAGATCGAGTGGCTGGAGGCGGGTCGGCGAAGAGAAGAGGCAGAGGCGGAATCGAAATGACCGAACAGGCTTGCAGGGAGTGTCACAGGATTGTCGAGGGTCTGGTCTGTCCCATCTGTGGTTCGTCTTCCCTGAGCAAGGACTGGAGCGGTTACGTCGTGATAATCGACCCGAAGGAGTCTGAGGTAGCAAAGAAGCTGGGGATAACCCTTCCAGGAAGGTACGCCCTGAAGGTGCGATAGATTTGTTGATCTTGCGTCTCCCCGAAGAGCTCCGTTCCGAGCTTCGACCCCCCCTGGGCAGGCTCTACAGGGGAAGGGGGCAGGAGTGCATAGAACCGATGCAGGATCTCCTCGTCCCCGCGCCGAAGGTGATCGCCGTCGGTGATGTCACCACCTTCTGCCTCGTCTCCTCTCCCGGCAGAAAGCCCGACATCTGCATCGTGGACAACATGACGAAACGGATGCCGGTGGCAGATCACGTCCAACAGGGCATAAGCGACCTGGACGATTACGAGAAGATCGAGGTCTGTAACCCCCCGGCAACCCTCACCCAGGAGCTGGTCGAGGCGGTGAGGTACCTTTTGGCCGGCGACGGAAGGGGTAAGATCGTCGTCGACGGCGAGGAGGATCTTGCAACGCTGCCCGCCATACTATACGCCCCCCTGGGGTCGACGGTCGTCTACGGCCAGCCCAACGAAGGGAGCGTCGCCGTGGTGGTGACCCCCGAGAGGAAGGAATACGTCAAGAGCATCATGGATAGAATGATTGTGGAGGATTTAGATGGAAATTAAGATCATCGAGGAGAGAGAGAACCCGATTTTGAATCGGAGAGAGGTCAAGTTCGTAGTCGAGCACGACGGCCCCACCCCCTCCAGAAAGAGCGTCATCGACAAGATCGCAGCCACCATGAACTCCAAGGTGGGGCTTGTGATGGTCGACAGCCTCAAGTCCGAGTTCGGAAAGCGTGAGACGATGGGGTACGCCAAGATCTACGAGAGCGAGGAGAGGGCAAAAGAGGTGGAGAGGGCCTACGTAGTAGCTAGGAACGTCCCCGCCCCTGCCGCCGGGACAGAGGAGTAGAGGGGTCGAGGTAGATGGCGGTCCATCAATTTTATGAGGTCAGCGGCGAGGCGATAAAGAGGAAGAAGCAGGTCTGCCCACGATGCGGCAACGGCGTCTTCCTCGGAGAGCACGACGACCGGCTAGCCTGCGGAAAGTGCGGATATACCGAGTTTAAGAAGTAGACTCGCCTCTGCCCCTCTCCGAAGGGGAGAGATTCCGCACCCTTTTAGTTTTTATACGTTTTTTTGTTTCATCTCCGTTTCGACGGTGGAAGCCCCCTTTTCCTCCGTCGGTTATTTAAATGTTCGAGGCTCAACCTTTGTAGGGTGTTAATTTGGTAGACATATTATCCGTCGGTCTTGTACCTCTGCTGATAGTTCTGTTCATACTCTATCAGGGGATCAGGATACCCCGGGAGTACGAACGGCTCGTGATCTTCAGGCTTGGCCGCTACAGCGGGATCAAGGGTCCGGGCATCACGATAATAATCCCGATCATTGATAAGGCGATGACGATGGACCTGCGAGTCGTGACGATAGACGTCCAGAAGCAGGCGGTCATCACCAAGGACAACGTCACCGTCGCCGTCGACGCCATCCTCTATTATCGGGTCGTGGAGCCGGATAGAGCCGTCATCCAGGTAGAGAACTTCAGGTTGGCGACGAGCCTCCTTGCCCAGACGACCTTGAGAGACGTCCTCGGAGAGATCGAGCTCGACGACCTCCTCTCCAAGCGCGAAGAGCTGAACGTCAAGCTCCAGGAGATCCTCGACAGGCAGACCGACCCCTGGGGGATCAAGATCACCGCCGTCACCCTCCGGGACGTCAGCCTCCCCGAGTCGATGCTCAGAGCGATAGCAAAGCAGGCCGAGGCCGAGAGGGAGAAGAGGTCACGGATCATCCTGGCGGAGGGAGAGTTCCAGGCGTCTGCGAGGATGGTGGAGGCTGCAAAGCTCTACCAGGACGCCCCTGTCGCCATCAAGCTGAGGGAGCTACAGACCCTCGCCGAGATCTCCAGGGAGAAGAACATGATCGTCGTCACCTCCGGGGGCGAGGTCGGCGAGAAGACGGGAACTGTTGCGGGGCTGACACAGGCCTTCGGGGAGAGATGAATAGACCAGATTCGAAGCTTATAGGGGGAGGATGCCGCCGGGATGGCCGCCCCTCCCGCCCCGCCCCAGGGGTCTTGAAAGCCCATACCCCCATCCCAGCCCTCTTTATGGCCGCCATCCTCCTCCTCTCCCTTTCGGCCGCTGCCCTGGGGCAGGGGTCCGTGATGATCGTCGCCCTCGACGGTGCCATCACCCCTGCGAGCGACGAGATCGTCGCCGAGGCGATCCTCCAGGCTGAGGCACTAGGCTGCGAAGCGATCATCATCACCCTCGACACCCCCGGCGGAGGCCTCACCGAGACGAAGGAGATCACGGGGCTGATGGAGAGGACGAGCCTTCCCGTCATCGGGTACGTCTACCCCTCCGGCGCCACCGCCTGGAGTGCCGGAACGATCATCCTCCTCGCCTCCGACGTCGCCGCCATGGTGCCGGGGACGATCATTGGATCTGCCCAGCCGGTCCAGATCGGGCCGATGGGAACGGAGGCAGTCAACGACTCCAAGGTGATCAACGCCGTGGTGGCCCTGGCCGAGGAGAGGGCCCGGATCAACGGGAGGAACGTCACAGCGGCCCGGGAGTTCGTCACAAAGAACTTAAACCTCAACGCCGAGGACGCTCTGGAGTTCGGGGTGATCGAGTTCATCAGCCCGAGCATCGAGGCTTTATTGGAGGAGGTCGACGGGGTCGTGGCGAAGAACAGAACCCTCGCCACAAGCGGCGCCGAGATAGTCCACTTCCAGCCGGGCCTGCGCCTCCAGATCCTCTCGATCCTATCCGACCCGCTCCTGGCGGGGCTCCTCCTCATCATAGGCCTCTACGCCCTCATCTTCGGCCTCTCAAACCCCGGGATGGGCGCTGAGCTCGTCGGCGTCATCGTCCTCGCCCTGGGGCTCATAGGCCTTGGCTTCTCCGTCAACATCGGGGCGGTCTTCCTCATAATCCTGGGGGTCGTCCTCCTCCTGGTGGAGCTGAACAGCGCCGGCTTCGGCCTTCTGGGGGCAGCGGGCCTCGCCTGCATGATCATCGGGTCTGTCCTCCTCGTACCCATAGGCTCGCCGGAGTGGTCCACCCCCGCCGAGTACAAGATGGACGCCCTCATCGCCCTCCTCGTCCCGTCGATAGTCATGGGGCTCTTCTTCGTCTTTGCCATCTACAAGGTGGCTGAGGCGAGGAGGAGGCCCACCTACTCCGCCAGGATGGAGAAGGAGGTCGCAGAGGCCCTGGACAGGATCGATCCCCGGGGGCACGTCATGTACAACGGCGAGTACTGGGTCGCCGTCTCCGAGGAGCCGATCGAGGCCGGCGAGACGGTCGAGGTCGTCGGCAAAGAGAGGATGGTCCTGAAGGTGAGGCGGAAGAGATAGATGAAAGGCAGTTGAAAGGCGGCTTTGGCGCCGGTGGAGGACCGGGGCCATCGCTTCTTTTCTTGATTTATATAGCCATTGTGAAGATTTTCCGATCATATTGCATCTTCCGAAGGAGGATAATTTGGAGAAAAGCTTATCAAGGACGATAACATAACAGTCAATGGTGAAGGAAATGTTCGAAAAGATTTTGATCGCAACCGACGGATCGGAGCACAGCGTCCGGGCTGCAAAGAAGGGGATCGATCTTGCGAAGCTGTCCAGCGGGACGGTGACCGTCGTTTACGTCGTCGATCCGAACCGAGCCCTCTCCGACGTCAGCTTCAATATCGCCGACGACGTCCTGGAGGGGCTGAAGCAGTCGATGATGGTGGAGGGGGATAAGGCGACGAGCTCTGTCGAAGAGTCGGCGAAGGCCGTCGGCGTTCCCGTAGATAAGAAGGTGGTCGAGGGCAACCCCGCCGAAGAGATCCTCAAGATATCTGAGGGGATGGACGTCGTGGTGATGGGGAGCGTCGGCCGCACCGGCCTCAGCAAGTTCCTCCTGGGGTCCGTCGCCGAGAAGGTCGTCCGAAACTCGAAGGTCCCGGTGATGGTAGTTTATTGATAGCTAGGACTTACGCACTTGAGAATCAAAACCAAGCACATGAGAGCCTGTCAAGAAGA
>JANKMW010000074.1 GCA_024649985.1 Methanothrix sp.
ATTCTTAATTTTGCATAGCCTTACTGCGGAATGCCGGGTCCTCCCACCAGGCGAGCCTTTTCATGCCCAGTCCATCTATGGCCTCGTATACGTCCATGAACTCCCGGTCGTACCTGGCGTACGCCGGGTCGAGGGGAACCATCGACCTGCCACCTACCGCGGAGAAGGAGGGGTCGACCTCGATCACCTCCCCCTTCTGGTTCTTTACGAGGAGCCAGAGGTGATCGTTCCCCGTCTCGTCGAAATCATCGGCGTAGGCGAAGGTGACGTCAAAGCCGTGGCTCTTGAAGTACCACTCGTAAAAGGCGGCCCTCTCGAAGACCGATAGGTCTGCAGCATATCCCTTGATGGAGCTGCTGTACCTTATGACGTCGTCGGGGTTGTGGACGTCGGCGGGCTTCAGCTCCAGATAGTAGGGGTCGGGTACGCCCCTGGACATATCGCCTCCGAGGATGCCGTCCCTCGCGCCGTCCAGGAGGATGTAAGCCCCCACCAGAGCGAGAGCGACCACGACGACGATCTGCCATCTCGCCATATCTCAGCCCTCCTGTAAAGTCCTCTTGGGATCGCCACCAGCTCCAAAGCCCCTTTCGGCTAGAGCCCTTCTCACTTCCTCCTCCACGATCTTTCGGACCTCATCCTCGTCGACCTTTCGGCCGGTCTGCTGGATCTGTTGAGGATGGGATTCCCGGATAGACCTCTCGAAGATGTTCCTCTCTTCTAGGAAGAACGGCCTCTCGCCGTTCTCGATCTTGAGGAGGGCATCTTCAAACCGCTTTCGGATACCATCCTCCCCGTAGAAGTAATCCTCGATCGCTTTTTTCGTCAGCTCCGGCATACCTTGCGAGACGAGATTTGTTTCGGGGTCGTCCATGTACCTGAGCGCCATCCTGATGACCCTGTGGAGACGGTGCTCAAGGGTTCCCTTCACCTCGCATCCTCTCTCCTCGCCGTAGGGGTTTCGGAGGAGGATCAGGATCTCGTTGGCATGGTTCTCCCCCAGCTTCCTCCAGGGCTCGATCCGACCTGCTGGAATCCCTGAATGCCTGGCGACCGCGGAGACGATCCCCTTCTGGTCGACAAACCCTCGAGTGAAGACATAAGCCCTATCGGCCTTTCCCGGATCGCACCCAAAGAGCCTCCCCTCCGTCAGGGCTCTTTTTGCCAGATCATCTTCAGGATCCTTTTTCCTCTTCTCCCGCCAGCAGCACGGAACCAGGATGGGGGGTCGGTCCAGTCCTTCTATGAACTTCTCCCGCATCGCAAGGGAAGGGGGGTCCTCCCCAGGATAGTGGCGACCGGCGACGAAAGGCCTCATGGCCTGGTGGATGAAATCGTCGATGGCGGAGTAGTCCTGGCCGAACTTCTCCACCATGATCTGGTTGTCGACTAGGACGATCCCGTCCACTCCGACCCCGACCTTCTTGGTCATGAGGTCGTAAAGAGAGATCGTCGCTCCCATGGCCCTCTTAGGCTCCTTCGCCCTCTGCTGAGGGTCCGTCCCCTCTTCGGTGAGAACCCCCAGGACGAAGACGGGATAGGCGGGCCTCTCTCCCCGGATGTACCTGGTGATCGGGTTGACGAAACCCGTCCCCGTCCCTCCGCCGAGAGAGACTATGAAGAGGATACCGTCGCACATCTCCGACCCGCTGTTCCCCTTGAGGGCAGCGAGGGTCGTATAGCCCCTTATCTTATCCCATGCTCCCCTCAGGATGGGGTTTTCCGAGTCGTACTCACTGAGGGCGGCCCTCTTTACTTCTCCATCACTCCCAAAGATCTCGAAGACGGCCTTGAGAAACTCGGCCTGCCTCATGAACCCCTGTTTTTTGACGTCGTACCCATAACGGTCGACGATAAGCTTAGAGGTCTTCGATTCTGTCCCGATGACGTCATGGGGTATGAAAAAGCCGGGATAGCATCCATTATCCAGGGAGCCGAAGAATTTCTGGTTCTGGGTCTCCTGGACGTCGGCCTCAAGCCAGAGCCCCTTCACCCCACCAAAGGATACGTGCTCCCCCAGAGACCTGTTGAGGAGGGCGACGTCTTGGTTTTGGAGGAACCGCTCCGCCAGATGCCCACCACAGCCTCCGATTCCGACGATGCATAATCTCATCTCATCCCTCCGAGGGCATCGGCGTATACTGGCCAAAGGAGCGCCGCCTCCGAGGCGAAGAGGGCGAGGAAGGCAAACGACCTCGATAAAAGATCGGTCTCGGGATATATCGTCCCCTGCTGGACGGAGAGGAAGATGGAGACGGCGAGGAGGGGCACCGCGAACATTATGGCGACCTTCGTGCCTCTGGAGATCTCGTAATAGCCGTAAACCTTCCCCGGGGCGAAGGCGGCAGCCACCAGGCTAAAAAGGAGAACCAGAAGGCCGAAGGCACCAAAACCCAGGGGGCCTGAAGCTAGAGCTGAAACCTGGAAGTAGTTATGCCGGGGGAATATCTCCGGCGTCAGGAAGTAGAAGTAGGCGAAGGCGGCAAAGAGGAGCATCCAGGCCGCCACGGCGGCAGCGTTGAAGTTCGAACCCTGCCGGGTGAACATCTCTTTCATGATCTCCTCTTTGAGTTTGTCTTTGGAGATCTTCCCGCCGTTGTCGTTGGCCCCTCCGTTATCAACCACCCTCGCCTTGGATGTGGCCGCTACCCTCCGGTAAGTCCTCTCAATATTAAGCCTGTGGAGCGCTGCGCCTCCTGCCAACAGCAGAAGGAATAGCCCTACGCCGAAGATGCCGTTCAAAAAGAGGCTGGTCATCGGTAAAACCTCCTCTCTATCATGATCCCGCCGATGAGCGCCGCCAGCAGAACGGCTAGGATATTTGCGACCGTCACCGCCGAGTATATCGGGTATTTGACGATCTTCGGGTTGATCGCGCCTCCCGAGATCGCCCCCGTCTCCTCCCTGGAGTTTTGGTCCGTCGCTGAATACCTGAAATGATAGCTGAAGCTCTGGCCCGCGTCGGATACGTCGAAGGGCGCCAGATCAAAGAGGACGTCCTGGACCTCCTCCGATGCGTTGATGACCACTGTATCCTGGCGCCTGTTCGGATGAGACGGAGTGCTGGTATACAGATCGATCCGAAGGTTATTCACCTCCGGGTTCTTCACCTTGAGGCTGAACCTGTAGTTCTGCCACCAGTGCCGGTTCTCGTCGGCGGGGGAAGCGTCCGGGTCCGAGACGAATATCTTGGGGCTTGGAAGGAGGCAAGGTCCTGAATGGATCGCCGTCCTGTTGGAGTTGAGGCCGTCGCCGAAGGTGTAGAAGTAAGTGAAGTTCTTCCCCGCTTCCCCCTCCCCGAAGAAGCCGTACTCGCTGGCGATGAAGCTGACGTTAGTTCCAGACCTCACGATCTGGGTCCCGTTCCACAGCTCCTTCTCCTGGTCGTCTAAGATGTGGAGGGTAACGCTGATGGCATCCCCGTCGGTGTCGACGAACCGGGCTTCGTACCGGATGGGATCGTTGTACCTGGCCCTGAATGGGTTGACCCTTATGCTATCTTCGTCCACCTTTGGGGGGCTGTTGACCAGGTCCAGCCGGAGGACGCTGTAATAGTCATCCTGCTGGTAGGGCTTGGCGTACATGGCGTCTGTATAGTAGGTGTTGTGCATGTCGTTGAACCATATCCGGAAGGTGGCATTCCCCACCTCTTTGGAGTCGACGAAGGGGGTGATAGAAGACCAGTCCCTGGTGGTGGCGTTGGTCTTTTCGGAGTACTCGTTGGCGAGGATCACCCTCTGAGATCCTATCCTGGTGAACTCCTCTTCTCCGGGGCCCTTCGCCTCCAGCCAGAGGTAAACGTCCGAACGGACCTCTATGGGGTTGTCGTTCTTCACCCAGGCGTAGATATCCATCTTGTCGTTTCTTGTGATCTCGCCCTTACCCAGTGGGTACCAAATGAGGACCGTGGGAGGGGCGTACTCCTTGGGCGGGACGAAGGGTATGTGAAGGAGCTTTTTGAGGTACTCGAACTTGGTCGGATCATCCTGCTTCCACTTCTCCATGTTTCCTACCATGCTGTCCAGGTCCAGCTGTACTACCCTCCTCCCTCCGCTGGAGCTGCTGGACTCCCCGCCACTGCTCCCTCCCGAGGAGGATGGTGTGGATTTGGGCGGCGATGGGCTCACCCCCTGGGCCTGGGCCGCCAGGGGGAGGAGGAGCAGAATTATGATGATGCATGCTGCGAGTCTCTTCATATCAAACCCCGATAGGCGTGAAGTCTACCTCCAGATAGTATGGGTAACCCCTCCACTCCAGCCTCTTCCATTCCGCGGCATCAGAGGCGTAGACCTTCGGATCGTTTGCCAGGGTCCATGCCGTCCGGTCCATGGTGGTGACGAGATCGAAGGATAAACTGCTCAAAGATGAGCGGACCTCAACGCCGTAGGTGTAGACGTACTCGCCCCGGACGTTGTCGTAGGTCACGTTCCAGGTCTTGTTTCTGAAGTTTGCCACCATATTGGGGCCCGAGTATCCCTCCTCGCCGTCCAGGAACCTGGTCCCAGAGAGGAACCTGAACCTGGACTCCCCGAGGAACGGCTCGGCGAAGGGGAGCTGATCTATCGTGAAGTTCGTGGAGATCTCCGTGGCGTTCAGGCTTTGAGGTCTGCCCGCCTCGATCCAGGCCTTTCGGACGGGATCGTAAACCTCCAGCTTCACCACCAGGGGCTCTGTCCTCTCTGGAGCGTCCATCTCCATGGTGTAGACGAATGGTGATCTGATCAATCTCTCCCCAGGCTGGTGGAAGGCGGCGTCCCAGGAGCCGAGAGATCCGTTGATGGGCGACGCCATCCCTCTGATCGACTCCTTGAAGAGATTTGGTCCCTGGTAAATCGATGGGGGTGAAGCCACCCTGATGAACCTGTAGCTGACGTTCCCGGCGGCGTCACCGTCGAAGGAGACGTCCCTCCAGCTGATCCGAGGGTCTCCGTTGTAGGTGGCGATCCCCTGAGATCTCCAGATTGACGATCCCGGCTCACTGGTCTGAAGCTCGATGTCGCAGACCGGAAGGGCGGTTTCTACGTCCACAGAGTAGGTGTACCGGGAGACGGTCGATCCCCTCTCGGGAGAGACGGAGACGTTCTCATACCTTATCAAGACGATCTCGGGACCGAGATACACCTTCCCCTCCTCCTCCCGACTGGTGGCCAGGGGGCTCTCAGAACCGGGGTAGTAGAAGCTGAAGTAGTATGAAGAAGTCCCCACCGAGCCTATCGTCTCGCTGGGCATGGCACCGGTCCACTCCAACCTCTGCCATCGGTTGGCGTCGGTGTACCTCTTCTTCTCGACGAGCCTGAAGATGTTCTGATCTATGTCCCAGATGTTGAGGCCCACGTCCAGGTTCTTTGATCCGTTGAAGTCCAGAGAGTAGGTGAAGGGCGAACCTGAAAATCCGTCGACGGGATCGACGCTGGCGTTACCATATTCGTAATCTATCGGCCAGAAGGGTCCTTCGAAGGCCTCCGTCTGCTTCCTTCCGGAAAACCTATAGTGGGCACGTATGAAATCGAACTCCAGGGATACCTCGTCCCACCTCAAAGTCTGCCAGGCGCCCACGTTGGTGTAGTTTTGGCCCCCCAGATCTTCCCACGGGCCGATCAATTCTGGGGCGACCTGGAGAGAGACGGAGTCCTCGGCGCTGGAGAAGAGGTCGATCCTATAGCTGTAGAGGGTATCGTCCGTCCCCATCTTGGGAGAGACCTCGGGGTTCCTGTATAAGGTGATCATCTTGATGAGAGGGGGCTGGCCGTCGTACCCATCCAAGGTCACCGGATCTCCGACGAGGGGGGTGATGATGACCCTGTACCAGCTCTTCTCCCAGGTGCCGGTCTCGTTATCGTCGGAGGCCCATCTTCCAAAACTTCCACGGCTCAACTCCGGCGCCCTGAAGTTGACGTCGAAGTTGACGTCTTGGGAGGAGCGGGCTGTGAGGCTGATGTCAGTGGTGTATTTTTTGGATGCTGAATAATCGGTGTAGTCGGGCCCCACCTCCAGCTCCAGAGAGTAGCGCATGGGGCTGCTCATGCTGTTGGTGAGGTGGACCTTATAGACGATGGGCTGATTTACGTTGAATGGCGTCTTGTCGGTGCCAACCTGCAGAAAACTGATAGAGGCCTCCAGCTGGCCCAGAGCTGGCCCGAGGGCGATGACGGCAACGATGAAGAACGCCGCCGCCCTCGTCGTCCATTTTAAAGATCTCAAGCTTCTACAAACCCCCTAGATTTATGATAGCCCGACGACCGGAGATGACTTTTGAAATTGTATCTGATCCAAATAAGAGATTTCTCTATTAAATGTTAACGGATGGACTTTTTGAGGGGCTCTTTGCCAGGAGGAAAAAAAGGTGGCGAGGGCTTCACCCGTCGATCGCCCTGCTCGCCGCCCCGACCCCTGCGCCCAGGGAGGATATCACGCCCTCCTTAGCCAGGACCAGCTCCAGGGTCTGGATCGTCCTGAGGACGTCGGCCTCGGTGCAGGCGCCCATGGTCCCTATCCTGAAGATCTTACCTTTCAGGGCCGACTGGCCCCCCGATACGACGACGCCGCGCTTCCTCATCCCTCCTCGAAGCTGGCCGTCGGTTACCCCTTCAGGCATCTTCATGGCGGTGACGGTATTGGAGTAGGTGGAGTGCTCGTTCACCTGGGGGAAGAGCTCGATATTCAGGGCCAATGCCGCCTCTCTCACCCCCTTCGCGAGGCCGGCCATCCGAGCCCGCCTCTCAGGGAACCCCTCTTCTGCTGCCATGGTGAGAGCCTCCTGGAGGGCGTAGAAGAGGGAGACCGCCGGGGTGTA
The DNA here is from genome assembly GCA_024649985.1 of Methanothrix sp. GTDB lineage: Archaea > Halobacteriota > Methanosarcinia > Methanotrichales > Methanotrichaceae > Methanocrinis > Methanocrinis alkalitolerans. The sequence continues at coordinate 6,794 of JANKMW010000074.1, forward strand.
AGGCGTCTGGTTCTTCCTCGACTTATTGAGGTGGGCCTTGAGGTCGGTGTAGTAGCCTCCTTTCCCGTCCTCCAGCATCTCCTCGGCCCTCTTGCTGACGGTCACCATGGAAAGCCCCGGCGGGACCGCGAGGCATTTCTGAGATCCGGTGATGGCGATGTCGATCCCCCACTCGTCGGTGAGAAACTCGTTTCCGCCGATGGAAGATATCCCGTCGACGATGAATATGGCATCGTATCTTCTCGCCAGCTTCCCCACCTCTTTGGCCGGGTTGACGATCCCGACGGAGGTCTCGTTGTGGACGATGGAGATGGCCTTCGCTCCATCTTCGAGGGCAGCCTCTATCCGGTCCAGATCGAAGGGCGTGCCCCAGGGGAACTCCAGGAGGACGGCGGTTCCGTACCGGTCGCCGAGCTCGGTGAATCTCTCGCCGAACTTCCCGTTGGTGACGGTAATGATCTTATCCTCTTTGCCGATGATCCCGCCGACGGCCGCCTCCATGCCGGCGGTACCGCTGCCGCTGAGGACGACGGCGTCGTTCTTCGTCTCGAAGAGCTCTTTGAGCCTCGACCTGCAGTCTTCGTAGATCGTCTCAAAGTCGGCGCTCCTGTGGCTGATCATAGGCTTCGACATGGCCCGGAGGACCCTCTGGGGCACCTTGACCGGTCCAGGGATCATGAGCAGCGTATCCTCGATATCCAAATATTATCCCTCAACCCAACAACACCGGGAAGTCTATATAAATCTAGCTTTTATCCTCTCCGCCGTCTTCCAGCTCTTTCTTGTGAAGGGCGGAAGGTCGCCGTGCTCTTTCGCCCATTCTTCCAGGAAACGGATGGTGGCCGGGTCTGAGGGGTAGCCGCTCCCGATCACCTTTCCGACGGCCGCCTCGATCTCCCTCACCGACCTGTCCCTATTCACCTTGGCGAGGATCGAGGCTGCGGCCACTACGGTGTGGTTTTTATCTGCCCGGTGCTCGGCGACGACCTCCATCCCGGTTCTGCTCCCCTCCTTCACCCTTCTGGCGAATCGTTCCGGGTCGACGTCGGCGGCGTCCAGGATCGCCCTGTCCGCCGAGAGCTTCTCCAGCACTTTTGAGAAGCTCTTTACCATGATCTCGTTCATCGTCATGAGCTGGCGGAGCTCGTCGATCACCTCCGGCCTCACCTCCAGGACGTACCGGTCCCGGGCGATCTTCTCGATACTCGCGGCGAGCTGTTCCCTCCTCGATGGGGCGAGGAGCTTTGAGTCCTTCACCCCCAGCGCTGCCAGATCGAAGAGCCTCTCCTCGTCGACGACGACGCCGACTACGAACATCGAGCCGATCACCGGACCCTTCCCCGCCTCATCGGCGCCCAAAAGTCGCATCATTCACCGTTGGGGGCTCGGCCTATTTGAATCGATCGAAAAATGACGGTAGAGATGAACCGGGATCCCAAATAGATCTCCAAGTCCCGGGATCATCCTCCGCCAGTTCCTTGAGATAGCTATATCTAAACCGGCCTCGATAAACCTCCACCGATGAATATCGATCTCGACCAGATCCTCGCCCTGACAGGCGACCTCTCCGGGGATGAGCCAAGAGAGAGGCTTCGAGCCTTTCTCCTCCAGTCGGCGAAAGACCCCGACGCCATCGGGGAGCTTCTAGCCTCGGCCCTGAAGGGGCAGGGGCACGAATACCGCCTCGCCCTCGAAGACATCGTCGTCAGCCTGGGGGCGTCCCTCGGATTTGAGCTGAGGTTCCCGGAGGGCGGGGGCTGGGCCTCCCCTTCGGGGGTCAGCTTCCTCCTGGAAGTCGTCGGCGAGGGGGAGGAGGCTGACCTGGGACCCATCGTCGAGAGGATCGAGAGCAACGTTTCCATCTCCTCCGCCCCTCCAGAGACGGAGGAGGGTGAGGTGGCAGCGGAGAAGGGCGAAGGATCGTCGGACCCAGAGGGAAGGATGACCGCCCTGGGTCTCCTCGTCGCCTTCGATTCTGAGATCCTTCGGGTCGAGGGGGCGATCGCCCAGGGGGACGAGGCGGGGCTCGTCCGGGGCATCTCCATCTCCGCCCTCCTCACCCTATCGAAGATGGCGAAGGACTACCACTTCACCCACGGGGACGTCCTCCTTCTCCTCCTCACCTCAGGCCCCTCCGTCGACCCCCTCATCGGCCTCATATCCCGGATCATATCCCAGTGCGAGGCGGAGACCCCGACCCTGGAGGAGATCGCCCAGATCCTCTCTCCCGTCGGCCGGGGCGGCGAGGGGACCTCCGAGGAGGCGCTGGCGGAGCTCATCGACCAGAGCCGGTACTACGCCTTCGGGAGCCGGTCCGAGGACCGGAAGCATAGAAGGCTTTAGGATATTCGTCAAATAACTCTACTTTACAAGTTTTCCCTCGGCCGAGCCCAGTTTATAAACTACCCCTGCGCATCACATAAT
>JANKMW010000075.1:0-2883 GCA_024649985.1 Methanothrix sp.
AAGTCCCTTGAATTCGATTCGAGTGGCGATTTTCAGTAGAGCGAGTACGCGACCAGATCGAAAATGTTGAGGTAAAGTACTTCACAGAACGCCAATTGCAGGATAATCGAAGTCCTCATTAGTAATATCTCGCTTTCTTCGCATGGTCGTCTTTATGCAAATTGATAGAAGCCATAATAAAATCTGGGAGCTCATCGTCGTCGGCGCAGGCCCTGCCGGACTCTCTTGCGCGATCAGCGCCGCCGGCGGGGGTGGAAAGGTCCTCGTCCTTGAGAAGAAGCGCTCGCCGGCAAGAAAGCTCCTCATCTCCGGCTCGGGCCGCTGCAACATAACCCACGACGGCGACATCCGAGCCTTCCTCGACCGCTACGCCGGAGCGGGCCGCTTCCTCCGCCCGGCCCTCCTCAGCTTCACCAACCGCGACCTCATCGCCTTCTTTGAGGAAAGGGGGCTTTTTATGACAACGCTGGAGGGGGGGAAGGTCTTCCCGGCTACCCAGAGGTCCCGGGACGTCCTGGCCGTCCTCCTGGCGGAGGTCGAGGCCCGGAAGGTGGAGATATCGGGCGGCAAGACCGTAATCTCCATCGAGAAGTCGGAGGAGGGGTTTATCGTCGCCTGCGGGGATGAGGCCTACCGGTCACGCACGCTCGTCATCGCCACCGGGGGCCGGTCGTACCCCGCCACCGGCTCCTCCGGCGACGGCTACTCCTTCGCCGAGGCCTTCGGCCATACAATCGTCGAGGTCGGCCCCGCCCTCGCCCCCGTCCGGATCAGGGATTACCCCTTCTCCGACCTCGCGGGGATCTCCCTTCCCGGGGCGAGGGTCTCGATATTTCGGGGCAAAAAGGTGAAGGAGGGGGCGGGGGACGTCCTCTTCACCCACGACGGCCTCTCGGGGCCGGGTATCCTCGACCTCTCCAGGGACATCCGGGCCGGGGACGTGCTGCGAGTATCGTTTGCGGGGGAGAGGAGAAGGGAAGAGATAGATAACTGGCTTCTCGAAAGGTCGCAGAAGGACGGTCCGCGAAACCTGAGGTCGGTCCTGGCGGAGATGGAGATTCCCGCGAGGCTCGCATCGAGGGTCCTGGAGGCTCTGCAGATCCCTCAGGACCTAAAATGCGCCTCAATGACCAGAGGGATGAGGACCGGCCTTGCAGACCGGCTCGCCGGCTTTCCCTTCGTCGTCGAGGAGGTGGGGGGCTTCGACTCGGCGATGGCGACCAGGGGCGGCGTCAGCCTCCCAGAGGTGGACCCGAAGACGATGGAGTCGAGGCTCGTCTCCGGCCTCTACTTCGCCGGGGAGGTCCTGGACGTCGACGGCGACTCCGGCGGCTACAACCTCCAGGCCGCCTTCTCGACCGGCGCTCTCGCTGGGCGGTCGATAAAAAAGAGGCTCTCGGGCCCTGGGGGGCAGCAATCTTCCGGGGCGGTCCTTTGATGGCCGGGAATTCGAGGGGCGGGGATGAACCTATGGATCGCCACTTCCGGATCGCCACCTATATCAGAATCTAAAATCATCGCGTCTGTCATTCTGCGAGTAATCCATTTCGAGATTCCCGTCGACGATCCGGAGCGGGCCGTGAGGTTCTACGCCGGGGTCTTCGGCTGGAGGCTGGAGCGCTGGGGGCCCTTCGACTACTGGCTCGCCTACACCGGGGAGGGGCCCGGGATCGACGGCGCCCTCAAGCCCCGGGAGAGCCCCGGCGAAGGGACGACGAACACCGTGGAGGTTCCCTCCTTGCAGGATGCGATGGCGAAGGTCGCTGAAGAAGGGGGCGAGGTGATCTGCGAGATCATGACGGTGCCGGGGGTCGGCCGCTTCGCCCGCTGCCGGGACCCGGAGGGGAACGTCTTCGGGATCATGGAGATGGACGGATCGGCCCGGTGAGCCGGGGGGGTGCGGCTCAACGCCCTCTTCGACGAATCCCGCCGTCCTTCACCCCTCCCATTATGCCTTTCAGATCAGCTCCTCGTCCTCCTCCCGCCAGGGCGGAGAGACGAGGCAGAGGAAGAGAAGGGGGCCTTCGCCGATGCTCTCGATATGCTGGACCGACCCCGGAGGGATGTACACCGCCTGGCACGGCCCTACATCGGCGGATTCGCCGTCGATATGCATAATCCCCTGCCCTTCCAGGATGAAGTAGACCTCCGAGGAGCTCTTAAGCCGGTGGGGGGCCGAGGCCTCCCCCGGCCCGAGGACGGCGTGGGCGAGGCTGTAGCCCATGGATATCCCCTCCTCCCGGTCCGGGTGGAGGAGCTCGCAGATATCGGTCCCGTCTTTCGCGGCGAACCTTCGCCCCTCCTTCAGGTCCCTGATCAACATCTTCTCACCCTACCATTCCATCAGAAAATATCGGGGCTGCACTCTGCGAGGAACTCGTCCCAGAGGCCGGGGTATCTGCGGATGAACTCGGCGAGGAGCTCCTTGGGCTCGGGAAGGTCGAGGTCGACGACTTCGATATCGTGGGACTCCATGAACGCCCTCGCCTCGGGGGCGCTCTCGGCCTCCCCCGCCACGACCCGCTTTATCCCGAACTGGACGGCGGCCCCGGCGCAGAGGTAGCAGGGCATCATCGTCGAATATAATGTGGTGCCGAAGTAGCCACCGGTGAGCCTCGAGCGGCGGAGGCAGTCGATCTCGGCGTGGAGAAGCTGATCTTCCTCCTGGACCCTCCGGTTTCTCCCCCTCCCTATGATCCTTCCCTCCTCCACCAGGACCGCGCCTATGGGAACGCCGCCCTCGGCCAAGCCCGCCCTCGCCTCCTCGAGGGCGGCTCTCATGAAATCCTCGTCTACTTTCATATCGTCACGTCGCCTCCCTTCATATCGTCACATCGCCTCCCTTCATATCGTCACATCGCCTCCCTTCATATCGTCACGGAG